>JBKOXO010000114.1:0-13597 GCA_046744105.1 Actinomycetota bacterium
CGACCAACTCGCTGCCGGGTGGCTGCTCGACGACGTTGGGCCGCTCGACACGGATGGCAACCACGGCCGCCTGCACAGCGCGGAAGTCGCTGGCGAGGCGGCGTGCCGCGGCTACGACAGCCGAGCCGGGCCGGGGGGCAAGTGGCTGACTGACGACACGCGGCCTGAGATCGACCATCACGAGAGCGGTGCGACGATGATCCACACGCTGGACCTTAATCGTCGTTTGCGGTGCTCTTACGCGTCGAGGTTGTCGGCGAAGGCGCGTAGCAGGGCGGCGATCTTGCGGGACTCGCCTCGATCGGGATAACGGCCCCTGCGAAGCAGATTCGAGGTCTGGTCGAGCATCTTGATCAGATCCTCGACGAGCGGGGCCATCTCCTCGGCCGGCTTGCGCGTTGCCCGCACCACGGACGGCACCGGATCCAGCACCCGCACCGACAGCGCCTGGTTGCCCTTGCGCCCCTGCACGACACCGAACTCGACCCGCTGCCCGGGCTTGAGCTCGGTGACGCCGCTGGGCAGGGCATCGCGGTGGACGAACACGTCCTCGCCGCCGTCTTCGGCCAAGAAACCGAAGCCCTTGTCGGCGTTGAACCACTTCACCTTGCCGGTAGGCACCGGAGCTCCTCTCACAACACACTTGAAGGCACCGCACCAGCGGTGCCTCCCTCACACAGGTTACTTGCCCGGACCCCCCGCGGCACAAGAAATCGGGGGACACTGCCGTTTACCATTGGCACCGCTCTGCCCGAGTTGTCGGGCTGTCTGTCCACTGTGGACGTTCGCGCACTGTCGCCGGAGAGGCCCGCCACGACATGGCAGACTTGGTCTTTGCGATTTTTCGCCATCAAGACAGGAAGGCTGCCCGATGCCAGGTGCGACGCCAAGACTCCCGGAGCTGTATCAGCCGCTGGGGGGCGCGCCCGCTGACGACTTCCACGTATCCGAGCTCGCCACCGACCACGCCGGCGCGCAGTCACCCTTCGGCGCGGACGTGGAATTCCCGTTGCCGGTCGACCGGCTGAGTTACCGGCACCCGACGATTGACGAACTCCCCCATCGGGCTGGTGACTGACACGTCGCTGTCCGACTGGCTGCGCCACCGCACCGACGACGAGCTCGCCGACCTACTGCGCCGGCGCCCCGACCTGGCGCTGCCGGCGCCGGCCGACTTCGCCACGCTAGCCAACCGCCTTGGAGTGCGGGCATCGGTGCAGCGGGCCGTCGACGGCCTGAACGCCGCGCAACTGGCCACTCTCGAAGCGCTCGTCCTGACCCGCGATTCCAGCCAAGCCGCGGCCCTACTGCCGGGCATCGACGTCGCCGCGGCCCTGGAGGAGCTGCGCGCCACCGGGCTGATCTGGGGTGAGCAGCACCTGGTCGGCGCGGTGGCCGACGCGGTGGGCCCGTACCCGGCCGGGCTGGGCCGTCCGGCCGACCAGTTGCTCGCCGCCGTGTCTGACGTGACGCTGGCCGCGGTGCTGCGCACGCTGGGCCTGCCGCCGGCAAGTCAGCCCAGCTCGGGCGCGGCGGTGGCCGCGGTGCTGCGCGACCGGGAGCGCCTGCATGCGCTGCTGGAGGAGTGCGACCCGGCCGAACGGGACGTTCTGGACCGTCTCGCGGGCGGTCCCCCGGTGGGCGTCGTGCGAGACGCCCTGCTTCCCGCTGTGATCGACAACGGAGCGACGCCCCCGCACCGGCTGATCGCTGCGGGCCTGCTCGTCCCGATCGACACGCAGACCGTGGAACTGCCCCGCGAGGTCGGCTTGGCGTTGCGCGGCGGCACACCGTTCCCATCGATCACCCCGACGCCGCCTGCGGTCGCGCTCGTTGAGACCGACGTCGATCATCGCGGCACCACCGCGGTGCTCGACACCCTGCGCCATGTCGGCGCGCTCGCCGAGCTCTGGAGCGCGGCGCCGCCCCAGGTGCTGCGTGCCGGCGGCCTCGGCGTCCGTGACCTGCGCCGCGCCGCCCGGGAGCTTTCCGTGTCCGAGGACGTCGCGGCGCTGCTCGTCGAGATCGCGGCCGCCGCCGGGCTGATCGCCGCCTCGCACGGCATCGAGCCCATGTTCCTGCCGACGTCGGAGTACGACGCGTGGCGGCGCCGCGAGCCGGCCCCGCGCTGGGTGGCGCTGGCGAACGCGTGGCTCGGCATGACCCGTCAGCCCAGCCTCATCGGGCAACGCGACGAGCGAGACCGGCTGATCACGCCGCTCGGCCCCGATGCGGAGCGCGGCACGATCCCGGCGCTGCGCCGCCAGGTGCTCGGCGTGCTGGCCGACCTGCCGTCCGGCACCGCGCCGGCCGAGCGCGCCGACGTGCTGGCCCGGCTGGCCTGGCTCACGCCCAGGCGGGCGAGCGCGCAGCGGCGCCAGGCAGACGCGATCTTCGCCGAGGCCGACATACTCGGCGTGACCGCCGCGGGCGGACTGACCTCGTACGGCCGCTCCGTGCTGCGCGGCTCACCATCGGCCGCGGAGACCCTGAACGCCGCACTCCCCGAGCCGGTCGACCACTTCCTGGTACAGCCCGACCTCACCGTCGTCGTCCCGGGGCCGCCGACGGCCGACCTGGCAGAGGAGCTCAGCGCGGTCGCCGAGCTGGAGTCGACAGGCGGGGCCAGCGTCTACCGGATCACCGACACCTCCGTGCGCCGCGGCCTGGATGCCGGCCACACCGCGGCCGGCATCAGCGCGCTGTTCGACGCGCACTCCCGCACGCCGGTACCACAGGCGTTGCGCTACCTCGTCGACGACGTGGCCCGCCGCCACGGCGTGCTGCGCGCCGGCACGGCGTCGGCCTACCTGCGCTGCGACGATCAGGCGCTGCTGTCCCGCGTGCTGGCCGACCGCGCGACGGCCTCGCTAGAGCTGCGACGCATCGCGCCGACCGTCGTTGTTGCGAGTGCGCCCGTCTCGCGAGTGCTCGATGTGCTGCGCGAGGCGGGCTACGCGCCGGCAGCCGAGGCATCTGATGGCGCGCTCGTGAGGCTCGGTGCCGACGCCCCCCGCGCGCCGTCGCGCCCCACGTCCCGGCTGGTGCGCAACCGGCCGGCAACCGACCCGGCGGCCGCTGCCGGCGAGCTGATCCGGCGGCTGCGTGCCGCCGACAAGCGCGCCGAGATCGCCCGCCGCAGCGTGCCGCCGGTGCCGGGCGTGACCTCGGCGGCGACGCTGGGCCTGCTGCGCGAGGCGATCCGCGGCGGGCGGCGCATCTGGCTCGGCTACGTCGACGCGCACGGGACATCGTCGCAACGCACCATCGAGCCGATCTCCATGGCCGGCGGGACGCTGCGCGGGCACGACGTGGACACCGGCCGCCTCGAGGCGTTCGCGCTGCACCACATCACCCGGGTCGACGTGTTGGATTAATCGACCGAGGTCCACGGTCCGGCGGCGCGTTGTCCCTATGGACGGCGACGCCGGCCACCACCAACGCGATGCCGGCAAGGTCGCGAGCGGTGGGCACCTGCGACAGCACGACCAGCCCGATCACCGTCGCGGTGGCCGGCAGCAGGGCGAGCATCAGCGCGAACGTGGCCCGCGGCAGTCGCGCCATGGCCAGTTGATCCGTCACGTATGGGATGACCGACGAGCACAGACCCACCCCGATGCCCCACAGCAGCCAGGTCGGATGCGTGAACGCCGGCGCCGCCTGCCCGATCGCGAACGGGGTGGCCGCCACCGCGGCGACGAGCATCGCGGCGCCGAGCCGGTCGAGCTTGTCGCCGCTGCTCGCGACGTTGCTGTTCGCGATCCGGTGGCCGAGCAGCACGTACAACATGAAGCCGGCGCAGTTGGCGAACGCGAACGCGAAGCCGAGCGGCTCGCCGCCCAGGCGCACGTCGGTCAGCACGAACACCCCGCCGATCGCCAGCACCAGGGCGGCGACGTTGCGCGGCGTCCGGGTGCCCGCGGCGGCCAGGACGATAGTGCCCAGGAACTCGATGGCGCCGACCGTGGCCAGCGGCAACCGGTCGATCGCCAGGTAGAACAGCGAGTTCATCGCGGCCAGCACGACGCCGAGCGCGACGAGCAGGCGCCACTCGTGCGAGTTCCGGAGCAGCCGCCAGGGACGCCGCCAAACGCCGAAGACTAGCGCGGCGCTGGCGATGCGCAGCCAGGCGACGCCGAGCACGTTCACGTGCGCGAACAGCAGCACCGCGAACGACGGGCCGAGGTAGTGAAAGACCGCGCTGATGAGGAAGAAGCACGGCGCCGGCACCCGGTCGCTCCTGGGGAGTCGGGCGATCCGTGCGGACGGAGACGGGGCCAGCTGCATGCAAGTAGGGTGGCAAGCCAGGGCCGTGGAAGGAATGGCATCCTTAAGGCAAGGAGGCCCAGATGGCTACAGAGTCAAGGCAGAACGAACTCGATGACGTGAATCGCCAACTACTGCGGGAACTCCAGGCAAATCCCCGCATCACCATGTCGGCGCTTGCCCGGCGGGTGGGCATGTCCGCGCCGGCAGTCACCGAACGGGTGCAGCGCCTGGAACGGTCCGGGGTCATCGTCGGCTACCGCGTCGACATCGACCCCGCGGCGCTCGGTATGCCGGTCGCCGCCTATGCGCGCATCCGGCCGGTGCCGGGCCAACTGCCGAAGATCGCGGCGCTCGCGAAGCGCATGCCGGAAATCAGCGAGTGCCACCGCATCACCGGCGAGGACTGCTTCCTCGTCAAGGTCCACGCCCCGACCATCGACGCGCTGGAGCAGGTCCTGGATCGGTTTCTGGTGCACGGGAACACGGTGACCTCGATCGTCGTGGCGAGCCCCGTCCCACCCCGCGCGCTGCCGGTGCCGTGACGGTGCCATGCGGCAAGATGTCGTGCATGGCGCGGGTGCTGGCGGTCGACGGCAACTCCCTGGTGCACCGCGCCTACCACTCGCAAGCCCACACCGGCCACCGAACCTGGGCGGTGCGGGGGCTGCTGTCCCAGCTCGTCACCGCCGCCGAGCGCGTATGCCCGGCAGCCATAGTCGTCGGCTTCGACGATCCGGACGCCAGCGTGCGCCGCGAGACCTGGCCGCAGTACAAGGCGCAGCGCGCCGACAAGCTTTCCACGCTCGTCGATCAACTGAGGTTCGCCGCCGAGGTGCTTCACGGGCTCGGCGTCGCGGTCGTCGTCCCGCCCGGACTGGAGGCCGACGACGTCCTCGCATCGGCGGCGCGCTTCGCGGCCGGCCAGGGCGCAGACACGGTGATCATGACATCGGATCGGGACGTGTTCTCGCTGATCGACGACACCACGAGCGTGCTGCGCATCATCGACGGCGGCGTCGAGGCGTCCCCACTGCTCACGCCGTCCCGGCTGGCGACGCTGCTCGGCGTGCGCCCGGACCAGTACCGCGACTTCGCCGCACTGCGTGGCGACGCGTCCGACAACATGCCGGGGGTGCGCGGCATAGGGCCAAAGACGGCAGCCACCCTGCTGCGCGAGCTGGGCTCGGCTCGGGCGGCATTCGACGACGTGGCATGCGGCGGCGCGCGCGTCGTCGCGGCGATCGGCCCGGGCGGCGCGCGCCGGCTCGCCGCGCCAGGCGCCCGGGATGCGTGGGAGCTGAACTGCCGGGTCATGGCGATGCGCGACGACGTGCCGCTGGGCATTGACCTGCAGGGCGGCCCCGGATACCTGCCCCTCGACCCTGAGGCGGTGCGAGAGACGTTTCTGGGCCAGCAGCTGACCTGGACCGTCGGTGCCGCGCTCCGGGCGCTGTGCGATCAGGAGCCACGCGATGCGCAGTGGCCGGACGAGCCGGTGGCTTGGCAGGCACGTCGGCCACGCGTACCACGCCTGGCCCCCAAGCCGCAGCAACTAGCGCTGTTCTAACCCGTCTTCCGCGCTAAACCCGGACCACCTCAAGGCCAGCATCGGCGTAGCCGCGGATCACCTCGTCGTCGGCCTCCGTGTCGGTCACCAGCACGTTGATCGACTCCAGCGGGAACAGCCGGGCGAACGCACGGTGCCCGAGCTTGGAGCTGTCGGCGACCACGATCACCTTGCGGGCCCGCGCTGCCATAAGGCGGCTGATGGCGGCCTCACTCTCCTGGTGGGTCGTGGCCCCGCCATCCAGATCGATGGCGTCGACGCCGAGCACGGCGACGTCCAGCGTCAACTGCTCGAGGATGCCACTGGCTAGCGGTCCGACCAGCTCGTATGACTGCGGCCTGGCGACGCCGCCGGTGACCACGATCTTCAAGTGCGCGCGTACCGCGAGTTCGGTCGCGATGTTCAACGAGTTGGTGACGACGGTGATGGACGGGTTGTACGAGGACTGGGGGTCGCCGCGAAGGGCGAGGGCGCGTGCCACCTCGGTCGTCGTGGTGCCGCCGTTCATGCCGACGATCGTGCCCACATCGATCATCTCCGCCACGGCCCTGCCGATGCGCTGCTTCTCCGAAGCGTGCCGGGCGGCCTTGTAGCGCAACGGCAGGTCGTAGGCAGCGTTGTTGGACACCGCACCCCCGTGCGTACGGGTGAGCAGTTGCTGCTTGGCGAGCACGTCGAGATCTCGCCGGATCGTCGCGGACGAGACGTGCAACTCGGCCGCCGCCGTGTCGACGTCGAGGCTGCCGTCGCGTGCCAGCAGTTCCAGGATGGCGCCCAGCCGTTCGTGCTTGCTCATCACGCCCGTTCCCGGGTCATTCTTGCAAGACCAAGGACTGAGAGAGTACGCGTTGCAGCGCTGCCGATCGAAGATGCACGATATCGCGTCACAATGAGCAAGACCGCGCGCTGAAGGAGCAGCTCATGACGTTCGTCGACGACGAAATCACCAGCCAGCCCGACTGCTGGCGGACGGCGGCCGAACAGGCCGGCGCCATGCCGCTGCCGGCCGCCGGCGACCGGGTTGCGGTGGTCGGCTGCGGCACGTCGTGGTTCGTGGCGCAGTGCTATGCGGCGCTGCGTGAGCGCGCCGGGCTGGGTGAGACGGATGCGTTCGCCGCGTCCGAGGCGCCGATCGGCCGTAGGTACGACCGGATCGTCGCGATCACCCGGTCCGGCACCACGACCGAGGTCGTCGACGTGCTGCGCCGCGGGCAGGCGCCCACGATCGCCATCACCGCGGACGGCAGCACCCCGGCGGCCGACGCGGCCACTGACACGGTCGCGCTTCCGTTCGCCGACGAGCGCTCGGTGGTGCAGACCCGGTTCGCGACCACGACGCTGGCATTGCTGCGCGCACACCTCGGCGAGGACCTGAGCGGCGCCATCGCGGACGGGCGCACGGCGCTGGCGAGCGAGCTACCCGAAGGCGCTCTGGAGCGCAGCCAGTTCGCGTTCCTCGGCCGGGGCTGGACGGTCGGGCTGGCCAACGAGGCGGCGCTGAAGTTCCGCGAAGCATCACTGTCGTGGTCGGAGTCGTACCCCGCCATGGAGTATCGGCACGGGCCGATCAGCATCGCCGATACTTGCAGCCTGGTGTGGATGCTGGGCGATGCCCCCGAACGGCTGCGCGACGAGGTCGTCGGCACCGGCGCCATCTGGGTCGACTCGCGGCTCGACCCGATGGCGGAGTTGATCCGCACGCAGCGGGCCGCCGTCGCACGCGGGCATGCCCGCGGCCTCGACCCGGACAAGCCCCGTCACCTCACGCGCTCGGTCATCCTGGATGGACCCTAGAGTCAGCCCGTGGAGTGCGTGATAGCGCTGGACGTGGGCGGCACGTCGATGAAGGCCGCCCTGGTCGACGAGGCGCATCGTGTGATCGCGTCTCGGCGCATCGCGACCCGGCGCGAGGACGGCCCGGACGCCGTCGTCGAGCGGATCGTCGAGGCCGCCGCGGATCAGCAGGCAGCTGCGGTACAGGATGGGCACCCGGCTCGCGCCGCCGGCGTGGTGGTGCCGGGCATCGTCGACGACGGCGTGGCCGTCTTCTCGGCCAACCTGGGCTGGCGCGACGTGCCGCTGCGCGAACTGGTGCAGAAGCGGCTCGGCATCCCGGTGGCGTTCGAGCACGACGTGCGCGCCGGGGGTCTCGCAGAGGGGCAGCTCGGCGCCGCACGCGGGGCCAGCGATTACCTGTTCCTGCCCATCGGCACCGGCATCGCCGGGGCGGTCGTGATCGGTAGCCGGCCGTACTCGGGGCACGGATACGCCGGCGAGATCGGCCACCTGATCGTCGAACCGGACGGTCCGGTCTGCGGTTGTGGAGCGCGTGGCTGCCTCGAAGCGATCGCCTCCGCCGCGGCGATCGACCGGGAATACGCGCGGCGCAGTGGCCGGCCGGCCCAGAGACTGGTGTCCGAGCTCGTCGTGGCGGGTGACCCCGACGCACGCGCCGTCTGGCAGCACGCCGTCGAGGCCTTGGCCCGCGCTCTGCAGGCCTATGCGACGCTGCTCGCCCCGGAGCTGGTGGTCATCGGCGGTGGGCTCGCCGGCGCCGGCGACGTGCTACTGAACCCGCTCGCCGACGCACTCGACGCCTTGCTGACCTTTCAGCGGCGCCCCCGCCTGGTGCCGGCCGAGCTCGGCGATCAGGCCGGCGCGCTCGGCGCTGCGCTGCTCGCCTGGCGGCTCGCATGACCCTGACGTCTACTGCCGAAATCGTCGCCGGCGCGGCTCGAACCGGTACCGGGGCCGGCGCGTTCAACGTGATTACGATCGAGCACGCCGAGGCGATCGCGCGCGGCGCGGACGCGGCCAGCCGGAAAGCCATCCTGCAGATCAGCGAGAACGCGGTGCGCTACCACGGCAGGCTCGCCCCCATCGCGGCCGCGACCCTGGCCGTGGCGCGGGCCGCCGAGATGCCGATGTCCGTGCACCTCGACCATGCAACCGACGCCGCACTCGTCCGGGAAGCGATCAGCCTAGGCATCAGCTCGGTCATGTTCGACGCCTCAGCACTCGAGTACACCGCAAACGTGGAGGCGACCGCGGCTGTCGTCACGCGGTGCCATGACGCCGGTGTCTGGGTCGAGGCGGAACTGGGCGAAATCGGCGGCAAGAACGGTGTCCATGCCCCAGGCGCGCGCACCGACCCGGACGACGCACGGGAATTCGTCGGGCGCACCGGCGTCGACGCGCTGGCCGTCGCCGTGGGCACGAGCCACGCGATGCTCACCCGCGACGCCGTCCTGGACTACGACCTGATCGCGGCACTGCGCGACGCGGTGCCCGTGCCGCTGGTGCTGCACGGCTCCTCCGGCGTGCCGGACGACGGGCTACGCCGGGCCGTCGCGCGCGGCATCGCGAAGGTCAACATCGGCACGCAGCTCAACAAGGCCTTCACCACGGCCGCCCGGGCCGGCCTCGCCGCCGACCAGAACGCCGTCGACCCGCGGACCTACCTCGGCGCCGCCCGCAATGCGGTGGCCGCCGAGGTCACCCGCCTGCTCGCCGTCCTCGGCTGAACGCCCTCCCCTTTCCCCCTCCCCTTTCCCGAGTTGTTCGACCTGCGGCGTGCCATGAGCCGCCGAGGGTCGAACAGCTTGTCGGTGGAGCTGGGAGAATGGCCGATGTGACCGACGGACCGCTGATCGTCCAATCCGACAAAACCCTCCTGCTCGAGGTCGACCATCCACTGGCGCCCGACGCACGCGCGGCCATCGCGCCGTTCGCTGAGCTCGAACGCTCACCCGAGCACGTCCACACCTACCGGGTCACGCCGCTCGGGCTGTGGAACGCCCGCGCGGCCGGGCACGACGCCGAGCAGGTCGTCGACGCGCTGGTGCGTTACTCGCGCTACGCCGTGCCGCACGCGCTGCTGGTCGATGTCGCCGACACGATGGACCGTTACGGGCGCTTGCAGCTGTCCAAGCATCCGGCGCACGGGCTCGTACTAATCAGCCTCGACCGGGCCGTCCTGGAAGAGGTGCTGCGCCAGAAGAAGATCGCGCCCATGCTCGGCGAGCGCATCGACGAGGACACCGTCGTGGTGCACCCGTCCGAGCGGGGCCGCCTCAAGCAGGCGCTGCTCAAGATCGGCTGGCCGGCCGACGATCTCGCCGGTTACGTCGACGGCGAGGCGCACTCGATCGAGCTCCGCGAGAACGGCTGGCACCTGCGTGACTACCAACGTGACGCGGCGGACTCGTTCTGGCACGGGGGCTCCGGCGTGGTCGTGCTGCCGTGCGGCGCGGGCAAGACGCTCGTGGGTGCGGCGGCGATGGCCCAGGCGCAGGCGACGACCCTGATCCTCGTCACGAACACGGTTGCCGGCCGGCAATGGAAAAGAGAGCTGATAGCGCGAACCTCGTTGACGGACGAGGAGATAGGCGAGTACTCCGGCGAACGCAAGGAGATCCGCCCGGTCACGATCGCCACCTACCAGATCATGACGACGCGCCGGAAGGGCGAGTACCGCCACCTCGAGCTCTTCGACTCCCGGGACTGGGGACTGATCGTCTACGACGAGGTGCACCTGCTGCCCGCGCCGATCTTCCGGCTCACCGCCGACCTCCAGTCGCGTCGCCGGCTGGGGCTCACCGCGACACTGATCCGCGAGGACGGCCGGGAGGGCGACGTGTTCAGCCTGATCGGCCCGAAACGCTACGACGCGCCGTGGAAGGACATCGAGAACCAGGGCTGGATCGCCCCGGCCGAGTGCACCGAGGTGCGGGTGACGCTCACCGACGCGGAGCGGATGTCCTACGCGACCGCCGAGCCCGACGACCGGTACCGCAACGCGGCGACGGCGCGAACCAAGCTGCCTGTGATCAAGAGCATCGTCGACCGGCATCCCGATGACCAGGTCCTCGTCATCGGCGCATACCTCGACCAGCTCGACGACATCGCCGAGTCGCTCGGCGGCGTGCCGATCGTCCAGGGCTCGACGACCACCCGCGAGCGCGAGCGGCTCTACGACGCGTTCCGCGCCGGCGAGCAGCGGGTCCTGGTGGTCAGCAAGGTCGCCAACTTCTCGATCGACCTACCCGAGGCGGCCGTCGCGGTGCAGATCTCCGGGACGTTCGGCTCGCGCCAGGAGGAGGCACAGCGTCTTGGGCGCGTACTGCGTCCCAAGCATGACGGCCGGCAGGCCCACTTCTACACGGTGGTCGCCCGCGACACGCTCGACGCGGAGTACGCGGCGCATCGGCAGCGATTCCTGGCCGAGCAGGGCTACGCGTACACCATCACCGACGCCGACGACCTGCTGCGCCCGCTGTAACCGGCCAACCGCGTCAACCGGGCTGCACGATGACGACGTCGCTCAGATCTCCAGCAGCGACCCGTACGACCTGGGTCGTCGGCGGTGGCGCGACTGGATGACCGTCGCCGAAGCCACGCGGGCAGGGGTACACCAGGTAGTCCCGATCCTGTTGTCGTGGATCGAGCAGTCGGCCCGCAACTCGGCGGCCGCCGTCGAGCCGACCGAGTACAGGTTGAGCACGCAGAACAGCGATACGGCCGCGGCGACCAATAGCAGGACGAGATCGAAGACGAATGCCCACGGCACTCGATTGGGGCGCTGGTCAGCCACGACGATGGCCCGGCCGCATCGCAGCCATCGAGTGACACGTCGGGTCCGCTGGAGGCCCGCACTGACCTGCACGCCGATCCGCCAGGCGAGGTAGGAAAACGCGGCCAACAAAAGTGCCAGCGCCCCCCTCCAAGGCAACCGTGGCGACCAGTGTGGTCTGCGACGCGGTGACATCGTCGACCGACAGCCCGAACCCACGCGCGAAGCCGAGGCGTACCAGGAATCCGGCGCCACCCGCGGCGATCACGACGGCTGGCACGGCAGCAGCCAGTGTGGCCCACGGGACCGGCTTGCCGAACACACGCTGCTCCGACTGCTCGTGACGCATCATGGCCGCCTCCCCGGTCGTTTGGACACGCCAGGATCCGACCAGACAGCTACGACAAAAATCCCGCCACCGCTGCGTCCGCTATAGGCCGGGTCGCGGTGAGCCCGACGCGGCGATGAGCTGGGCGTAGGCGTGACCGCTGGCCTTGAGGGTGCGCCGCTGCGTCGCGTACTCGACCGGTGGCAAGCCTGCTCGCCGGCGGCGCGGTCACGGGCGAGCCGTACGCACGCACGCGCGGTCGCGCCGGGTTGCGGGCGGGGTGCTGACGTCCGACCGATCACGGGGATCGGCGATTGCGTCCAGGCCGCATCTGGCCAAAACGTTGACCGAGCGTAAACAATGCGCTGCGAGGGGTAGCAATACCAGACGAAGATCGCTATCGTACCCGCGTGCCGAGCTCATGCCGCTCGCACATTGTGCGGCTCATCGCAGCGCTGATGATCGTCATCGGCGTGCTACCGGCGTGGCACGCCCCGGCGGCTCAGGCAGCGCGGCTGCAGAAGCTGTCCGGCTATGGCGCTGACAGCTGTACCGCGCCGAGCCTGAGCCAGATGAGGGCGTTCTGGAACAACACCCCGTTCTCGTACTGGGGCATCTACATCGGCGGTGGCGACCGCGCGTGCGCGCAACCGAACCTCACCACCTCGTGGATCAACAGCGTGATCTCCATGGGCTGGGACCTACTGCCGATCTGGGTCGGCCGGCAGAACCCGTGCACCGGTGGCCAGTCGATTTACTTCAGTCGCAACACGTCCACCGCGTACTCGCAGGGGAAGAGCGAGGCGCTCGCCGCGTACCGCGCCTGGATCAAGCTGCAGAACCAGCCAAGTGTGCCGATCGACCTGGACCTGGAGGCGCCCTCGACGGACACCGCGACGTGCCGGGCAGCGGCCAAGGCGTTCGTCGAGGGGTGGGTCGAGCAGATGCATGTCGCGCCGGCGCAGTCGGCCGGCGTGTACACGTCGACCTGCGGCGGCCATCTCGCCGACTTCGCGGTCATCCGCCACCCGCCGAACTTCGTCGACGGCGCCCAGTGGGACGGCAACCCGTCCACCCGGGCGTTCAACTGCGTGAGCAGCTTGAGCTGGAGTCAGGCGCAGCGGCACAAGCAGTATCGGGGCGGGCACAACCAGACGGAGAACGGCGTAACGCTGAACATCGACAGCCGTTGTGCGTATGGTCCCGTCTACGGCGCGGCGACCTACCTGAATTCGAGCTCGCCATGCCACTGAGGCTTCTCGCCGCGGGCGCCGTCGTCACGGCGCTGGCCGGCTGTGCTGCAGCGCAGCCCCGAACGCACCCGACGCCGCCGAACGGTGCGATCAGAGCGTCCGGGCTGACCGGGATCCGCAACGGTCATGCTGTGGTGTACGCCGTCGCCGGCAGCCGCTGGACGGCCGTGCCCCTGCCGCACCTGCCCGCCGCAGGCGCCAGTGTGGCCGGCCACGGCACGAGCATCTACGCCGCCCACGTGGGCGCAAGCGGGGTCACCCTCGACTCCACGCACGACGGCGGTCACAGCTGGCAGCAGAGCCGGGTGGCCACGACGCCCGACGTCGTCGGAGTGCAGCTGGCCCTGAGCGCCGACGGCTCGCAGCTCGCGATGATGCTCGACCGCTCGACCTCGACCGGTGCCGTCGGGCAGGCGGACGTCCTGGTGGGCGACGCGACGGGCGCGCTCGCCGCGCACCCCGCGCCCTCCGCGGGCCAGGTCGCGTGGTGGCACGGGCGGCTGGCCCTCAGCGGCGGGGCGCTCTCATCGCGGCTCTACCTCGGCGACGCGACGGGAAGCAGGTGGCAGCCGGTGCCAGTCGCCGGGCGGGTGGCGCCGCTCTCCAAC
>JBKOXO010000166.1:0-8161 GCA_046744105.1 Actinomycetota bacterium
CGCGGCAAGGAGGTGATCGTCAGCCGCGGCGAGATGGTCGAGATCGGTGACGGGTTCCGGCTGCCCGAGCTGATCGAGTCGACCGGCGCCCGGCTGCGCGGCGTCGGCACCACCAACCGGGTCACGCTCGCCGACTATGCGGACGCGATCGGCGCCGACACCGGCTGCATCCTGAAGGTGCATCCGAGCAACTTCCGCATCGAGGGCTTCACCAGCACGGTGCCGGTGCGCGAGCTGTCCGGGCTGGGGCCGCCGGTGGTGGTCGACATCGGCAGCGGCCTGCTCGCGGCGGATCCGCTGTTGCCCGACGAGCCGGTCGCCGCACTCACTCTGCGGGACGGGGCGAGCGTCGTGACGTGCAGCGGCGACAAGCTACTGGGCGGCCCGCAGGCCGGACTGGTACTGGGCGCGGCCGAGGTGGTGGAACGGATGCGCCGCCACCCGTTGGCCCGGGCGCTCCGGGTGGACAAGCTCACCCTTGCCGCCCTGGAGGCGACGCTCAGCGGCCCCGTCACGCCGACCTGGAGCTACCTGCGGGCGGACGCCGCCGCGCTGCGCGCCCGCTGCGACGCGCTCGCGGCGGCGGTCCGCGACACAGTCGACGCGGAGGTGGTCGCATGCGAGAGCGCGGTCGGCGGTGGCGGCGCGCCCGGCGTATGGCTGCCGAGCTGGGCCGTCGCCCTGCCGGTGGAATTCGCGGCCCGGCTGCGTACCGGGACGCCCGCCGTGGTGTGCCGCATTGAGCACGACCGGTGCCTGCTCGACCTGCGCTGCGTCCCGGAGTCCGACGACGACCGTGTGGCCGAGGCGATCCGTCGATGCATGTGATCGCCACGGCCGGCCACGTCGACCACGGCAAGTCGGCGCTTGTCCGGGCATTGACCGGAATAGAGCCCGACCGCTGGGCCGAGGAACGGCGCCGGGGCATGACCATCGACCTCGGCTACGCGTGGACGACGCTTCCGTCCGGCGCGCAGCTCGCCTTCGTCGATGTTCCCGGGCACGAGCGGTTCATCGGCAACATGCTTGCCGGTGTCGGGCCGGTCAGCGCGGTGCTCTTCGTGGTGGCCGCCGATGAGGGCTGGCGCGCGCAGTCCGCGGAGCATCTGGCCGCCGTGGACGCGCTGCGGTTGCGGCACGGGCTGCTGGCCGTGACCCGCAGCGACCTGGCCGACCCCGCGGCCGCGCTCGACGAGGCTCGGCGCCGCATCGCCGAGACCAGCCTGGGCCAGGTCGAGGCAGTGGCCGTCTCAGCGGTAACCGGCGCCGGCGTCGCGGAAGTCGGCGCCGCGCTCGACCGGCTGGTGGCCGGCCTGCCGCCGCCTGACACGGCTGCCCCGCTGCGGTTGTGGGTCGATCGGGCGTTCACGGTCCGCGGCAGCGGCACCGTCGTCACGGGAACCTTGGGCACGGGCACCGTCACGACAGGCGACCGGCTCGAGCTGTCCGGCAGGCCCGTTCACGTGCGCGGCCTGCAGTGCCTCGGTCAATCATGCGAGCGGGTCGCCGCGGTGGCGCGGGTGGCACTGAACCTGCGCGGCGTCGCCGCCACCGATGTCGGCCGCGGGGACGTCCTGGTCGAGCCGGGCGCGTGGCACTGGACGTCGACAGTGGACATCCGGGTCGACGCCGAACTCGGGCGGTTGGCCAACCCGGTCCTGCACGTCGGGACGGCGGCGCTGCCGGTCCGGCTGCGGCACTTCGACGCCGGCCATGCCCGTGTCGTGCTGCCGCGGCCGCTGCCGCTGCGGGCCGGCGACCGGGCGATCCTGCGCGATCCCGGGAGGCCGAACGCGTTCGGACTGCTCGTGCTCGACGCCGATCCGCCGGCGCTGACCCGCCGTGGCGCCGCGGCACGCCGAGCCGCCGAACTGGCCAGGGCCACAGGCTGCCCCGACGCCCGAGTCGAGGTGACGCGCCGCGGCGCCGTGCGCCGGAGCCACCTCGAGGCGCTGGGCCTCAGCCTCGGCGACCTCGGCGACGTGCGGACCGTGGCCGGGTGGCTCGTGGCGGCCGACACCTGGCAGGGGTGGCTCGCTGGCCTGCCCGCGGCCGTGGACGAGTCGCACGCGAGGTCCCCGCTCGACGCAGGCGTGCCGCTCGAGGCGCTGCGCCGCCGGGTCGGCGTCCCGGATCGCGCCCTGCTCAAACCGCTGATCACCGAGGCGGGCCTTTGCATCCACGACGGCCGGGTCGTGCGTCCCGGGCAGGACGCCTCGCTCGGTCCCGGTGTTGACGTGCTGCGTTCCCGCCTTGAGCGGGCACCGTTCACCGCGCCCGAGCGGTACGAGCTCGACGAGCTGGGGCTGGGCCGCCGCGAGCTCGCTGCAGCCGAGCGGGCCGGCCACCTGCTGCGGATCAGCGACGACGTGGTGCTGCTGCCGTCCGCGCCTCATGCGGCGGTGCGACTGCTGCGTGACCTCGCGCAGCCGTTCACCACCAGTCAGGCCCGGCAGGCGCTCGGCACGACGCGGCGTGTCGCGGTCCCGCTGCTCGAGTACCTGGACGCCCAGGGGCTCACTGAGCGGGTCGATCAGCTGACCCGCCGCGTTCGCTAATGTCTCAACTGCAGTTCGGCTCGGAAGAACCGGCTCGCCAGACGCAGATATCGGCGCCGGCGTCGCCGCCCTGAACGCCGGAGCCCATGTCGTATGCCGATTTCTCGATCAGCACGTCATCGCGGTAGCAGAATCGCATGACGCCCGGATCTTGCAACGTATCGACCTCGTAGTAATAGTCGCAGCTCGGAACGTCGTTTCCGGGCTGTCGGGCCAGCAACGTGTCCTTCACCGATAAGGCAATAAGATGCGGCGCCGTGAGTCCAGCGAGCCGCCTCTCGGCGGCAATCGTCGTCGCATCTGTGGTACTGGCAGCGTGCTCGAATACCCCATCACCTGGGAGAGACGCACCGCCCGTCGGGCAGCCCTGCCTCGACTTCGATCTCGCCGGCGGCTATCGCCCTTACTGATCGACGCACGATCGACCCATGCGCTCTCGTGCTCCGCTCCACGCTGACCAAGTACGGCCGGGTCACCGAGGGGCAATCTGACGATGGCCTGCTGGCCTGCGATGTGTCGATCACGATGGCCGACCACGGTGTCGCCGGCCTCACGATCCGGCTCGACGCGACGCCAACCCCTGCGGCCGAGCGGATCGGCACTTCTTTCTCACCGTGCCCAAGCCCCACGGCCTGAGCCTGGTGCGTCCGCGCTACGAGAACACGCAGAGCGTCGCAGACTGCGTGCATGAGCTGGACTTCGCGGACAGCTCGGCAATCGCCGTCGAGGCGGGCGCTCCGAGCAATCTCGCGAACGACGACTTCTGCAAGATTGGCGGAGCTGCCCTGGATGCCGTGCTGGTGACCGTGACGAGCGGTCGGCTCGTACACCGCAGCTTTCCTTCCAACACGGTCGCGGCCCGGCCGGACATCTGTGAGATGGTCGCACCGGACACGCTTGCGCTTGTGCCGACATTGCGGTCGGCGCACCTAGAGGAGTCGCCGGGCGGCGCGCAATGCATCTGGCGCAACGGCCTCACTGAGCTGGTGTGGACCCTATACGCGGAGCCCGGCACCCTCGAACGGCCGATAGCGCCCGAGCAGAAGCGCGTCGACATCGCGGGGCGCCCAAGCCTCGTGTCCAACCTTCCCGGCACCCGGTGCGACGTGATCACCGTCGGCAACTCACTCGGCGTGGTTGACCTGCACGGTAAGCCGACCCGGGAAGAGCCGGCGGTCTCGATCTACGCGGGACTGGACGATACGACGCGATGCGAGGTCGCTCGCAAGGTTGCGGCGCGCATCTGGGCGCAGTTGCCCAGTTAGCGATCCAGCCGTTCGCGCTGCGGGACGACCGTGTACTTGGGGTCGCGGGCGGACTGCTGGCCTGCCTCGAAGATCCCGAACCGGCCCAGTGCCGATCCGGCCAGCAACGCGGCACCGGCCGCGACGCCGGCCGCACGGCTGCGCGAGGCAAGCAGCGTGCCGGCAGCGCCGACCGCGGTCAGCACCTTGCCGGCACGCATCAGCGTGCCGGCACGTCCCTGGTGCAGCGGCTCAGCGGCGAGCCCCATCGAAGACTCCATCTTTGGCCCTGCGACCAGTTCCAGGACGGCGCCGCCGAGCGCCATCCGCCGCGCCGGTCCGGCCTCGGCGATCGGCGTGGCCAGCATGCTCAGCCCGCCTGCCGCCGACGCCGCCGAGCCGGCGAACACGAAGGGCAGCTCCCGATACGCCTCGTGCCACGATGGGATCGCGGTGTCGGCAAGCAGCACAGCTGTATAGCAGCAGATCGCCGGCCCGGTCGCTCCGGCAGCTAGCCCGGCGGGGCGACCGAACGCGGCCAACAGCGGCTGCAGCCAACGCAACCGGCGTGGCAGCAGGTCGCGCAGCTCGGCGGCACCGGCAAGCATTGCGGGTGGACTGAACAGCGCGATCAGCCAGACCCCCATCGACATCGGCGAAGTGGGCTTGGCGACACGCAACATGTTCAGGAACCGCGAAGGCCGGCCCAGGTCGTGCAGGAGCGTGGCCCCGCTGAGCGTGCCCGCGCCGAGCGTGCCCAGCCACGCGGCGCGCCGCAACGCCGGACGCCCGGTCGCGTCCGCTCCGGCGCCCAGCACCGCCGATGCGCCGGCCAGTCCGCCGAGGAAGAGGTAGGCCGGGATGTCCTTGGCCCACGGCGCCGGCTTGACGATGGGACGGCCGTAGTAGCTGCGGAACTCGGCGCGCGGCACCATGCGGCGTTCCTTGTTCATGCGCGCCCCCCCAGGAACGACGCCACCGCGCCCAGGGCCAACGTCAGCGCGGCGAGCCCGGCGCGTTTCCACATCGCCGGAAGATCACGCGTCGTGACGACCGGATCGGGCGGCAGGCCGTAGACCTCGGGCTCGTCCAGCAGCAGGAACATTGCGCCCGCACCGCCGACGCCGTCATCGGGGTCATGTCCGTACAGCTGCGCCTGCTCAACGCCCGCGTTGTGCAACGTGGACAGGCGGGCCGCTGCCCGAGAGCGCAGCTCGTCGAGCTCGCCGAACTGGATCGACTCCGTCGGGCATGCCTGGGCGCACGCCGGCATCATGCCGTCCTGGAGCCTGTCATAGCAGAGCGTGCACTTCTGCGCGATGCCCACGTTCTTGGTGCCCGCTTCACCGCTGCGCCGCTCGATCACGCCGTACGGGCAGGCGGGCACGCAGTATCCGCACCCGTTGCAGATGTCGTCCTGCACCACAACGGTGCCGAACTCGGTACGGAACAGTGATCCGGTCGGGCATACGTCCAGGCAGGCTGCATGTGTGCAGTGCTTGCACACGTCGGATTCCATCAACCAGCGCATTCCGCTGTCGCTGGCGGACTCTATGAACGCGACGTGGCGCCAGGTGCTCGCGCCGAGGGCACCGGTGTTGTCGTAGGACGATCCCAGCAGGTTGAAGCCGTCGTCCGGAACGCCGTTCCACTCCTTGCACGCCACCTCGCATGCCTTGCAGCCGATGCAGATTGACGTGTCGGTGAAGAACCCCATGCGTGGCTGAGCACCCTGCCAGCCGGCATCCGCTGCGACGTCCGGTTGCGGTCCGTACAGCTGGTTGGCCATATCGCCAGCCTGGACGTTCCCCGGTGCCGGTGCAAGGCTTCAGGTGTGACGGCGAAGGGCACATTTCTGCAATGGCCGGTCGTCCGGCAGGCGACCGGGCCGGACCGTCTCGGCCGCGGCGCCGCCGTGCAGTCGCGCCGCACTGCTCGCATCGCGCCCCGCACACGTACCGCTGACCGCGTCGTGGGGAGCATCTGCCCGTACTGCGCCGTAGGGTGCGGGCAGCGGGTCTACGTCAAGGACGAGAAGGTCGTGCAGATCGAGGGCGACCCCGACTCACCGGTCAGCCGTGGGCGGCTGTGCCCGAAGGGGTCGGCCAGCCTCCAGCTGTGCACGGGTGCCGCCCGCGAATACCGGGTGCGCTACCGGCGTCCGCACGGCACGGACTGGGAGGACCTCGACCTCGACACCGCGCTGGACATGATCGCTGACCGGGTGATCAAGACGCGGCGCGAGTTCTGGGAAGACGAGATCGACGGCAAGCGCGTCAACCGCACGATGGGCATCGCCAGCCTCGGAGGAGCGACCCTCGACAACGAGGAGAACTACCTCATGAAGAAGCTGTACACGGCGATGGGCGCGATCCAGATCGAGAACCAGGCCCGCATATGACACTCCTCGACAGTTCCCAGTTTGGGAACGTCGTTCGGCCGCGGCGGCGCGACCACCTTCCAGCAGGACCTGCAGAACGCTGACTGCATCGTCATCCAGGGCTCGAACATGGCCGAGTGCCATCCGGTCGGGTTCCAGTGGGTGACTGAGGCGAAAGCCCGCGGCGCAACGATCATCCACGTCGATCCGCGGTTCACACGAACGTCGGCGCTCGCCGACATCTATGTGCCGCTGCGCGCCGGTTCGGACATCGCGTTTCTCGGCGGACTCGTCAACTACGTGCTGTCCGGTGGGCACGAATTTCGCGACTACGTCGTCGCGTACACGAACGCTGCAGCCATCCTGCGTGAGGATTTCCGCGACACCGAGGACCTCGACGGGCTGTTCTCGGGCTTCGATCCCGAGACCGGCCACTACGACTGGGCCAGCTGGCAGTACGAAGGCACCGAGGTCGCCGCGGCGGCCGGGCAGCGTGACGCCGACTACGAGCACCGTATCGCGATACTAGAGTCGGCGCGCGGCGAGACCGCCGGTGCGGGCGGCGCCAGGGTCGGCGGTGAGCCCGAACGCGATGAGACGTTGCAGCATCCACGCTGCGTGTACCAGGTGCTGAAACGGCACTTCGCCCGTTACACCCCAGAGGTCGTGGAGCAGGTCTGCGGGATCCCGCCCGAGCTGTTCCACAAGGTCGCCGCGGCCCTGGTTGCCAACTCCGGGCGCGAGCGCACGTCCGCATTCGCCTACGCCGTCGGGTGGACGCAGCACACCGTCGGCGTCCAGTACATCCGCACCGCTGCGATCTTGCAGACGCTGTTGGGCAACATCGGGCGTCCGGGCGGCGGCATCCTGGCGCTGCGCGGCCATGCCTCTATCCAGGGATCCACCGACATCCCGACACTGTTCGACCTGCTGCCCGGCTACATCCCCATGCCGCACGCCCACGAGCACCAGACGCTCGATGACTTCGTCGTCGCGGACGCCGCCGTGAATGGGTTCTGGGGCAACATGGGCTCATTCCTCGTCAGCCTGCTCAAGGCGTGGTGGGGCGACGCAGCGACGGAGCAGAACGACTACTGCTTCGACAACTTGCCCCGGCTGACCGGCGATCACAGCAGCTATCCGACGGTGATGCAGCAGGTCGATCGCGGTGGCGGCGGGTACTTCTTGGTCGGGGAGAACCCTGCCGTCGGTTCGGCGAACGCCAAGTTGCAACGCCTCGGCATGGCGAACATCGACTGGCTGGTGGTGCGCGACTTCTCCCTCATCGAGAGCGCGACCTGGTGGAAGGACGGCCCGGAGATCGAGACCGGTGAGCTGCGCACCGAGGACATCAAGACCGAGGTGTTCTTCCTGCCGGCGGCGGCACACACCGAGAAGGACGGGAGCTTCACCAACACGCAACGGCTTTTGCAGTGGCACCACAAGGCGGTCGAGCCCGCAGGTGATGCGCGCAGC
Organism: Actinomycetota bacterium; assembly: GCA_046744105.1. GTDB lineage: Bacteria > Actinomycetota > Actinomycetes > Mycobacteriales > Jatrophihabitantaceae > DASXRA01. The sequence continues at coordinate 7,659 of JBKOXO010000166.1, forward strand.
GACCTGTGGTTCTACTACCACCTCGGCCGCATCATTCGGCAGAAGCTGGCCGGGTCGAGCGATCCGCGCGACCGTCCACTGCTCGAGCTCACCTGGGATTACCCGACCGAGGGCCCGCTTTCCGAGCCGAGCGCCGAAGCCGTGCTTGCGGAGATCAACGGCTTCGATGCCGCCGGTCAGCCCCTCTCGTCCTTCACTCAGTTGAAGGACGACGGCAGCACGCGGTGCGGCACCTGGATCTACTGCGGCGTCTACGCGGACGGTGTCAACCAGGCCGCGCGCCGCAAGCCCGCAAGCGAGCAGAGCTGGGTCGCCCCGGAGTGGGCGTGGGCATGGCCGGCGAACCGGCGCATCCTCTACAACCGTGCGTCCGCCGACCCGGACGGCCGGCCCTGGAGCGAACGCAAGGCCTACGTCTGGTGGGACGCTGAGCAGCAGAAGTGGACCGGGCACGACATCCCCGACTTCGAGGCCACCAAGCCGCCCGACTACCGGCCGCCCGA
>JBKOXO010000132.1:0-16795 GCA_046744105.1 Actinomycetota bacterium
GCATAGGGCCGTGTTCCAACGGCATCGACTCGACTAGATGCACCCGGCTACCGCGAAATTGGGCATCCCTAGGCCTCACGAGCCTTAGGGATGCCCTCCAGCCGTTCAGCGCAGTAGTAAGCGCAGGGACGTGCGATATGCCCCCAATCACGCTCAGCTGGTCATGGGCCAGTTTCAACGGCGGGTGTATCAGCCGGGGCTAGGCGCGCGTCTTCATCACTGTCCACGTCACAGACAGGGGAGGTGAGACATATGAGTGACACATCGCGGATGGCTTCGCGAAAATGGTTCGCCACGCAGGTCACGGCGCTCACGGCGTTGATCGTCGCATGGGTCAATGCAGGGTCATGGGACAAGACGCTCACGATCGCGCTGGTCGGACTGATTTCCCAAGCGATCGTCGGGTACTTGATCCGGGACAGTGGGCCGGCGAAGAACGATCCCCAGCTTCCGCCTCCGCTTGGAGGCACGTCTGCCGCGCCGGCGACGGCCGGAACACCACGCGATTAGCTGGGCCGGCGACATCACATCGATCAGGGCGTTGAAGACCCAGTCGAGCTGGTCGTGCACCGAGGCGATGACCTGAGGTGCCACCGGCGGCGCGCGGGAAGCAATGCTCGCCTAAAGCGGGAGCGGGTGCCGGCCCCCTTTGTGGCCAATCCGTGCGGCTGGGATACCGCTTATTGGTCAAGTCTGGAAAAGGTTCACCATACAGGCGAGAAACGTCGTGGAGGGATTATGGCTGACACCGAAGTCGGCACCGCAAACGAAGCCGAATCCGCCCGGTCCGAATCCGCGGAGCCGAGCACGACCACAACCGGGGTCGCCAAGAAGAACACGACAGCCTGGTTGTGCTCCGGCATCGGGCTTGCCGTCGCGATCGTGCTCGCAGCCGCCGCGTTGCTCGACTGGGGGCCGCTCGCCGGGAAAGGCGTCATCGCATTCGCCGGCTGGGTTGTCGCAGCAGTGTTGCACGGGGCGCTGGCAGCGCTGGCCATCAACCTGTTCCACCCGGAGCGGCCACAGAACCCGACGAGAGTAATGGGCACGCTCAGCCGGCACAATGATCGAAGGAACGCGGCCGAAAGAGTGGCGGCTACGCCTCGGGAAGCTCTGCACCGGCGGCCAAGCGGTCAACCGTCGTCAGGGACGGCGTGAAGCTGAACAGCGAGCCCTGAGTGCGTATGAAGCTGCGCAGACGCGGATGTTGCTCCTTGCCGCGTATCCGCAAGGTAATGGAGCCACCCTGTCCGACGACGGCGTCACGTCCTGTTCCTACGCATGGAAAGTCGCGCTCGGGTGCTGGCGGCTGACGGCCAGCGAGTTGGCGCGTTAGGGGCGCGGCCCGGACAGAACGCACTCCGTGCCTGCATCACGCCCGGTGCCTTGCTGCCTGGCTCCCGCACGCCGAGCCGACCCGGCTCGAGGTGTCGGCCACCGGCACACTCGCGAGGGCTGGCGGGACTTCCTCGCGGAGGTGGTCGCCGATGGCATACCGTCATTGACATGACGCCGGAGGAGATCGCCGATCTTGCGCATCTGCGCCGGGCGCGCGACCTCATGGACCGCGAGTACGCGCGACCCCTCGACGTCCCGGCGATGGCGCGTGCCGCTCTCATGTCGCCGGCACACTTCTCGCGCAAGTTCCGCGCCGCGTACGGCGAGACGCCGTACTCCTATCTCATGACGCGCCGCATCGAGCGGGCGAAGGCGCTGCTGCGTCAGGGGATGTCGGTCACCGACGCGTGTGTCGCAGTCGGGGCTACGTCGCTGGGCTCGTTCAGTTCCCGGTTCACCGAGATCGTCGGCGAGACGCCGTCGCAGTATCGCGCGCGCGACCACAGCCCGTACGCGGTCGTGCCGCCGTGCGTGAGCAAGGTGGGAACGCGGCCGCAGCGCACAGCGCTTCAAGCCTGACCCGACGCCGAGCAGGATCGGAGAAGCACCCGACGGGGCTGGCCTTCTACGGTCGTTGCATGACAGTCACCCTTTCCACCATGTTCATCCTCGTCAACGACCCGGACGAAGCGCTCGGTTTCTACCGTGACGCGCTCGGCCTCGAAGTCCAGAACGACGTCTCGGCGGACGGCTTCCGCTGGGTCACCGTCGCCGCGCCCGGACAGGACGTGGCGATCGTCTTGTCCCAGCCGCACGGGGGTCGTTCGCAGGAGGAGGGCGACGCCCTCCTGTCTCTGGTCACGAAGGGATCGTTGCAGGCGGCGATCTTCCGCACCGACGATCTTGAGGCAACGTTCGAGAAGGTTCGGGCGTCGGGCGCCGAGGTGTTGCAGGAGCCTGCTGACCAGTTCTGGGGCGCGCGTGACTGTGCGTTCCGCGACCCTGCGGGCAATCTCGTCCGCATCGCTCAGGCCTGAGGAGCGCGTCCGATGTGTGTCATGTACCGCCGCTTCGGCGACGAGTTAGCCCCGGCGCCGACGTGGGGTAACTTTGCCGCCGCCGAACCCGAGTTGGCGGCGTTCGTGGTCGAGCGGCTGCATGGGTTGCCCTCGTACCTGGCGACCGTGCGGGCGAACCGCACACCGCGGGTCCACCCGGTCACCCCGATCTGCACTGATGATGGCCTGTACCTGTTCATGGAGCCGACCTCACCCAAGGGCGGTGACCTCCGCGAGCGCGGCTGGTTCGCCCTGCATAACAGCGTGCCGGACAACTCCGGCACGGGCGGTGAGGCGGCGGTGAGCGGCACCGGACATCTCGTCGCCGACGATGTGCTGTGGGCAAAGGTCGCCGCGGCAGCCAGCTACGACCCGGAAAGCCGCTACGTGTTGTTCGAGCTGCGACCCACCGAAGTGCGCTGCAACGGCTACGGCGACGTCGTGTTGCCACAGCCACGCCGATGGCGCGCTGACCTCAAGTCGGCGGGACGATGAGCAGGGCCGCGACGACGGACGCGACCGGCTCTGGTAGACGTCCGCCACTGCCGGCACTGCGTCGCTGGTCATCAGCTGCCGTCGAACGCGTCGGCCATGCCCTCACACAGCCGCGATCTGCGGGGATGGTCGGGGCCGCGGTTTATGGTTGTTCTGCGCAGAGATCATCTCGCCGGGATGGCGTGAAATCATGACCCGCGTGAGTCAGCCGGCCGCGACAGCGACGATTCGATTCGAGGCCAGCCTCTACACCGTCGATACCTCTACCATATTGCGCTTGCCGGAGGAGGCGAGCCGGCGCCTGCCATCGCGCGGGCAGGTGGCAGTTCAGGGATCGATCAATGGCTGGGAGTTCCGGACGGTGCTGGAGCCGGACGGCGTGACGGGCCACTGGATGAAAGTTGATCAGGAACTGCGACAAGCCGCTGACGTAGGCGACGGCGACAGCGTCAGCGTCGCCATCCAGGCCACACGAGATTGGCCGGAGCCGGAGGTGCCACCAGACCTGGCAGCAGCGTTGGCGGCGGCACCGCCGAAGATTCGAGGCATCTGGAACGACATCACACCGATGGCGCGGTGGGAATGGGTGCGTTGGGTCAACGCGACCGCAAGTCCCGCTACGCGGCAGCGGCGAGTCGAAGTGAGTATCTCCAAGATGAACAACGGCAAGCGGCGGCCGTGCTGCTTTGACCTTTCTGCATGCACCGACCCAGCGCTGTCCAAGAACGGCAAGCTTCGCGGTGCACGGTAGTCCACGCTCGCCTGACGGCCCGATCGGTCGGTAATGACCGACGGTCCTGACCGCCGTTTCGGTCGTCCTCCGCGGCTGGTTTGCCGTACGGCCCGGATGGGCAATGAGTGGGCAGTAGCCGTGATGTGACAAGGACCCGAGCGTGCCCGAACGCTGGTACAAGACCGCGGTCATCTACTGCGTGGAGGTCGACTGCTTCCAGGACTCCGACGGTGACGGGGTGGGCGACCTGCGCGGGCTGATCAGTCGGCTGGACTACCTGTCCCGGCTGGGCGTGACCTGCCTGTGGCTCAATCCGATTCACCCCACGCCGCACCGCGACGACGGGTACGACGTCGCCGACTACTACGGTGTCGACCCGCGGCTGGGCAGCCTCGGCGACTTCGCCGAGCTCGCGGCCGAGGCAGATCAACGCGGAATGCGGATCATCCTCGACCTGGTCGTCAACCACACGTCCAACGAGCATCCGTGGTTCCAGTCCGCGCGAAGCAGCCCCGACTCGCCTTATCGCGACTGGTACGTCTGGAGCGACACCGAGCCGCCGGACCGCAGGCAGGGCATCGTCTTCCCCGGCGAGCAACGCGACACCTGGAGCTTCGACGATAAGGCCCGGGCCTGGTACTTCCACCGGTTCTACGACTTCCAGCCGGACCTGAACTGGGCGAACCCGAAGGTGCGGGCCGAGATCAGGAAGGTCATGGGATTCTGGCTGCGGCTCGGTGCCGCCGGCTTCCGGGTGGACGCGGCTCCGTTCGTTCTCGAACAGGTTCGCCCCGGCGTCGATCCGGCGCCGAAGGACTTCACGATCCTCGACGACTGGCGTCAGCACCTCCAGTGGCTACGCGGGGACGCGGTGCTGCTGTGCGAGGCCAATGTCCCGCGCGACGATCTGACGATGTACTTCGCCGGGCGTCCCGACGGGCCCAACGATCGCGCGCACATGCTGTTCGCGTTCCTCATCAACACCAGGCTGTGGCTGGCGCTGGCCCGCGCCGATGCCGAACCGCTGGTCGAGGTCCTGCACGGGTTGCCGCGGGTGCCGGCGTCGGCGCAGTGGGCGACGTTTCTGCGAAACCACGACGAACTCGACCTCAGCCAGCTCACCGACGAACAGCGCGACGACGTGTTCAGCGAGTTCGCGCCACGCCCCGACATGCGCCTGTTCGGTCGCGGGATCCGGCGCCGACTCGCGCCGATGTTCCGCGGGGACCGGCGGCGCATCGAGTTGGCCTACGCGCTGCAGTTCGCCATGCCGGGCAGCGCAGTACTGCGCTACGGCGAGGAGATCGGCATGGGCGAGAACCTCGCCCTGCCCGGACGCGAGGCCATCCGAACCCCGATGCAGTGGGACTCGGGCACCGGTGGTGGCTTCTCCACCGCACCGGGCAACCGGCTGTCGCGCCCGGTCGTGACCCGCGGCCGCTTCGGGACTCGCAGCGTGAACGTCCGTGCGCAGCAACGGGATCCGGACTCGCTGCTGCGCTGGTTCGAGCAACTCATCCGCACCCTTCGGGAGTGCCCCGAAATCGGGGCCGGGCAGTGCACCGTGATCGACGCGCCGCTGCCGCGCTCCGTGCTCGCGCACCGGTTCGACGCGCCCGAAGGCTCGATCCTGCTGTTGCACAACCTGGCCGACGTTCCGGTCCAGGTCGAGATCGGCAAGCTGGACGGCATGGCCGGGCGGCCCTTCGAGGTCTTCGCCGACGGCCGCTACGACCCGCCCACCACTCGCCTCACCGACCTGGACCTGCGCGGCTACGGCTACCGGTGGATCCGGCTGCGCCGAGACGCCACCGAATGAGCACGGTCGTGCGCCGCGCAGCGCCTGCTACTTGATTGGTGCCGACTGGCCGTAGGGCGTCAGCGTCACCGTCCGTAACGCTGCGTCGTTATGCGCGCTCCGTCGCGCGCGATCAACTTCTGTCCGGCGTCGGGTAAGGATCCCCGAACGGCCTCGTCGAGCCGTGGATTAGGACGTGGTGGACCTCCACGATCCGGTCGAACGGGACCTCGGCGATCTTGGCTGCGTCCCGGATCGCGGCGGAGGCCCCGTCGAACAGGAAGATGACCATGCCGTCGGAGGGCACGAGGAGCGAGCCGAGCGGCCGGACCCTGGGCTGCGCGCACTGGCTCTGCGTCGAGACCACGCGCTCGAGCACGTCTCTGACCCGATCCTCGGTCATGTCGGGCCAGTAGCACTCCACCATGAACATCGCCGGCGCCTTCTCCCTCGGCTGTCTCGCCGCGACGGCCCAGTCCGGATCCACCTCCGGCGTGACCGTCCCTGCTGAACCGCCCCGGAGACTCTCCGGGGCGGTTCAGACCCTTTCCCCCCGAGTTGTGCTTAGCCCGGCAGCGGGCGTGGCCCCCAGTCGGCCTTGCTATCGCATGTCGGCGGACACGGACTCGGACCAGTCGTGATCATCTGAACGTCGCTTCCGTCGGTGGTCGCCGTGCCGATCGGTCAGGCCGCTAGTACGAGGTCTGCTTGCCTCGGGGACGTGCCTGGACTCATGTCCGTGGCGCGGGCGGATCCAGGCCGCCTAGCTGAGTGGGTGCGTTCCCCAGTCGGGTTGCTCGTTGGACTGGCTGGCGTCGCCGTGCGTGACCTGGTGCAGGCCGGTGCCGTCCGGTTTGACGGTGTAGACGTTTCGGCCGAGGGCATCGTCGCCGTTGCCGAAGACGATCTGCGTGCCGTCCGGTGACCAGCGCGGGTCGAAGCAGCCTCCGGCATTTGGGTCGGAATTCAGGCCACCGCAGCCGTAGGCCGGGTGCGCCGGGACCTCCCGCAGTCCGGTGCCGTCGGCGTGCACGATCCACATCGAGCTGTGCACGTCCGGCGTCACGTGCCGGGAGAACACGATGTCGTTGCCCTGCGGAGACCAGCCGGCGCTGCAGCAGGTGACTCCCGCGGGGGTGATGCGGAGCAGGTGCGTGCCGTCGCTGTGTACGACAAACAGGCCCAGCGAGTTGCCCTCCGCGTCACTGCGGATGAAGGCGAGCCGCTTGCCGTTCGGCGAGTAGGCGACCGGTGTGTCGTCACCGTTCGGGTTCGCGGTCACCTGCCGCAGGCCCTGCCCGTCCGAGGTGCGGATTGTGTAGATGCCGTTGCGGCTCGGGTCGCTGTCGCTCCAGCTCTCGCAGGCGAGGCGCTTCGCGTCGGGCGTCCACAGGTAGCAGGCGGTGTGCAGGTCGGGTTCCCCGGGCCCCGGCAGCAGTCGGTAGCTGCCGGTGTCCGGGTCGATGATCGTCGCGCCGGAACCGCCGGGTGTGCCGCACGCCGCGATTCGGCTGCCGTCCGGTGACCAGTGTGGGCACTCGACGGCGAAGGGAACCACCTGCTGCGCGTGGCTACCGTCCGGGTTGACGGTGTAGAGGACGGTGTCGTCGAGGCTCGGGTCGTAGCGGGCGAAAAGGATCTGACCGTTCGGACGGGCCGGGTTCGCTGTCGCCGGCGAGGCGTTGAGTGCCGGGATCACGGCCACGCAGGCCACCACCCCGAGCATGATCAGCTTGCGCAATGTCTGCCTCCTTCGGGATCGGTTCGACGCGAAGGCCGGTGCCGCACAGCAGCGAGGCACCCGATGAGCGTCTCGTCGGGGCCTCGCAGGACGCTCGAAGACGCTCGCAGCTCGCTCGAACACCTAGCCGCCCACCGCGTGCGGGTGCTAGCGTCCGCCTGCAAACTGCCGGCCGGGGGGCGGCATGGAGTTTCTGCTGCTGGGCCCGCTCGAGGTGCGGGGTGGCGACGGGCCCATACCGTTGGGTGGGGCGAAGCAACGCGCCCTCCTCGCGTTTCTTCTGCTGCACGCGAACGAGGTGGTCTCGCGGGACCGCCTGATTGATGGCCTGTGGGGCGGGACGCCGCCGGCCACCGCAGCGCACACGGTCGAGACTTACGTGTCGCGGCTGCGGCGGGCTTTGCACAACGCGGGGTCCAGCGCCGCTCTCGTCGCCCGCCCGCCGGGCTACCTGCTGCGGATCGACCCGGAGGATCTCGACCTGCACCGGTTCCGGCGGTTGGCAGGTGACGGGCGGCGAGCGCGGGCCGAGGGGAGTCCCGTGGTGGCGGCGGATCTGCTGCGGAGGGCACTGGCGTTGTTTCGCGGCCCGCCTTTGGACGACGTGGCGTTCTTCCCGTTCGCCCAGGCTGAGGTGGCGCCTCTGGAGGAGATGCGGCTGGCCGCGGTGGAGGACCGCATCGAGGCCGACCTGGCCGCGGGCCGTGGTGGCGAGCTCGTCGGGGAGCTCGACGCGCTGGTGAACGCGCATCCGCTTCGGGAGCGGCTGCAGGCCCAGCGGATGCTCGCGCTGTACCGCGCCGGCAGGCAGGCCGACGCTCTTGCGGCGTACCAGGCGGCCCGTCGGCACTTGGCCGAGGAGCTCGGCGTCGAGCCTGGGACGAGCCTGCGCCGGATCGAGCAGGACATCCTCGAGCACGACGCCTCCCTGGAGGCGACACCGGCGGGATCCGAGCCCGGCCGTGCGGACGGTTCCTCCCGCGTCGAACCGGCCGCGGCCCTCCCCGCCGCCCCGCCGATAGCTCCGACCGCGGAATTGCCGCGGCCGCCGAGTGGGCAAACTTCCGAGCCGGTGACCGGGCGGCGGGCGGCCCGCAGCAGAGCCCTCCGGTCCCCGCCGCGGCGCCTGGTGATCACCCTTCTTGCCCTGCTCGTGCTGGCAGCGCTCGCGGCGGGTATCACCAGGGCGCCACATCGTGGCGCGCCCTTACTGACGAGCATCCGTGCCGACGCGGTGGGCATCATCGACCCCGACCGCGGAGTGATCGTGGGTGAGGTCGCACTTCGGGCAGCCCCCGGCCGGGTCGCCGCCGGGGCCGGATCGGTGTGGGTCACCGACTTCAACGCCCACACGGTGTCCCGGATCGAGGGTCGGGACATTCGGGAGGTCATCCCGGTGGGCGGGGGGCCGAGTGCGATCACCGTGGGCAGTGGGGCGGTGTGGGTGGCCGACGCCCTGGACGGGACCGTGGCGCGGGTCGACCCGGGCACCAACCGAGTCGTCCAGACGATCCCGGCAGGTGACGGACCATCGGGGATCGCCTATGGCGATGGAGTGGTGTGGGTCGCGAACACTGGCGACCACACGGTCGTCGGCATCGACGCGAAGACCGGCCGGGTGACCAGGCGGGTCGCGCTGGACGCGAGCCCCACAGACGTTGCGGTCGGGTCGGGGGCGGTATGGGTCACAAGCGAGTCGGCTGGCATCGTGTTCCGGATTTCTCGCGACGGCCGGGACGTGGCCCGAATCCGGGTGGGCGCCGGCCCCAGCGCCATCGCCGCACGCTCAGGGGCGGTATGGGTCGCCAACACGCTCGACGGTACGGTGTCGCGGATCGATCCCACCCGTGAGGTGGTCACCGCAACCCTCCAGGTCGGCGACGGGCCATCGGGGGTCGCCGTCTCGCCCGCGGCGGTGTGGGTGACGAACGAGGTCGCCGGCACCGTCACCCGGATCGACCCTCGTATACCGCTGGTGGCGCAGACCATCGCGGTAGGAAGCAACCCCACCAGCATCGCAGTGACCCCTGGCGCGGTTTGGGTCGGCGTCCACGGACCGACCGCTGCGCACCGGGGCGGCACGCTGCAGATCGTGGCGGCCATGCCGCGGCTCGACTCAATCGACCCGGGAATCGCGTTCATGTTGTTTCCGCCGCAACTGGTGGGGATGACCAACGACGGCCTGGTCACGCTCAAGCACGTCGGCGGCAGCGATGGCACGCAACTCGTCCCGGACCTCGCGCTATCGCTGCCTGCCCCGGCCGATCACGGCCGCAGCTACCGCTTCGAGGTGCGGCCGGGGATCCGGTACTCCACCGGGCAGCCCGTCCGGCCGGAGGACTTCCGCCGGGCGATCGAGCGCGACTTCCGGATCGGGTCTCCCGGCGCCCCCTTCTTCGCCGACATCGTCGGCGCCGATCGCTGTCGCGGGCGCGGAAAGCCGTGCGACCTCTCAGCGGGGATCGTTGTCGACGATCAGGCCAACACGGTCACGTTCCGGCTGACCCGCGCCGACGCCGAGTTCCTGTACAAGCTCACCCTGACGTTCGCCTTCGCCATCCCCTCCGGAACACCGGATCACGACGTCGGCACCGACCCCGTACCGGCCACCGGCCCGTACGTGATCGACCGGTACCAGCCGGGCCGGGAACTGCGGCTGATGCGCAACGCAGAGTTCCGCGAGTGGTCGCCGGCCGCCCAGCCCGCCGGACACCCCGACCAGATCGTGTGGCGGTTTGGGCTGGACCCGCAGGCGGCGGTGACAGCAGTCGAGCAGGGTGACGCGGACTGGGGCCTGTACGAGTTCCCGTTCTCACCCCCCGGCGACCGGCTGACCGAGCTTCGCACCCAGTACCCAGGACAGACACATGTGAACCCCCTTCCCGAGACCGAGTTCTTCACCCTGAACACGCGCCAGCCCCCCTTCGACAACGTCCGGGTCCGCCGAGCGCTCAACTACGCGATCGATCGCAACGCCCTGGTCTCGCTCTACGGGGGCTCCGATCTGGCCCGGCCCACCTGTCAGGTCCTGCCACCCGGGCTGCCCGGCTACCAGCGGTACTGCCCGTACACACTCAACCCGAGGGCGGACGGCGCGTACACCGCTCCCCGCCTGGCGCTGGCCCGTAGTCTCGTAGCGGCATCGCACACGCAAGGGATGCACATCCGAGTCCTCACCGATCCGGACTTCCCGCCGGCCCGCTATGTCGTCTCCGTGCTCGACTCGCTTGGGTACCGCGCCTCACTGTGGGTGGCCACCGGGGACCGGTTCAACACCCTCAGCAAGAACTCTGGATACCAGGTGCAGGTAAGCCGAGGCGGCTGGGCCGCCGACTACCCGGCGCCCTCGGAGTTCCTCAACCTGTTTCTCTCCTGCGCCGCCTTCCGGCCCGCCTCGGACGCCAACGACAACGTGGCCGAGTTCTGCGACCAGGACATCGATCGAGGCATCGAGCACGCCCTGCGCCTGCAGGCGACCGGCCCAGCGAGCGCAAGCAGTCTGTGGGCTACCGCGGACCGGCGGATCACCGACCAGGCCCCCTGGCTACCGACCGTCAACTTGAACGCCGTGGACTTCCTGTCCGCACGAACCGGCGGCTACCAGTTCCATCCGCAGTGGGGAATCCTTCTCGACCAACACTGGGTCCAGCACTAGCGCTCCGATCCGAAACGAGCCGCCGTGGAGGATTCTGGTGCATGTCTCGGACGGGAGCACAAGCCTCCCCTTTCGTAGCTGCAGGGCTCCGGAGAACGTTTCATATGCGCGGCTCGCAATGTGCTGCTCAACAGGCCGGCAGCCGACATAACGACGGTATGAGGCCAGGTTGTCGATGCGAGCGATCGTCAACGACACGGGCTAGAATGGATGTGTACCGCCCACATGGCGTCATGTTGCTCGGCTTGCGACGACCTGCCATGTGCGGTCCGTCTGTCTCACCGCCTACGGGTTCACGCTGCCGGCAGCGGGCCGCCCGTCCGGCCCGCGGTATCGCGCGCAATTCGGTGGGGCCGGTGGCGTTTCGAAGCAGCGCCGCCCTGACGATGTTGGGCGTACCCGCGTCGTCTGGTAGTGGAATGCGCTCGGCTACGGTGCCGGGCGGTCAGAGGAGGATTTTTGGCTCGACGAGGCCAGCGTCAGACGGGCGCTCGGCATACCGCTTCGCGGGACCAGCGTGTCCGAGTCCCCGAGGACGTCATCGCGGGGCTGGCCCGCGCTGCGCGTGAGGTGGAAGCAGATGTACGACGGCGCCGCTTGACGCCTGCAGCGCGCACGAAGTTCCAGGCCGTCGCGTTGGGTGTGCGCGAGGAACACGCCCGGATCCAGAAGGATCGGGGCAGCACCCTGACGGACCGCGCCGAGCGGCAGAAGCGCCTGGATGGGATCGCGACCATCCTCGCGAAGACCGCTGTGCGCGACGCCGCGCTGCTCAGGCTCATTGCGGGCGATGGCGTCGTTTCTGATGCGGCGAGGTCGCTGACCCGTGACATGCAGAGGGCCGCCGGGGTCGAACCGGCGCCGGAGCAGACCGCACCAACGGGGTCCGTCGACACCTCGGTCAGCACTGAGCGTCGCGTTGTGCCGCAGTCGGTCATCTCGCGACAGCTGGCCAACCCGTTTCTCGCCCCCGACTTCTCCTCCACTCGTCCCAGCACGGTGAGTCCGCGCCGGCTGGCGGGGTGGGAACTTCTCAATCCGCTGCTGCGCTCGTTCGAACGTGCCGAGAGTGGAGCGACCGCGTGCATGGCCCTACCGGAACCGAGCCGGGTGAGTGTGCCGGCGCACCGGGAGCTGATGCCTCACCAGGCGAAGTTGGTCGCCGCTGCCGCGGCAGGCCACCGGACCTTCCTGCTTGCCGACGAGCCGGGCCTGGGCAAGACGGCTCAGGCGCTGCTCGCCGCGGACGTAGCGAACGCCTACCCGCTGCTGGTGGTTGTACCGAGCGTCGTCAAGACGAACTGGGCGCGCGAGGCAGACATGTGGACGCCGAACCGCTCGACCACCGTCGTGGACGGGAACGGTGACACCGTCGACGGCTTCGCCGACATCGTCGTGGTCAACTACGAGGTGCTCGACCGGCACGTGGGATGGTTCGGCGATTTCGGCTTCCGGGGCATGGTCGTCGACGAGGCCCACTTCATCAAGAATAAGAACTCGCAACGGTCCAAGCATGTCCTCGACCTCTCCAAGCGCATCCGGTCCCGCACCGCGCGTCCGCTGCTGATGGCCCTCACCGGCACCCCACTGATCAACGACATCGACGACTTCCGGGCCATCTGGCAGTTCCTCGGCTGGATCGACGAGACCGAGCCACTCGCCGAGCTGATGGATTCTCTCGAGCAGACCGGTCTGACCCCGGCGGATCCCGGGTTCTATTCCGCTGCCCGCCAGTGCGTGATCGACCTCGGCATTGTCCGTCGCCGCAAGGTCGATGTGGCTGCCGACATCCCGGCGCGGCGCACCGCCGACCTGCCCGTCGAGCTCGATGAGAAGCTCGCCCGTTCGATCCGTGCAGCAGAGCGCGACCTGGCGCGTCGGCTGGTAGCCCGGTACGAGACCGCACTGGCAAACCGTCGCTCCGGTGCCGTCGACGGCATCGACCACGATCTAGTGCGCAAGATCGCCAGTTGGGAGCAGAAGGACGCGAACACGGCGGCGACAGGCGAGAACGTGTTCAGCATGATGCGACACATCGGCCAGGCGAAGGCCGGCCTCGCCGCCGACTACGCGGCGCAGCTCGCACGCAGCGCCGGCAAAGTCGTCTTCTTCGCCAAGCACGTCGATGTGATGGACGCCGCAGAAGAGGCTTTCACCCGGCAGGGGGTGCGGTTCTCATCGATCCGGGGCGACCAGACGCGTGGGTCCCGGCAGCAGAACATCGACGCCTTCGTCAACGACCCGGATGTCGCCGTCGCGGTCTGCTCCCTGACCGCCGCCGGCGTCGGGCTCAATCTGCAGGTCGCCTCCAACATCGTCCTGGCCGAATTGTCCTGGACCGATGCGCAGCAAACACAGGCCATCGATCGCAGCCACCGCATCGGTCAGACAGAACCTGTCACTGCATGGCGCATCCTCGCCGCGCAGACCATCGACAGCAGGATCGCCGCGTTGATCGACAAGAAGGCCGGGCTGGCCGCCAGGGCGCTGGACGGCTCCGACGAGGAGCTGTGGTCGTCGGCCGACGTTCAGCACGAGACGCTGGTCGCCCTGTTGACAGACGCGTTGTCGGCGATGTCAAGCGCCCGGACAGGCTCTTAGCGCCTAGACGGTGCGACTGCCCCGCTGGCCTGATCTTGCGTGAGCGGCGCGGCAAGTCGGCCTAGGTCAGCCGCACCGCCCGCGGGCACGAACTGGTCGACATGCTCAGCACGTAAGCACCATCCTGCAGGACCGGCCAGCACTTTTACGGAATCCTGTAAAAGCTTGCCGACGTGGTTCACCGGCCACAGGATCGTACCCAGGCCATCGCACCCCGCGGGCAGCGATAGAAGGGTCGAAATTGTGACAGCTCTCGATTGTGCCGCGGAACGTACGAGGAAATCGGGGGTTACGGGGTGTGGTTGCTGAACATGTGCGCCAACGTCCGACGGAATGCACCCTAGGCCGCTCTGGATGCAAGGAACGTCGAATTTGGATCACCGGAGCTAGCGACTACCGCCAGCCTGATCCGATGCCGAACCAGCGTCGAGCAGTGCTAAGGAGTGGATGACGTTATGAGAGCGAGGTCACGGGGTGCACGACTTTGGCTATGGCCCGTCGTATCTGTAGCTGCTGTTGCGGCGTTTGTGACGGCGACCTCTGGAAGTGAGGATTAGATGAAGCGGTTGAGGTCGTTCCTGGTCGTCTTCGGCGCTGCGATCGGCCTGGCCGTCGCCTTCGCGCCTATGGCGAGCGCGGATGAACCGGTTATCACGCAGAAGACAACTTCCGCGACGACTGTGCTGACTGGCGCCTGCTCGTTCCCGATCACGGTCGATTTTACGGTGAACGAGACCGACAGGTTCTTCTTCGATCAGAGCGGGACGCTGACCCGGGAAAGCGCCATCGCCAATGAGCAGGACACCTTCACCGCGAATGGGAAGTCACTGACCGGCCTCCCCTACACAGTCACCCTCACGGCCGTCTTCGACAGCAGTGGCAATATCACACAGCTACACGCGGACGGCGTCATCGAAAGGGTTCCGCTCCCAGACGGCAGCGTCTTCCAAAGCGCCGGCCGGGTGGACTTCGCCGCTGACGGCTTCCCAGATTTCACCATCACGTCCGACTGGGGCAGCGCGGTGAATCTGGCCGGGTTCTGCGCCGCTCTCGCCTAAGCCTGAGTCCGTGGACAGGCGGTCGATCACCGCGCGCTGATCACGAGGAAGTGCCTTCCGCGCAGGAAGAATCAGGGTTGTCAAGCTCTGATGTTCACCGCAGCGGAAGGCACTTTCGGTGCAACTGACGTTGCCCAGCGCGTTGTCCACCCATTAGCAAGCGCGCGGAGCGGCGGACGCGCGCGCTCAACCAGGGACCATCCAGCTGACAGCCCATGCGACGAGCTGGTCCGCGAACCGATCCACGTCGTTCCGAGCGGGGTCGAGACCGAGGTGATCCTCGAGCTCGAACCACTCGAACTCACTGACCTCGGCGCGTGAGGAGCCTATCGTCAACCGCGCCGGTGCGAGCAGGCAGTCGTACTCGTCGTCGACGAGGTCCGATACAAGCCATGTGAGTGCCTCTCCGAGTGCGACCTCCTGATCGATCTGGGCGGCTGACGGGCACCTGATTGGCGCCCACGGCTTGCACCAGATCGCGACGGATGGCGTGCCAGCGGCAGCGGCCTCACCCACCGTCACCACCCAGGTCCGCGTGAGCGCCGAATAGGTTGAGGTGGTGGGTCTACAACGAGCGCTGAAGCTTTGGGCGCGCATGCGATGAGACGCGCCGCATCTGCGTTTAATGACGTGGCAGGTGCTTGGCGGGACCGCGTGGACTTCACGGAGTTCGTGAGTATCCGGCAGCGAGTCCTGCTGCGCTTCGCAATGGCGTTGTCCGGTGACGCTTGCGAGGCCGAGGAGATCGTTGCCGATGTGCTGGCCCGCGCGTATGAGCGATGGGACCGCATCAGTCGCTTCGAGCAGGTCAACGGCTATGTCCGGCGCATGGTGATCAACGAGTATCTGTCCCGTCGACGCCGTGAGCGCAAGCTGACGCCGTTGGCTGACCTGTCGGGCTATATCGACGATGACGAACCAGACACCGCCACCGAGTACGCGAATCGTGATGCCCTGGTTCGCCGGATCGCGACACTGCCCCCGAAGCAACGTGCCGCGATCGTGCTGCGCTACTTCGAGGACCTGCCCGACGCCGAGATCGCCCGACTCCTCGGCTGCTCGGCGGGTACCGGCGCGGCCTGGACGGTGTCAACGGTTCGGCCGTGACGACGCCGGGCCTGCTCTACCAGGACGGGTGGACGCTGCTGGACGACACCGCGTCGGCGATCTTCGATCCGGCCACGCAGAAGGTGACGCAGCGGCCGGACCATGGCGGCCAGCCTTACCAGGACGGGTACGTGTTCGGGTACGGCCACGACTACCAGCAGGGACTGCGCGACGTCGCGGCGCTGACCGGCCCGTCCGAGCTACTACCCCGGTGGGCATACGGCCTGTGGTATTCCGAGTACTACGACCGCACCGCCGCCGACTATGAAAACACCATCCTGCCGAAGTTCCGCGCCGACGGCGTCCCGCTGGACGTGCTCGTCACCGAGACCGACTTCAAGTCACCCAGCACTTGGGACGGGTGGGAGATCGACACCAGCAAGTTCCCTGATCCCAAGGCGTTTTTCGACTGGTCCGCCTCGCAAGGGCTGCACAACACGCTCAATATCCACCCGAGCATCGTCACCAACGACCCGCAATTCCCGCAGGCGCAAGCCACGGCGAAGGGCGGCCTGACCCAAAGCGGCGGCAGCTACGTCTTCGACTGGGGAAACCCCGACCAGCTCAAGGCGTACCTCGACCTGCACCAAACGATGGAGCAGCAGGGCGCGGACTTCTGGTGGCTCGACTGGTGCTGCGACGGTTCGTACTCCTCGTTGCCCGGTGTGACACCGGACGCGTGGATCAACCAGCAGTACGCCGACGACACCTCCAAGCTGGTCGGGCGCGGGTTCGCGTTCTCCAGGGCGTTCGGATCGTTGCAGGCCGGCGGCTACAGCGGTCAGCAGGGCCTGCCGACCGGGCCATGGGCTGACAAGCGGACGACCGTGCACTTCACCGGCGACACCACTTCCAACTGGGCGACGCTGAAGTGGGAGGTCGGCTACACGCCCGGCGAATCAGCGTCGACCGGCCTGTCAGCGGTCAGCCATGACATCGGCGGGTTCAACAACGACGGCACTCAGACCACCGGTGGGGAACCGGGCAGCACCAAGGAGGCCGACGACCTCTACGCGCGGTGCGTGCAGTTCGGGACGTTCCAGCCGATCGACCGGCTACACGGCAACCACAGCGACCGGCTGCCCTGGCAGTACGGTCCCGAGGCGAAGGCGTCGGCGGAGAAGTTCTTCAACCTGCGCGAAAACCTCGTCCCCTACACCTACACCTACACCCTCGCCGAGCAGGCCAACCGTACCGGCATACCCATGGTC
>JBKOXO010000016.1:0-8000 GCA_046744105.1 Actinomycetota bacterium
ATACGCGCTCTCGAGGACGATTACGCAAGCACGCCCTCCGACGAGCTCGAGCACCGAATCGTGGACACGTCGTTGCGGTTCGGCGTGCTGTCTCGCTTCACCGGCTTCGTCGCCGTCGACTCACGCGTTGACAGCAGCACAGGCGAACTGCACCGGGTCGTCCAGCCCGTCGAACCCCCCGCCGGCTGGGCGCCGCATTTCGCGGCCGCCGTACCCCTAGGCGCCGGCGCCGCAATCCCGACCAGCGGGCCTGTGACTCTCGGCTTCGCAGCTTCGCCCCGGCCGGGAGCCGGGCGGGCGGGGACCGCCCGAGGGGTTGTGCGACACGACGCCGAGCTGGCGGCGATGCGTGCCACGATGATCGACGAACTGCGCCGGCTGGAGCATCGGCCCGCGACCGAGCAGGAGCAGCGAGACGTGCTCGACGACCTCGCGTCGCGGCTCGAGGCGATGGTGCGGCACCTTCGCGCGCTTGGTTTCGACGTCACCGAGCTGGCAGCCGTCGTCGAGTTTCTCCGAGACATGACCGTCCCGACGGGCGTGAGGTGGGAGCACGCCGAACGCGCGCTGCGCGACTTGCTGGACGGCCGGCAACGCGACTTCTGGAAGCGCGGCTGACCCTCTCGCTCACCTGGTCACACGGCCAGCTGCGAACTCAGTGTCACAACACCGCCGTTGATCTTGAGCCATCGACGCGCCACAGAGCCCCTGATATTCCTCTCGGCGACGGCGCAAGGCAGCCCGCACGTGGGGCCGATCTTGTGCAGGCACGCCGGTACACACACGCTTATCTGCACAAGATCGACCGAGGCCTGGACTCATAGCCGACAGCTGAGCCATCGCATACCTTGATATGGCCGCGGGCCGCGACCGGTGGCGCGGGGTGTCGCGCGTAGGCTCCTGCTCGCCCCGCGGTTGCGGCTCGCTGCGACCGTGATCAGACGATGTTTGAGGCCTGACCGTGTTCGTGATGCATGCCGCTTGGCTGCACGACCCGGCTGATGTGGCGGGCGGGCGATTGGCCGTCTGGGCTGAGGACTCGTCGGGGCCGCAGCGGCCACCGCCCAAGCCTGGCCGGCCGCCGCGGACCCGGCCGCACCCGTTCGCGGCGGCACACGAGTCCCTTGCCGCGCTGCTCGGCCCGGCCGCGATCAAGGCGACTGCGGCCACCGCGGCGCTGCAGTTGCCCACCCGGGGCGGCGGGCCGGTCGCGTCACCCGAGCTGGTCCGCGATGAAGTCGGCGGCGCGCACGGCACCGTCCGCCTGACGCGCTGGCAGGTCCCCACCCTGGAGTACGACACCGACCTCGGCTACCAGCTGTTGCGAGCGTGCCATGTCGAGGACGCTGTGGTCGGGCCGTCGCTGACCCACCTCGGTCAGCTCGCGGATCTCGCGGCCGACCTGGTGGCGCGTGGGCGTGTGCTGCCCGGGCTGGAGGTGAGCGGGCCGCGGGCGCTGTGGCGTCCGGTGCTCACCGGCCCGGACGCGTCGTGGGCCCGGTGGCTGGCTCTGGGGATGCCGGCGCCGGTGGCTGCCGCCGACCCGGAACGGAGCCTGCAGTCGTGGACGGGCGCCCTGGATGCGCTGGTCGATGCCGCGGCGCGCGTTGCGATCGGGCCTGCGACGCTGAACACCCGCGGGATCCGGGATGCGACGGTGAAGGCGTGGCTGGCCGCGCTGACCGGCTTCGAGCGACGCTTGGCCGCCGACCCGGCGCGACTGGCCGCCCTGGCCGAGGCGGTCGAGGCGTGGCAGCGCGACGCGGTGGCCGGGCCGGTACGGGCCTGCTTCCGGCTCGTTGAGCCCGCAGAGGACGAGGACGTGTGGACAGTCCGGTTCGCGCTGCAGGCCAGCGACGAGCCGAGCCTGGTCGTGGACGCCGACACGGTATGGCGCGCCCGGGGTCGGCTGCCCGCACTCGCCCGGTACCTGGACGCCCCGCAGGAGACGTTCCTTGCCGAGCTGGGCAAGGCCAGTCGGCTCTACCCCGACCTGGAGAACGCGCTGCGCACCGCGAAGCCGGCAAGCGTCGAACTGGACACCCCGGCCGCGCACCGCTTCCTCGCCGAGATCGCCCCCGCGCTCGCGACGGCCGGCTTCGGCGTCCAACTGCCCGGCTGGTGGACCAAGCCCTCGTCCCGGCTCGGTCTGCGCATCACGGCGTCGACCCCGCCGCAGCCCGGGCGGGTGGCCAAGCAGGATGGCGGATTCGGCATCGACGCGCTCGCCCAGTTCCGCTACCAGCTCGCGGTCGGCGGCCAGGTTCTGACCGCCGCCGAGCTCGCCGAGCTGGCTGAGCTGAAGGCGCCGATGGTGCGAGTGCGTGGGCAGTGGATCGAGCTAGACGCCCGGCGGCTGGCGTCTGGGCTGAAGCTGGTGGGGCGGACCGGCGAGGCGACCGTCGGTGAGCTGCTGCGCCTTGGCCTGGACATGGCGGACGGCGGCGACGGGTTGCCCATCGAGGGCGTCGAGGCCGACGGCTGGCTGGGCGAGCTGCTCTCCGGGCGGACCGAGCAGCGGGTGCGCGGCGTCGAAGTCCCCGACTCGTTCGCCGGACGGCTGCGTCCGTACCAGGAGCGTGGGCTGGCTTGGCTGGATTTCCTGCACCACGCCGGGCTGGGTGGCGTGCTCGCCGACGACATGGGGCTGGGCAAGACCGTCCAGCTGCTTGCCCTGCTCGCCCGTGACGCCGGCGCCGGTCCGAGCCTGCTGATCTGCCCAATGTCGTTGGTGGGTAACTGGCAGCACGAGGCCGCCCGCTTCACACCGGGCCTGCGGGTGCACGTGCACCACGGCAAGGAACGCGCGCGGGGCAAGCAGTTCGGCCGGGCGGTGGCCGCGGCGGACCTGGTCGTCACCACCTATGCGCTGGCCGCCCGGGACGCCGGCGAGCTGCGCAAGATCACCTGGCGGCGGGTTGTGGTGGACGAGGCGCAGGCGATCAAGAACGCCGCGACGAAGCAGGCGAGTGCGATCCGGTCGCTGCCCGCGGCCACCCGGATCGCGGTCACCGGCACGCCGGTGGAGAACCGGCTCGCCGACCTGTGGTCGATCCTCGAGTTCGCCAACCCTGGCCTGCTCGGCTCGGCGGCCGCGTTCAAGAAGCGCTACGCCGAGCCGATCGAGCGACACGGTGACGAGGAGGCCGCGAATCGGCTGCGCCGGTTCACCGGGCCGTTCGTCCTGCGCCGCATCAAGACCGACAAGTCGATCATCGCCGACCTGCCGGAGAAGCTGGAGATCGACCTGCTGTGCAACCTCACCGCGGAGCAGGCCGCGCTCTACCAGGCGGTGGTGGACGAGATGCTCGAGCGCATCGAGTCCACCGACGGCATCGAGCGGCGCGGCCTGGTGCTCGCGACGATGACCAAGCTCAAGCAGGTGTGCAACCATCCGGCGCATTTCCTGCGTGACGGCAGCGCGCTGCCCGGGCGCTCCGGCAAGCTGGAGCGGCTGGACGAGATCCTCGACGAGGTGCTCGCGGTGGGGGAGAAGGTACTGCTGTTCACTCAGTACGCCGAGTTCGGTGCGATGCTGCGCGGTCACCTCGCCGGCCGCTACGGCCGCGAGGTGCTGTTCCTGCACGGCGGGGTAGCTAAGGCGGCGCGGGATGAGATGGTGGCCCGGTTCCAGGCCGAGGACGCCGCGTCGCCGCCGCTGTTCGTGCTCTCGCTCAAGGCCGGCGGGACCGGGCTGAATCTCACCGCCGCCAACCATGTCGTGCACGTCGACCGCTGGTGGAACCCGGCGGTCGAGGACCAGGCCACCGACCGCGCGTTCCGCATTGGGCAGCGTCGCGCGGTCCAGGTACGCAAGTTCGTTTGCGCGGGCACGATCGAGGAGAAGATCGCGGCCATGATCCGCGACAAGCGCGGGCTGGCCGCCCGCATCGTCGGGAGCGGCGAGCAGTGGCTCACCGAGCTGTCGACCGGCGAGCTGCGGGAGCTGTTCCGCCTTGAATCCGGGGCGGTAGTGGAGTGAACCGCTGGTATCCCTCATACCCGCCGTCGCGACCGCGCCCGGTCCCTGACGGAATCAAGGCACGCAGCAGCCGTGGCGCCATCGGCGCCACCTGGTGGTCGCGGCGGTTCCTGGACGTGTTGGAGTCCTTCGCGATGGGCGGCCGGCTCACCCGCGGCCGCAGCTACGCGCGAAGGGGCCAGGTGATCTCGCTGGACGTCGCGCCGGGCCAGGTGCGGGCCCGGGTGCAGGGCTCGCGGGCCCGGCCCTACCGGGTGACACTCGGTCTCGCGCCGTTCCCGGAACTGGTGTGGGCGAAGGCAGAGATCGCGCTGTCGGAGCAGGCGCTGCCCAGCGCGAAGCTGCTCGCCGGCGAGGTGCCGCCCGAGCTGGAGGAGATCTTCGCCGCGGCCGGTGCGCCGCTTTTTCCCGGACACGTCAATGACCTCGACCAGCGCTGCAGCTGCCCGGACTGGGAAGTGCCGTGCAAGCATCTCGCGGCCACGTTCTATCTGCTCGCCGAGGCATTTGACGCCGACCCGTTCCTGATCCTGCGCTGGCGCGGACGTGACCGCGAGCCGCTGCTCGCCCGGCTGCGGGAGCTACGCGCGTCCGAACCAGTAGCAGCAACCGAGAGCGATACCGCCGACGCGCCGTCCCGCCCGCCCGGCGCGGCGCTCGCGCTGGCCGGCCTGACCCAGCCGTCCACCGACCCGGAGCGCTTCTGGCTCCCGCCGCCCCCGCTGCCGCCGCGCCCGGCGGTGCTGGAGGCCGACCCCGCGCTACTGCTGCGCCAGCTCCCAGTCCCCGACGCGACGCTAGGCGGTACCGAGCTGGTCGAGCGGCTGCGCTCGGCCTACGAGCGGTTCGCCGAGTAGCGATGGCACGCGATGACATCCAAGCGCGCGTGCGCCGGCTCGCGGAGCAGATGCTGGCCGAACAGCACTACGTCCGTCCGGTCGACGTGCTGCTCGGCCTGGGCTGGCTCGCGCCACCGCATCTCGACCAGTGGCGGCAGGGCCGCGTGCCGTACCTGGAAAGCGTCGTTCAGGCCAACCTGAGCAAGGTCTCGACGGCGATGACAGAGCTGCGCCGCTGGGCCCGGGCCCGCGAACTGGTGCCCTCGCAGACCGCCTACGTGGCCCGCACTCGTGATCGCCGCGCGTTGCGCTTCAGCGCCAGCAACGATCCGGACATCGAGCGCGCCTACCGCACGCACTGGATCTCACCCGAACTACCCGAGCGGCGCCGCGAACAGCTCACCGAACGGCACAGCCGCCCGCCGGATCTGCTCGTGATCGCCGCCGGCAGACCGTGGACCTGCTCGACCTGCGCGGCCGAGTTCGGCCGGGGCGAGTTCCTGATGATCGACGATGACCGGCCGAGCTGCCTCGACTGCGCCGACCTCGGCCACCTCGAGTTCCTCCCGTCGGGTAACACCGCCCTCACCAGGCGCGCCAAGAGCGCCAGCCCGCTCTCGGCCGTGGTCGTGCGATGGAGCCGTGCCCGCAAGCGCTACGAGCGGCAAGGCATCCTCGCCACGGTCGAGGCAATCGACCAGGCCGAGACGCAGTGCCTTACCGACCGAGAGCTGCGTGAGCGCCGCCGAGAACGCGACGAGGCGCGCCGGCAGGCCGCCGACAGGGCGTTCGTCGCCGAACTGGCGACCGCGATCCGCGCGCGGTTCCCCGGCTGCCCGGACGATCGCGCCGAAGCCATCGCCCGGCATGCCGGCACACGCGGCAGCGGCCGGATCGGCCGCACCAGTTCCGGGCGAGCACTCGACCCCGAGGCGGTACGCCTCGCCGTCATCGCCGCGGTCCGGCACACCGACACGCCCTACGACGAGCTCCTCATGACCGGCATGCCGCGCGAGATCGCACGCGCACAGGTTCGCGACGACATCGAGCGCATCCTGCACGCGTGGTCCGCAACCGACGCATCCCAGCCTCCGGCCGACTGAACGAGCAGATCGTCTACATACCTCGAACACCGGTGGTGACGCGAACGACAGAGCGAACCCGGTTACGGTCCGCGTGCCGAAACGGCCATTGCCACTCGGGAGAACGTACAGATTGCGGCGGCCGGGGGCGGTCGTCAGTCGGCTATCGCGAACGCGGTCGCGGCCACGAGAACGACTGCGAGCACGCGGTTGACGATGCGGGACCGGCGTGGGTGGCGGAGCAGCGGCGCGAACGACGCGCCGGCCAGTAGCCACACGCTGTTGATCAGGACGATCATCCCGGCGAGCACTACGGCCTTCGCTCCGGCGTCGGCGGCGGCGTCGTGTGCGAGCCGGACGCTGGCGAACACGGCGGCGATCGCGACCCATGCCTTGGGGTTGGCCAAGCCGAGCAGCGCCCCGCCCGCGAGGGAGGGAGTATGGGCGTCCTGCATCTGCGCGGACTGCGGCGTGGCTGTCGCGAGATGGTAGGCGAGCCACAGGATGTAGGCGGCCGAGAGCCCGATCAGTATCGGCCGCATGCCGGGAACTCCGAGGAGCACCGCCGTGATGCCCGTCGCCACCGCGCCGAGTACAGCCACCGTGCCTGCGATGATCCCGGCCAGGTAGCCGAGTGAGCGCCGGATCCCGAACGCCGCACCGGCGGCGGTCAGGCTGATCGTGGCCGGGCCCGGAGTGCCCATGATCGCCGCACTTGTCAGAACCAGCGCGAGTACCGTCCCGCTCATGGACGAGACGCTAGGCCGCAGCCGGGCCCGGCATCTTGAACGATCGTGCAAGCCGGACTCGATCCGCCTCGGCACCGGCACCGACGGACTGCAGCGCATGGCGGTCCGCTTCTCCGGCGGGGGGTTCTCACCGCATCGGCACATCACCTACGGCATCGGCCTCACGACCGAGGGCGTGCAGACGTTCCGGTATCGCGGTGCGCAACGGGTCAGCCTGCCCGGCCAGATGCACGTGCTGCATCCGGACGAGACACACGACGGGGTCGCCGCGACGAGCGCCGGATTCGGCTACCGGATCGTCTATGTCGACCCGAACCTGATCCGCGAGGCGCCACGGGCGGGCCCTCCCGTTCGTGCCCGAGCCCGTCCATGCCGCCGGCTCGGGCATGCTCGCCTCACTGCTGGCAGACCTCGATCAGCCGTTCGGCGACCTGCGCCGCAGCGAGGCCGCCGCGTATCTAGCCGACCTGCTGGTTCGCCTAGCCGGGCGATCATCGCGACCGGTGCGGGTGGACGATGCCGCCGTGGCAGTCGTGCGCGACTACCTGGACGCGCACGCGCGCGAGCACACCTCCTCGCGAACCCTCGAACTGCTCGCGGGCATCGACCGGTTCGCAATCGCCCGGCAGTTCCGGCTCGTCTATGGCACCAGCCCGTCCCGGTACCAGACGATGCGCCGCCTGGACGTGGCCCGGGTGGCAATCCAGGCCGGATTGCCGCTAGCCCGTGCCGCCGCGGAGACCGGTTTCGCCGACCAGAGCCACCTGACCAGGCAGTTCAAGCGTGCCTACGGCCTCACCCCTGCCCGGTGGGCCCGGCTCAGCCGCGCTGCGTGAACATCAGTGGTGACAGTGGGCGTGCATGATGAGGATGTTCGTGATCAGCTTTGGGTCTTGCGGGCGAGCAGCACGACCCCGGCCTGGTCGTAGGTGTCGAAGTATACGAAGCCGGAGCCGTTGGGGCGTTGGCCCCGCATGAGCACGGGCACGCCGAGATCCCGCGCCTGCTGCAAGGCGACGTCGACGTCGGACTCGAAGCCGACGTGGAACACGCCTTCGCCGTGTGCGTCGAGGAAGCGGCGCTGCGGGCAGTCGAGCTCGGGTGGTTCGCACAGCTGCAGCTGCACGTTGTCGAGGTTGACGAACTTGTAGCGCAGGGCGTGGAAGGCCTCCGGGTTCGGCGCGTCGAGGTCGGTGTATTCGGTGAGCGGTGGGTAGTCCTGCCACGGGCCGATGCCGATCGACTCGTAATAGGCGACGCTCTTGTCGAGATCGCGAACGACCAGGCAGACGTGGTGCAGCTGCCGGAACGGAGTCATGGCTGTGTCTCCAGTCGGGGTTCCGTGGCC
>JBKOXO010000102.1:0-13240 GCA_046744105.1 Actinomycetota bacterium
GCCGACACCGTCCGCGGCCAGCAACACCACCCTGGCCCGCTGCGCCAGCCCCGCCCTCAGCGACGGCGAGCGGGTCCACGACACCAGCTCGTCGCGATCGCGTGCCGACAGCTCCACACCCACAGTCAACGGCATGCATCATGGTCGCACGAGGTAAAGCTACTTACCTAGCGCGACACTAGGTGCCGAACACCGGCGCCTTCAGGCGGCAGGTGTTGAGATCGTGCGGGCACCCGAACGGCAGCCGTGGGGATTGCTGGAGATGTGGATCGCTGATCCAGACGGAGTACGCATCGTTCTCGTCGAAGTCCCAGCCCAACACCCACTGCGACGCGACACCAGGTGAGCCACCCGCGGCGCGTGCCACGCACAGATGACCGCGACACCAAGCCGTAGCCGCCGCGGTGATTCTCGCAGACTTCACCTGCCGTTTCGTAGAACGGACGGCGGCAAGAGCGGATGTTTCCAAGCCGAGTGAACCGAGTGTGTAGCTGAGTCTCGTGGGGCTGGCACTGGCGGATGTTCTGCGACGTCGACACCCCGCGCTGGACACCACACTTCGGCGCGTCCGCGCACCAACCAAGATCACCTAGAACGCCCAACCATCGACATCAGGCGAGCGGACGAGCTAGCCAGGGCTGATGGCGGCCGGCCGGGGCTGGCTTGGCACCGCAAGTCAAGGGTTGGTCCTATTCCGCGCGACGGCGCAGATACTTCTCGATTTCCCGGCGTTCCCAGCTGGCGCCGAAGAGCCCGCCGATCCCGAGGAGCACGATGCCTGTAATGGCAACGGCGATGCCGGTTCCCAGCATTGGCCAGTAGAACCAGAGGGAACTGCTGTCATCGGTCATGTCGATGATGAACCACATCAGGCTGAGCGTGATCCAAATCCCGAGAACCGTATAGAAGATCCGCTTGCGGCGGACGTGTCGCCGAGCGTCCTCCCAGGCCTCGTCCGTCGGCCGAGGCTCGTGCGTCGACATCTCGTTCTCCTTATCTGTCAGTCGAGCGCCGCGCGCGCGTAGCTGGCGGGAGCGGCTTGCTCGACTGAGAGCCGTGGCAGCCACTCAAGCCACGGCGGCAGGTACCAGTTCCGCTGTCCCAGCAGCTTCATCGCGCTCGGCAGCAGCACCGACCTGACGACCGTCGCGTCGATGAGCAGCGCGACCGCGATGCCGAATCCCATCTGCTGGAACATGATCAGGTCGCCGCGCGCGAAGCCGGAAAAGACCGCGACGATGATCAGGGCGGCGCCAGTGATGATCCGCGCCGTCGAGGCGACGCCGAAAATGATCGCGCCGGTCGTGTCGCCCGTATGAATGTGGCGTTCACGTATGCGGCTGAGTAGGAACACCTGGTAGTCCATCGAAAGCCCGAACAGCACCGAGAAGAGGAAGAGCGGCACCCAGGCCTCGATGGTGTCCGTCTGCTGGAAGCCGAGCAGGTCGGCTCCGAAGCCCTGCTGAAATACGAGCACGAGCAGTCCGTAGGCGGCGCCGACCGAAAGCAGGTTGAGCAGGACGGCCGTCCCAGCGATGACCACAGAGCGGAAGACGACGGTCAGTAGGACGAACGTGAGGAGGAGTACGAGCGCAATCACGAAAGGCGCGGGGTCGACGACGGAGTCGAAGTAGTCGATGTTCTCGGCACTTTGGCCCCCCACGAGCACCTCTGCATTCGTTCTCGCGAACGCGTCCGGCGCGAACTCGCTCCGGAGCTCGCGCACCGCGCCGGTTGCCTGCGTCGAGGAGGCGTCGCCCGCGACCGGGACGGAAAGAAGCGCGGTCTTACCGTCAGCCGAGCGCTCGATTTCGCCTTCGCCGAAGCGTGGATCGGCCGCGAGCCTCGTCCGTAGCTTTGCAAGCGCCGCCGGTACCTCGGGGTCGGACGCCCGCGACACGACGATCCGGGCCGGCTCGGTGCTCGCGCCGGGGAAGTCGCGTTGGAGCGCGAGAAAGCCTTGCTTGGAAGCGAAGCGGTCGGGGAGTGCGGACACGCCGCTGGTGCCGATGTGCATCCCCAGGACGGGCAGCGCGAGGGCGACGAGCAGCCCCGCGGACACCGCCAGGCTCAACGTTGGGCGCCTGAGCACGCGGCGCACGATCGCTCCCCAGAAACGTCCCTCGGGATTCGACGCCTCGAGCGAGCGCCGCCCGACGAGCGGGATGCGCAGCGCGTCGACCCTGTCGCCGAGCAGCCCGAGCACAGCCGGCAGAAGCGTGAGCGCCGCGGCCACGGAGACGATCCCGACCAGGATCGCCCCGACCGCGAGGCTGCGCATGATCGAGTTCGGGACGAGCAGCATCCCGAACATGGCGATGACGAACACACTGCCGCTGAACAGCACGGCCCGGCTCGCGGTGGCGCCGGCCGCCTCGATCGCCGCCAGCTTGCCCCGCCCCCGACCGCGTTCCTCCCGATAACGGGAGACGACGAACAGCGAATAGTCGATCCCGAGCGCGAGACCCATGCCTGTGAGCATGTTGATCACGAAGACCGAGAGCTCGAAAGCCTGCGCGACCAGCGCGGTCATCCCCAGCGCGATGAGGATCGACACGATCGCCATCAACAGCGGCATCAGCCCGGCGACAACGGCGCCGAAAACGAGCAGCAGGATCACGAGCGCAGCTGGTAGCCCGAATTTGAGCTCCCCGTTCTGTAGGTCCTGCTGCGAGAGTGCGTCGATGTCCTGGTCGACTGTCTTGTCGCCGGTGACCGACACGCTGAACGACCCTTGTTGATCAACGGATTCGACCTTGTCGACCAGCGCCTCGGTCTCGTCGTCGTCGGCCAGCGCAAGCGGGACGATCGTGGCGTGGTGGTCCGCCGAAACGAGCCCTTCGTTACCGCGGCCGAGATATGTGCGCGCACGTCCGAGCGCGGCGATCTCGTCATCGGCGACGAAGTCTCGCACATAGGCCTTGAACCGTGGTGAGTCAACGGTGTATTCGTCGGACCGGATGACGACGACGTCGCTGACGGCGCTGGACGGATCCGGCGGGAACGCCGCGTGGCGAGCCTTGTCGGCGCGATCGGACTCGGGGTTGTTCGTCGGGGAGCCCTCGGTCGTGAGGCTCCCGCCTAGGAACACCGCGATCACGACCATCGCAAGGACGACGGCGGCGGACCACGCACCGAGCACGCGCCACGGATGGCGTGCGCTAGCGGCGGCGATGGGCCCGGTCGCGAGCCTCATGCCGTTAACGCTGACCCGGGCCGAGCAAGATGACATCCGTCCACGGGCCCGAGTTGGACTCCGCCCACGGGAGGAGGTGAAGCCGCTACGTCGGCGCGCCCGGCGTGACCACGCCGTGGTCGTACGCGAACACGATCGCAGCGGCCCGGTCGCGCACGCCGAGCTTGCCGAAGATGCTGCCGACATGGGTCTTGACCGTCGTCTCAGCGACGTGCAGCGCTGCGGCGATCTCCGCGTTGGTCGCACCGCGGGCCATCAACCGCAGGACGTTGTGCTCACGGCCGGTGAGTAGGTCTAGCCGTGCAGCGTCGCGGGCGGCAGGAGCCACAACCCGGCGATACCGGTCGAGCACGCGCGACGCGACGGCCGGGTCGAACCACGCACCGCCGCCTGCGACCGCCCGTGTGGCCGCGATCAGGTCTTCCGCGGAGCTGTCCTTCAGCACGAACCCGGCAGCGCCCGCCTCGATCGCACCCCACAACACTGCGTCTTCGCCGAAGGTGGTAAGCACCAGCACCTCGAGCGGATGCTCGAGACCACGCAACTGCGCCGTCGCGGCGATCCCGTCGAGGGACGGCATCCGGACATCCATCAACACGACGTCCGGGCCGAGGGCAGGAAGCTCCTCCACGGCCCTGCGGCCGTCTGCGCACTCGGCAACGACCTCGAAACCGTCCTCCGGCGAAAGGATCCGCGCGAGCCCCGCTCGCACGATCGCCTGGTCGTCAACAATGGCTGTTCGAATCACCGGGTTGCGCCATCTTCCACTGGAAGCTCGCAGCGTAGCCGCCAGCCGTCGAGTGTCGGCCCGGCAGCAAACTCGCCGCCGAACGCGGTCGCCCGCTCCCGCATGCCAAGCAGTCCATATCGGGGTCGTGCCTGCTCGGAGGCGGATCTGGTGAGAATAGGTCCGGTGGTCTCGGCCACGAGCGCGATTCGTCCGTTGGCCAACTCGACCTCGAGCGTGGTGTGTGCGCTCGGCGCGTGGCGGGCCGCATTCGCCAGTGCCTCTTGGGCGATCCGGTAGACCTCGAGCCCGACGCCGGATGGGATCCGAGACAGATCTCCTCGCATGTGCAGCTCAACGGCAAGACCTCCGCCGCGTGCCTGCTCGACGAGCGCGGGAATCTCCGTCGCCGTGGGGGCATGCGCCGCCACGCCGGCCTCATCGTCGCTGCGGAGCAGCGTGACCGTGCGCCGAAGCTCGTGCATGCTGCGACGGCCGACCTCCTCCGCGGATCGCAGCGCCTCCTCGACAGCCTGCGGGTCGCGGTGTAGCACGTGCCTCGCGCTCGTCACTTGCAGCATCACGGCAGCCAAGCCGTGGCCGACGAAGTCATGCACGTCACGAGCGATCCGACGGCGTTCGGCCACCAGCGCCTGCTGGGCCAGCTGACGCCGCGTCTGCTCGAGCTCGACCACCAGTCGCTCCTGGCGAGCGACCGCGCGACCGATGACCCAGACAAAGACCATGGCCACGACCCAGATACCGACGGCGACCTCGCCCGGATCCTGGGCCAGGGCTACCAGCAACGGCGTGGCTGCCGCGAGCAGACCAAGTGACGCGGCCGTCGCGAGCGAGGGATACCAGCGGGCGGCCGCGAAGGAGAGCAAACAGGCATTGAACATGATCGGCTCGAGCTCTCCCGAGCGCTGCGCTACGACCACCGGAACCACGATGGCGACCGAGACGGCGGCCAGCGGCACAGTGCTAGCGAAGGCCCACAGGGCGAACGCCGCGACCGGCACCGCCGCGAGGAGCATGTCGGCTACCGAAGAGGGCTGCGTGATCGCGGCAACCAGCCAAAATGCCAGCGAGAAGACCGGAAAAACACGGCGAAGGTCCTCGGCCTCGAACCAACCTCGACCGGACCCTCCAGCCACGTGCTGACTGTACGCGTGACCAAGGGCGGAGCCGAGCCCTCCAACCACGAGTGGACTCACTAATCCGGCTGCCACACGCGCGCATGGTTAAGCCAGTGCTCCAGTCGATGTCGGGCCGAACGGCCTCAAGATCACCAGAGCTTAGGCGAGCCGACCGACTCCGCTGCCCGCATGATCAAACGACTGGGGGCCGCGTCGGCTACTTCCTCGAGCAGATTACCCGGCGCACCGACATCACCCCGCGATACAAGGACATCACCGTCCCATCAACCCAATGCCTGGTTCCGCCCCGACACCCGCCCTTACTGCATCGGCCGCACTCGGCCACCGAACGCCGCCGTCATCCGCACGATCATCATGCGGTGGCGTGCATGAAGATCCACCACGCGCAGGCACCACACTTCGGCGCGTCCGCGCACCAACCAAGATCGCCTAGAACACCCGAACACCATCGGCATCTCCGGTGCTGGCGTACTGGCCGCGGCGTGAGCGTGCGGGACGACGCGGCGCGGTATGAGTGTGTGCTGGGCGGCTTGCGAATCTCGGGCCGACATCACGCCGGGACGACTGCCGGTGGCCAGGGCATGGCGGGCTTCGCGATTTCCCACTCATGCCCGAACGGATCGAGCACCCGACCCACCCGCCAGCCATGCTCGAGACCGACGGCAGACTTCTCTGAAGCTCCCGCCTCGACCGCCCTCGCGTGAACGGCGTCCGGGTCATCCACCACGAGAAGTACTCGGCCCGTGGAAGCGCCGATCGCGCGGGGAACAAGGCGTTCAGAACTCTCGCCTACGGCGGCGATCCAGAAAGCAGCCTCGCCGATCGCCAACTGAGCCACGATCTCGTCGCCGTCGCCCACCAGGTGTAGCACGCGGGCTCCGAAGGCTTGCTGATAGAACGCGATTGCCGCTGTCCCCCGGTCGACCCAGAGTTCGGGCTGTATGGATGTCATGACATCCGAGTATCCCGTTGTCGAGCGCGCGTTATCGGCGCAGATCGAGTGTTCCTCGCGCGCCCGCCGAGCTTGATCAAGAGGATAAGTCTGCGGTTACCAGGCTGCGCGGGATCGGCCGGCGGCCGCATCGGCCATTGCTCCGTGGCGTTCCAGCAGGCCCTGCAGCACGGCGCGCATCGTGGCTACCTCGGCAGCGCCGAACGCGCGGCGCAGCTCGCGCTCCAGCCGATGCGACTCGGCCAACGCCGTGCGGCGCACTCGCTCCGCCTTTCCGGTCAGGCTGATGAGCTTGGCGCGGCGGTCGCCGGGCGCGGGCTCGCGGCGCACCAATCCGCGTTGTTCCATTTCGTCCACGACCTTGATGGCCGACTGCTTGCTCACATCAAGCACGTTGGCCAGCTCGGTCAGGGTGCACGGGCGGTCGGCGAGGGCGCGGATGACGAAGCCGAACGGCGCGCGCATGTCGTCGATGCCGGCCCGCTCGACCGCGGCGCCGAGCCGATCGGCCACCACCCGTGACGCTCCGACCAGCAGGATCGCAAGATCTGGATCGCCCAATTTAGTTCACCATGGTTTACTATTCGCTAGGTCTTACGAAGATGCGTCAAGGGGGAGTCTGCCATGCCCGTCGTCACCGCGCAGGAAGCGCCGCTGTTCGAAGCCGGCGCCACCACCATTCGCGGTCTCACCTCACCCAGCCGCGGTGCCCGGGACGTGTCGACCTGGCGGATCACCTGCGCCGCCGGCGAAGCCTCACCCGTTCACTCGCTGACCCGCGAGGAGACCTTCCTGGTCCTCGCCGGGTCGCTGACCGCGCACTTTCCCGAGCACGCGGAGACCGCACACGCGGGCGACGCCCTGATCATCCCCGCCGGCGAGCTATTCCACCTCATCGCTGAGAACGGGCCCGCCGAGGCGATCTGTGTCCTACCCGTCGGCGGGCAGGCCCGTACCGAACAAGGCACCTTCACCCCGCCCTGGGCCGAGTGAGCATCTCCCAACCGGCACGCACGGACGACGACACTGACCGCGTGCGGGGCGGCCCAGCTTGTGCGTCTTACCCGCATCGAGTTCTGTCCGCACGATCCCGCGCATCGGGTCGACGCATTCGAGCAACGAATCCGTTTCGGGCGCCGCGCCGGCACTCTCTCGCTGGTCGCTAGCCCGGCATCCGCCTAGAAGGCGTACCTCAATGGCGGCTGCTTTCGAGACGGCATGGTCTATCGTGCTCCGATGGCACGCCAGCGGGCTGATACTGCAGCCGCGCAGGGGACTGGTCTGGTCTTGCTCACGCTTGCGTCAGGGCAGTTCGTGATGACGCTCGATAGTTCCGTGATGAATGTGTCGATCGCCACCGTCGCGAAGGACGTCGGCACGACGGTGACCGGGATCCAGTCGGCGATCACCTTGTACACGCTGGTGATGGCAATGCTGATGATCCCGGGCGGTAAGGTCGGCTCGCTGATCGGCCGGCGACGTGCGTTCTCAATCGGCTGCCTGATCTATGGCGCTGGCTCGCTGACCACAGCTCTCGCGCAGAACCTCGTCGTGCTTATCGTTGGCTGGTCGATCCTCGAGGGGATCGGCGCCGCGTTGATCCTTCCGGCGATCGTTGCGCTGGTTGCCAGCAACTTTGCGGCCGAGGGCCGTCCGCGCGCGTACGGGTTGGTGATGGCGGCCGGGGCGGTCGCCGTGGCGGTGGGTCCACTGATCGGTGGCATCGCGACCACCTACTTTTCGTGGCGGTACGTCTTCGTCGGTGAGGTCGTGATCGTGCTCGCCATCTTGGCGGTCGCGCGTCGCGTGGAGGATGCGCCGGTCCAGACACGACCGCACCTCGACCTGGTCGGCGCGGTGCTCTCAGCCGCTGGGCTGGGGCTCGCGGTGTTCGGCGTGCTGCGGTCGAGCGAATGGGGGTGGGTCGTGGCGAAGTCCGGCGGACCAAAGGTCCTCGGGCTCTCGCCGACGATCGTCCTGATCCTCGGGGGGGTGTTCGTGCTGTGGCTGTTCAGCATCTGGGAGCGCCACGTCGAGAGGCGGCGCGCCGAGCCGCTGGTGCGGCTGTCGATGCTCGGTAACCGGCAGCTCAGCGGCGGCCTGGTGATGTTCTTTTTCCAGTTTCTGATTCAGGCCGGCTTGTTCTTCACGATTCCGTTGTACCTGTCGGTCGCACTCGGGTTGTCAGCGATCGACACCGGCGTCAGGATCGTCCCGCTGTCGATAACGCTGCTGCTCGCAGCGGCCGGCATCCCGAAGTTCTTTCCGAGCGTGTCGCCCCGACTCGTCGTGCGGGCAGGCCTGCTGGCGATGTTCGGCGGAATTCTGTGGCTGCTCGTGAGCATTGACGCGGACGCCGGTGCGGAGATCGTGACCGTCCCGTTGCTGCTTACCGGTCTCGGGGTCGGCGCCCTGGCCTCGCAGCTGGGCAGTGTGACGGTCTCCGCGGTCCCGGACGAGGACAGCCCCGCGGTCGGCGGATTGCAGAACACGGCGACTAATCTCGGCGCCTCGATGGGGACAGCGCTCGCCGGCTCGCTGCTGATCGCGGCCCTGACCGCGTCGTTCCTGCATGGGATCGAGCAGAACCCGGCGGTCCCCGCACAGGTAAGCGCTAAGGCGAGCGTTGAGCTCGCGGGCGGCATACCCTTCATCTCTGACTCCGACCTGGAAGAGGCGCTTACGAAGGCCGGGGCTAGCGACAAAGAAGCCCAGGCAGTTCTCGACGAAAATCGGCAAGCGCGGCTGGACGGTCTTCGTGTTGCGCTCGCCGCCTTGGCACTCATCGCACTGATCGGGCTGTTCTTCTCCCGACGCATACCCACCGAACAACCGGGGTCCGCCGAGACCGGGCCGTCCGCCAGAGCACCCTGACGGGGCCGGTCTCGCGGAAGCGGGTGGCAACCACGCTGACGCGGTGCACTCGGCTGATGCAGCGACTGGGAGCTGGGTAGCGCACTCAAGCCGGGTTGCTCGGGGCGGAGCTGGTTTCCAGGAATCGACGATCACCCTGCACGGGTGGTGCCAAGTCCCCGGGATTGCGGGAATTTCTAGTCCGCCAGTCGCACAGCTGGCAAACCATCAAAGAACGGAGATGCTATGAACACGCGCGGTGAAGGGTGGGTGACGTTCGCCGCGATCGCGTTGATCACGGCGGGCATCATGCGCGTCTTCGACGCGATCTGGGCGTTCCGGTATCACGGAGTGCTGCCACAGAACCTCGAGGACGCGATCTTCGGGCACAGCCTCAAGACCTATGGCTGGGTCTATCTCGTGATAGCCGCCGTGCTCATCGTGTGCGGGTTCCTGCTGTTCAGTGGATCGCAGGTGGCCCGGTGGGTCGGGGTCATCGCTGGCGCGATCGCGGCGATCAGCGCCATTTGGTGGATGCCCTACTACCCGGTGTGGTCGTTCACGTACGTCGCCATCGGCGGCGCCGTGATCTACGCGCTCGTGACCTATGGCGGTAGGGAAGTTGCATAGGTGATTCGGCGACGTGTGCTGTACACCCACCCGGAACGCATCAAGCGTCGTGCCTGCCGTCTGAAGGCGTAGGTCGCTTCTGCGTCTTCCGAGTTGTTCGACCGTCGCGGCGATATGGCGCGCCGGCGGTCGAACAACTCGCGGGGCAGGAGCGGTCTGGCTGGTGATCGCAGGTACTTGCCGGGTCGACCCGGGCACCGGACGGCGATGTCGGATGAAGGCGTTAGCGTGCGGCCCATGGCTCTTGCACACCCTGACCGTGCGCGTCCCACGATTCCCGACGGCTACGGGCTACCCGGCACGACCGAGGGCCTCTTGAGTTGGGACCAGGTCGAGGAGCGGCTGCGTACGTCGCTGCACTATTGGCTGACCACGGTTCGGCCCGATGGCACCCCGCACTCGGTGCCACGCTGGGGGGTATGGCTTGACGGGCGCTTCTACTATGACGGCGCGCCGACGACTCGTCACGCGCGCAACCTCGACTCCAACCCGGCGTGCACGCTGACTCTCGAGAGCGGCACCGAGGTGGTGATCGTCGAAGGATCTTCCACCGCAACCAGAGCCGAACCCGAGGACCTGGGTTCCCGGCTGGCCAGGGCGTTCGAGAAGTACCACCCGGACTATGCGCCAGCTCCCGACGCCTGGGCCGGCGAGCAAGGTGGTGGGCTTCGCGTGATCACGCCGATGCGCGCACTCGCGTGGTTTGCCTTCCCGAACGACTGCACCCGGTTCACCTTCTGACACGCGGGAGCCGCCGTTCGTAAGCCCAGCTGCGTCCACTTCGGTCGCCGCCGGTCGAGCTCACCGAGCACCGCGTCCAGGTCAACAAGTCGATCCACGAGATCAAGTATCGAGGCCACGTCCTGCACCCGAACCCGCGACCGGGGGCCAACATCAGTGAGGCCTGACGACAGGGGGGCCAGATCACTTGACGAAACGCAGAGAGCGGCCGGCCGCGTGAGCGCGAGCTCGGCCTCGTCGTAGGCGGGATGTGTCTCGCGCAGATCGCGCCGCTTGCCGGTTACCGGGTCGGTGCCGGCGTTAGACCATGGCTTGGAAAGTTGCCAGACGGCAATTCGCGAATGTGCCCGCGAGGACGTCGACGGCGCGGCGGTCTGATCAAACGCTCATACAGCTCGCTGCACGATTCGTTGCACGAACCGCGATGAGCGACCCCGACCGGACTTGAACCGGCGACTTCCTCCGTGACAGGGAGGCACTCTAACCAACTGAGCTACGGGGCCTTGGTGGACCAGTTGTGCTGCGTGCCCCCAACGGGATTCGAACCCGTGCTACCGCCTTGAAAGGGCGGCGTCCTGGGCCTCTAGACGATGAGGGCGGCAGGCCGCTCCATGCTACAAGTCCCGTTGGAGTGCTTGCCCAGCATAGCGACGGGTGTCCCGTCCCTCCAAAACGGCTAATGCGTGAGGCCGAGTTTTCCGGCCAGCTCTCGCATCAGGTCGTCGAACAGCGCCTCGGCGTCCCCGTTCCGAAGCGCGAAGTTCAGATGCCCGAACGCCTCGGTGGCCACCGCGCCGTACAGCTGCACCCAGCAGGACAGGTACAGCACAACGGCTCCGATCGGGACGATGCGCCCGATCTGCTCGTGGTACTCGGCGAGCTGCTCGCGCAACCGTGGATCGACCTCGTCCGCGTCGGGCACGGAGACCGGGTGCTGGCGCCACAGCTCGGCGAACAGCTCCAGCCACACCTGCCCGAAGCGGATGCCGCGGTTGGTCGCTGGGTCGGGGTCGAGGTGCTTGTCGACCAGCACGCCGGGGATGGGCGCCCCGAAGAGCAGCCCGAACTCGGGCCGGTGCTCGAGTGCCCACCTGCGGAACGCGAACGACGTGACCAGGAAGCGCTGTTTGAGCGGGGCATCGGGATCGCGGTCCCGAGCTTCGTACAGGATGTCGGCCAGCTCGTCGTAGAGGCTGCTGCACAGTGCGCTGAGGAGCGCCTCGCGCCCACCGAAGTATCGGTACAGCGCGGGCGCCGTCATCCCGACCTCGGCGGCGATGCCGCGCACGGTGACCCGCTCCGCGCCGCCCTCGACCAGCAGGTGCCGCGCCGCCTGAAGGATCTCCGCCTGTGTCGCGGCGTGCGCGCGTTCCCTGCGAGACGGCTGAGAGCCCTCGCCGGAAACGGGCTTGACGCTGGTCACGGCGCCCCAGCATAGTGAACGACGTTCACGGTGAACAGCGTTCACCACAATGATGCTCGTTCGCGGAGGTGACGCATGTTCGCGTGGTGGGGCTCCCGGGTCGTGCGGTGGCGCCGGTGGATGCTGGCCGGCGGCATCGTGTTCGTGCTGGTGGGCGGCCTGTGGGGCACCGGCGTATTCAGCGCGCTCGGCAACGGCGGCTTCGACGACAAGGGCAGCGAGAACCAGAAGGCCCAGGCGCTGCTCGACAAGCGCATCGGCAACACCAACGCCGACGTGATCGTGCTGTTCCGCAACCCGGGTGTCACCGTCGACGACCCGACCTACCGACAGACCGTCGACGCCGTCATGGCCAAGTTCCCACCGGCCGTCGCCGTCGGCACGAACACGTACTGGACAACGCACTCGCCCGACTTCGTCAGCGCCGACCGGCACGCCACCTTCGCCGCGGTCTCGCTCAAGGACCGGGACGACACCATCGCCATGTCCAAGTACGACGCGATGCGGGATGCCGTCAAGGGCACCGGCTACATCATGCAGGTCGGCGGGCAGAACGGCCTCGGCGCCGACCTCAACGAGCAGGTCAAGAAGTCGATCGCCCGGGCCGAGATGCTCTCCGCGCCGGTGGTGCTGGTGCTGCTCACGATCGTGTTCGGCAGCATCGCCGCGGCAACACTGCCCCTCGCCATCGGGGTCATGGCGATCATGGGCTCGTTCATCTCGCTGCGTGTGATCAGCATGGCCACCGACGTCAGCGTCTTCGCCGTGAACATCGTGACGATCCTGGGCCTCGGGCTCGCCATCGACTACGGGCTGTTCATGGTCAGCCGGTTCCGTGAGGAGTTGCGCCGCGGCGCCGCCGTCCCCGACGCCGTTACGACGACGATGGCCACGGCCGGGCGCACCGTCGCCGTCTCGGCGGTCACCGTAGCGGTGTCGCTGGCGGGCCTGTTGATCTTCCCGCAGACGTTCCTGAAGTCGATGGGTTACGGCGGCATCTCGGCAGTACTGATCGCGGCAGTGGCGGCGCTGACCGTGCTGCCTGCGCTGCTCGCCGTGCTCGGCCCACGCGTGGACGCCCTCGCGCTTCGCCGTCGTCGGCCCGAGCGCGAGCGTGGCTTCTGGTACCGACTGGCGGCCGGCGTGATGCGTCGTCCCGTGGTCTTCGGGCTGCCGATGGTGGCGGTGCTGCTCGTGCTCGGCACCCCGTTCCTGCATGTGAAGTGGGGCGGCATCGACCAGCGAATGGAGCCGAAGAGCGCCGAATCCCGCCAGGTGGCGGACACGCTGCAGCACGAATTCCCTGGCAACCTGGACACGCCGATCACCGCAGCGGTGTCGCTGGACGTCCCCGTGAGTAGCCCGGCCGGGCAGGCGGCCCTGCAGGACTACACGCAGGCTGCGGGGACCGTTCCGGGCGCGACGGGCGCGCACGTCGTGGCGGCCCGCGGCGAGACCGCCCGCGTCGACGTCAGCTACCGCGGCGAGGCGCTCGACACGCAGGCGAAGAACGTGCTGACGGAGGTGCGCGTCCTGCCGCATCCGGCCCACGTCCAAG
>JBKOXO010000201.1:0-13941 GCA_046744105.1 Actinomycetota bacterium
ACATCGGATAGCCCTGTCCGGCAAGCAGGATGTTGATGCAACGCACATACGAGAGATCGACGTCGAGCTCATCCTGATAGGCGACGGACGGCGGCTCCTGGTACGCCCCTTTGCACAGCCGGATGCGACTGCCGGGCCCGGCCAGGTCACGGCAGTCGCCCTCGGTGCGCCGCAGGTACGACTGGAGCACGCCGGCTGTTTCGGGGAAGTCGGCGCGCAACTCGACGAGCGTGGCGAGCGTCGAGTCAGTGGTGGTGTGGTCCTCCATGTCGAGCGTCACCGTTGCGCCCACGGCGTCCGCGGCTGCGCAGATGCGGCGCGCATGCTCGAGCGCGATCTTCTCGCCGTCGCCCGGGAGTGCCTGCCCGATCGCGCTCAGCTTGACGCTGACCTCGGCGCGGGCCGTCAGCGGGCCGAGCCGCTCGGCCAGGCCCGCCCCGGCCAACGCGTCCAGCAGGGCGATGTACTCGTCGGCGATGGCGGCTGCCTGATCGGCGTCGGTGGTGTCCTCGCCGAGGTGGTCGAGCGTGACGCACAGCGCGTCCTCGACCAGTGCGCTCGCCGCGCCCACCGCCGCCGACCGGTCGGCGCCGCCGACAAAACGCCGAACCACGGCCCGCGACACGGGTGCGTTGGACACGAGCCGTTCGATACTGCGGTTGCCCGAGACGGCGAGGATCATCGAACGCAGCATGCCCCGAGGGTAGCGGCGCCGGTCGGGGACGAGGTTCCCCGATCAGCGGGACTTGAGGATGGGCGGGGCAACGAGGTTCAGCCGACAGTAGGCCAGCGCCTCGGCGAGGTCGGCCTCGCGTTCGGCCCGGTCGACAGCCCGCCGGGTGTTCACCTCGACGATCACGTGCCCGGCGAAGCCGTTGGCGGCGACGCGTTCGAGTACCTCGGCGCACGGCTGGGTGCCGCGCCCGGGCACGAGGTGCTCGTCACGTCCGACCCCCGTGCCGTCGCCGATGTGCAGGTGCGCGAGCCGCCCGTCCATCGCATCCAGCATCGCCAGGACGTCCGACTGTGACACCGCGGCGTGCGAGATATCCAGCGTGCAGTGGCGATAACCCTCGAGCGCGACGTCCCATCCCGGTTGGTACGCGGAGACCTCCCGGCCACGCACCCGCAACGGGAACATGTTCTCGACCGCGAACCGCACGTCGGTCCGCTGCGCCATCTCGTCCAGCCCGGCCCGGAACCGTCGCGCGTAGTCGCGCTGCCATCGAAACGGCGGGTGCACCACGACAGTCTGGGCACCGAGCAGTTCGGCGGCGAACTCTGCCTTCTGCAGCTTCAGCCACGGATCGGTCGACCAGACACGCTGGGTCACGATCAGGCAGGGCGCGTGGATCGCGAGGATCGGCACGCCGTAGTGCTCGGAAAGCCGCACCAGCGCTTTCGGGTCCTGGCTGATCGGATCCGTCCACACCATGACCTCGAGCCCGTCGTAGCCGAGGCTGGCGGCCAGCTCGAACGCAGCGGACGTCGACTCGGGGTACACCGAGGCGGTCGAGAGCCCGACCTTGGTGGCCGCTGCCCGCAGCGCGCGCCTGCTCATCACGGGCTCAACTGATCGAGGCGGCGCAGGATGACCCCTTCGCGCAACGCCCACGGGCACAGCTCTAGCTCGGTCACGCCGAGCGCGTCCATCGCCGCGGCAGCCACAACCGCGCCGGCCAGCACCTGGTCCGACCGCCCGGCGCTGACGCCGTCCAATTCGGCAAGGTCTACCGACGACATTCGCGAGATGAACGCGGTGACCTGGCGCAGCCCGGTGCCGGTGAGCACCCGCCGTGCCCGCGGGCCGGCCGAGGACGGGGCGGCGCCGGCCAGACGTGCCAGGGTGCGAAACGTCTTGCTGGTCGCAACGACCCGGTCCGGGGCTCCGGCCTCGAGCAGCTTCTTGGCCGGCCCGGCGAGGGCGGACTCGACGTGCTCCCGCGCCCGCGACAGCGCACCCTTCGACGGCGGGTCGCCGTCGAACCAGTCCCGGGTGAGCCGGGCGGCGCCCAGCGGCAAGGACGCGGTGCGGTCCGGCTCCTCGTCCCCGCCGGCCGCCAGCTCCAGCGATCCGCCACCGATATCGAGGCAGATCAGCCGCCCGGCGCTCCAGCCGTACCAGCGGCGCACCGCGAGGAACGTCAACCGAGCCTCGTCATCACCGGACAGCACCGACAGCGAAACGCCCGTCTCGGTCGCGACGCGTTCGAGCACCGCGGCGCCGTTGCGGGCGTCGCGCACCGCGGACGTCGCGAACGCGATGACCTCGTCGCAGCCGAGCTCCTCGGCCTGACGGCAGGCACCGAGTGTGGCACCGACGAGGGCGTCCGCGCCTTCGAGATCAAGGTCGCCGTGCTTGTCGATGTGTTGGGACAAGCGCAGCACGCTCTTGCGGGAGAGCTGCGGGGACGGCTGCGCGCCCCGATGAGCGTCGACCACCAGCAGGTGCACGGTGTTCGACCCGACGTCGAGCACACCGAGCCTCATACTTTGCGAGGATATCGGTCCGCCTCGCATTACCTCGACGCGAAGTTCCGTAGGCTGGCCAGATGCAGCCAGTGCCGTCACGCGAGACGCCGCTCGACTTCACCCGCGACTGGGTCGAGTTCGTCGATCCCGCGGACGCCGAGCACTGGATCCGCGCCGACCTCACGTGGCTGTGCTCGCGCTGGACGTGCATATTCGGACGCGGCTGTCACGGCGTTGTCGAAGGACGCGGCGACGACGGCTGTTGCAGCCACGGGGCGTTCTTCTCCGACAAGGCCGACGAGAAGCGGGTGCGGCGATTCGCCGAGCAGCTCAGTCCCGCCGACTGGCAGCACCGCGGGCGGGCGCAGACCAAGAGCGGACGGCTCGCCATCGTCGACAAGGACAGCGTCGGCGACGACGAGAACCGGCGGCGTACCCGGGTCATCGACGGCGCCTGCATCTTCCTCAATCGGCCGGGCTTCGGGGGCGGCGTCGGCTGCGCGCTGCACGCGTACGCGCTGCGCACCGGCCGGCATCCGCTCGAGACGAAGCCCGAGGTGTGCTGGCAGCTGCCGATCCGCCGCTCGCAGGACTGGGTGGATCGCCCGGACGGGACCCGCATCCTCGTCTCGACGGTGTCCGAGTTCGACCGCCGCGCCTGGGGTGAAGGTGGGCATGACCTGCATTGGTGGTGCACCTCATCGCCGGAGGCGCACTCCGCCGGCGAGCCTCTCTACGTCTCCTACGGGCCGGAACTCACCGAGCTGATCGGCCAAAAGGCGTACGACGAGCTGGGCCGCCTTTGCGCCGAACGCCTAGAACGCGGCCTGCTCGCCGAACACCCCGCAACGGTTGCCGCCCGGCGCTCCCACCCGATTGCGCAAGAATCCCTCGTCTCACGCAAGGAATCCTTGCGCGATCGGTGAGATCTATGCCTCGAACTTGTAGCCGAGGCCCCTTACCGTCACCAGGTACTTGGGGTTGGCCGGGTCCGGTTCGATCTTGGAGCGCAGCCGCTTGACGTGGACGTCCAGCGTCTTGGTGTCGCCGACGTAGTCTGCGCCCCACACGCGGTCGATCAGCTGCCCACGGGTGAGCACCCGGCCGGCGTTGCGGAGGAGCAACTCGAGTAGATCGAACTCCTTCAGTGGCAGTGACACGGTGTCACCGTCGACGGCCACGGTGTGCCGCTCGACGTCCATGCGCACCGGCCCGGCCTCCAGGGCGCTAGCCACCAGGTCGTCCGTGTCACCGCCTCGGCGCAATACCGCTCGGATCCGCGCGACCAGTTCGCGTGACGAGAACGGCTTGGTGACGTAGTCGTCCGCGCCTAGTTCGAGTCCGACCACTTTGTCGACCTCGCTGTCGCGCGCGGTGACGATGATGATCGGGACGCTTGAGCGTTGCCGCAGCGACCGGCACACCTCGGTTCCGGACAGGCCCGGCAGCATCAGGTCCAGCAGCACCAGGTCGGCGCCGCTGCGGTCATAGAGCGCCAACGCTTCCGGGCCGGTTGCCGCGACGGCGACCTCGTAGCCTTCGCGCCGCAGCATGTACGACAGCGCGTCCGAGAACGACTCCTCGTCTTCGACGACCAGTACCCGGGTCACGGCTCCACCTCGCTCGCAGCGCGAGCGCTCATCGCTGCCGTGCGATGCTCGATCACGCCGCCACCCTGCTCACAATGCTTGTGGTTATCGCTGTGCTCACTCCGCACTGGGTTGCCAGCACGCTCCTCTCGCGCAGTGCGATGCTCACTCACACGGCCTCCCTCGCCAGAGTCTCCCGCTCGGACGATGCCTGGGCTCGGTGAACAGCAGGCAACCGAATGGTGAATGTAGAGCCAGCTCCGGGAACGCTCCACACCGAGACGGTGCCGCCGTGGTTGGTCGCCACATGTTTCACGATCGCGAGACCCAAGCCCGTGCCGCCTGTGGCCCGCGAGCGGGCTTGATCGACTCGGTAAAATCGCTCGAATACCCGAGGCAGCTCGTTTTCGGCGATGCCGATTCCCTGGTCGCTCACCGAGATGTCGACGTGGCCGTCGACCGCCCGCGCGCTGACTGCGACCCGAGTGCCCCGCGGGCTGTAGGCGATTGCATTGTCGACGAGGTTCGTGATGGCCATCGTGAGCTGGGTTTCGTTGCCGCGCACGACGAGGTCGTTCGCATAACGAACCACCACGCTGGTGCCCGCCTTCTCGGCGGCTAGCCGGGTGCGGTCCTGTGCCTCGTCGAGCAGTGCGCTCACGAGGACCAGGTCGTTGCCGGGCAGCGGCTCGGCGCCCTGAAGCCGCGACAGTTCGATCAGCTCCCGCACCAGCCTGCCCAACCTCGCGCTCTCGTGTTGCATCCGCCCCGCGAAGCGCTGCACTGCATCGGCGTCGTCAGCCGCGTCCAGCACCGCCTCGGCCAATAGCGTCAGCGCGCCGACGGGCGTCTTCAGCTCGTGCGAGATGTTGGCCACAAAATCTCGGCGCACCGCTTCGAGCCGCCGCGCCTCGGTCACGTCGTCGAGCAGCAGGGCGACCGCCCCGATTCGCTGGTCGTCGTGTGCGTCCGGCAGCGGCACCGCCGTCACCGACAACGCGATCGGCTCGCGCCCGAGGCGGCCCATCGGCAGGTCGACGGCGCCGTGGACGGGCACACCACGGTCGGTCGCCGCCCGCACCAGGCGGGTCAACTCGTCGAACGCGATATGGTCGCCGGACAGCACGCCCATGGCACGCGCCGCCGGGTTGACCAGCATGACCCGTTCGTCCCGGTCGATGACCACGACGCCGTGGCCGAGTACCTCGATCAGCTGATCGGGCAGCATCGAGCGCGGTTGGGGCTGTGCCGGCGCGGGCGCAGGCGACGCCCTGCGGCGGGCGAACCACCATCCGATCGCCACGCCGAGCAGGAGCGCGATCGCAATCGCGCACCCGGCAAGAACTGCCACATGGGCGATGGTACGGGCGCGTCGATGT
This sequence comes from Actinomycetota bacterium, assembly GCA_046744105.1. Classification (GTDB taxonomy): domain Bacteria; phylum Actinomycetota; class Actinomycetes; order Mycobacteriales; family Jatrophihabitantaceae; genus DASXRA01. Next base: position 5,441 of record JBKOXO010000201.1, read on the forward strand.
GCGGCCCGGCGCGCTCGGTGCCGCGGCCGGGTGTTCACCGGCCGGCCGCCCTCCGTTTACCATGTGACAACCGCGTTGGCCGCCGAGAAACTACCCTTCGGATATGCGTGACATATACCACGACGAGCTGGACGACATTGGTAAGTCGCTCGTAGCCATGACCCAGCTCGTACGCGCCGCGATGGAGCGCGCCACCAATGCATTGCTCGACGGCGACCTCTCCGGCGCCGAGCGGGTGATTTCAGACGATCCGCGGATCGACGCGCTGCGCGAGGATCTCGAAGAGCGGTCGTTCCAGACGATCGCCCGCCAGCAGCCGGTGGCCACGGACCTGCGCGTGCTGGTCACCACGCTGCACGTCGTTGCCGACCTGGAACGGATGGGCGACCTGGCGCGGCACATCGCGAAAGTCGCGCGGATGCGCTTTCCCGAGGTGGCCGTGCCTGCGGAGCTGCGAGACGTGATCTCGCAGATGGGTGCCGTCGCGCTGTCCCTGGTCGACAAGGTCGCGCAGGTCATCGAGGGGCGCGACGTCGAGCTGGCCGAGGCCGTCGAGCACGAGGACGACTCGATGGACGCGCTGCACCGTCAGCTGTTCACGCTGCTGCTGGCGCCGCATTGGCGGTACGGCGTCGAGGCGGCCATCGACATGACCTTGATCGGACGCTACTACGAGCGCTACGCCGACCACGCCGTGTCCGTCGCCCAGCGGACCGTATTCATCGTCACCGGCCGCCATCCCGAGCCGCTGCACCGACCCGTATAGCAATCTCTGGAAGTTGTTCGACCCTGGGCGCCACATAACGCGCCGCAGGGCGAACAACTCTTCATTGACGCCGGGGCTGCTAGCGGCCCTGGTTGGCCACCGCCTGGATCGCCTCCGCGGCCGCGTCGGGATCCAGGTACTCCGCGGGACGCGTCGGTCGCAGCGTCGCCGGATCGAGGTCATAGCGCAGCGGGATCCCGGTCGGAATGTTCAGCGACACGACGGCCTCGTCCGAGAGCCCGTCCAAGTGCTTGACCATGGCGCGCAACGAGTTGCCGTGGGCTGCGATCAGGACAAGGCCGTGCCGCAGGTCCGGCACGATCGCGTCGTACCAGTACGGCAGCAGCCGCGCGACGACATCGGCGAGGCACTCGGTGCGCGGCACCGCGTCGAGCAGGTCAGCGTAACGGGGGTCGCCGACCTGGGATTGCTCGTCGTCGTCGGGCAACGGCGGCGGCGGGATGTCGTACGAGCGGCGCCACAGCATGAACTGCTCGTCACCGAACTCCTTGCGTATCGCCGTCTTGTCCTTGCCCTGGAGGGCGCCGTAGTGCCGCTCGTTGAGCCGCCAGGAACGGCGCACCGGGATCCAGTGCCGATCGGCGGCGTTCAGGCACAGCTCGGCGGAGCGGATTCCGCGGCGCAGCAACGACGTGTGCACGACGTCCGGTAGCAGGCCGTGTGACACGAGCAGTTCGCCGCCCCGTCGCGCCTCGTCCTCGCCGGCCCCGCTGAGGTCGACGTCGACCCAGCCGGTGAACAGGTTCTTCTTGTTCCATTCGCTCTCGCCGTGGCGGAGCAGCACCAGCGTTGCAGTCACGAACGCCATCCTGCCAGTCACCGATTGCTGACCCGGACGTCGGTGCAGCAGCCCATCTATCCGTCCGGACGCAACCCGGCGAGCACCGTGTCGACGATGAATTCGAGCTGCCGCTGCGCCAGGGCGCCCTGGTGTGTCAGGGCTGCGCTGACAATCGGTGCGACCAGCAGCGTGATGACCCACTCCGGATCGACGTCGCCGCGGATGCCGCGCTCGGCAATTCCCCGCTCGATCACCCGCCGCATCGCCGCGCGCCGGGGGGCGACGAAGCGCTCCCTGCCCTGTCGGTACAGCTCGGGACGCTCCAGCCCGTCGGCGGCGAGCCGCGCCATGAGACGGCCGAACCGGCCCTTGAACCAAGCGTCGCGCATCCGGCTGAGCATGTAGATCAGATCGTCGCGCACCGACTCACCCGGTGGCTCCGGGTGTGATCCTTTGATGCACGCGACCGCGTCAATCAACAAGTCGTCCTTGGTCGGCCAGCGCCGGTAGATCGTCGTCTTCGCGACACCGGCCCGGGCGGCCACGGCCTCAACGCTCAGCCCCAGGAAGCCTTGCTCGGCGAGCACGTCGACGGTCGCGTCGAGGATCGCCTCGTCCGCCGCGGCGCTGCGCGGCCGGCCCGGACGCCGCTCGGTGCCCGCGGTCATCAGTGCGCCATCGCCGGTTCGCCGGACGCCGGGACCGTCTCGGCAGTGAGGTCGGCGTGCTCGCGGCGGGTGGGCAGGAAGAGGAACGCGGCGATCGCGCCGACGAGGCCGATGGCGCCGGACACCACTGACGCGTACCGCATGGCCGACACGAACGCATTCTTCGAGTGGTCGACGAACCCACCGATGGCCGCCTGCGCGTGCTCACGCTGGGCGGGTGTGGCGCTGACGCCGGTCACGCTGGCCCGCTCCTGGAGCGCACCGGTGGCCTTGCCGACGAACTCGAGCGCGCCGCCGATCGACTCGCTCGCGTCGCTCTTGACGTGGGTGCGGACCTGCGCGTCCGCCGGCAGCGTCGCGACGGCGGACGCCGGCTGGTCGAGCTTCGCCGCCAGCTGCGCCGGAGCGTCCGGGCCGAGGTGGCTGCGGAATGCGACCGCGAGCAGGGAACCGAGGATCGCGACACCCAGGGCGGCAGCCACCTGCCGCACGGTGTTGTTCACTGCGGATCCGGCGCCGGCCTTCTCGCGGGCCACTGCGCTCATGATCGAGTTGGTCGCCGGCGTCATGACCAGGCCGATGCCGGCACCGAAAGTAGCCATCTGAATCTCGATCACCCACTGCGGCATGGTGCGGGTGGCGAGGCCGTACGACGCGATCCCCACCGAGGCGAGCACGAGTCCCGTAGCGGTGACCAGCCGTGGCCCGAACCGCTCGGAGAGCCGCGCCGACAGCGGGGCGGCCACCATCACCGCGACGGCCACGGCGATCATCGCGACGCCCGCGGCCAGCGCCGTGTAGCCGCGCACCGCTTGCATGAAGTACGCCAGGTAGAACGTCGAACCCATCAGGACCAGGAACGTGACGCCGATGGCGGCGACGCCCGAGGAGAAGTGCCGGTTGCGGAACAGGTGGACGTCGATCGTCGGGTGGTTGCTACGCGCCTGCATGACGACGAACAGCCCCAGCAGCGCGAGTCCCGCCACGATCGCACCAAGCGTGTTCCAGCGCACCCAGTTGTTCGTGTTGCCGCCCTCGATCACGCCGTACACCAAGGTCACCAGCGCGACGATCGACAGCAGAACGCCCACCGGGTCGAGCCGGCCGGGCCGCGGGTTCTTCGACTCGGGCACCAGCGCCGAGATCGCGACGAGGCCCACGATGACGATCGGCACGTTGACCAGGAAGATCGAGCCCCACCAGAAGTACTTCAGCAGCAATCCGCCGGCGATGGGGCCGAGCGCAATGGCCATGCCCGAGGCGCCGGCCCAGATACCGATCGCCTTGGCACGCTCCTTCGGCTCGAACACGTTCTGGATGATCGAGAGCGTCTGCGGCTGGACAGCAGCCGCGCCGATGCCCATCAGCGCCCGGAACCCGATCAGTGTGCCGGGCGAGCCCGCGAACGAGCACAGTGCCGACGTCACGCCGAACGCCGCCATGCCGAACAGCAGCACCTTCTTGCGGCCCAGCCGGTCGCCCAGCACGCCCCAGGTGATCAGCAGCCCAGCGAAGACGAGTGCGTAGCTGTCGACCGCCCATTGCATCTGGCTCTGTGACGCGTCGAGGTCCTCCTGCACGGTCTTCAGGGCGACGTTCAGGATGGTGTTGTCGAGGATCACGACGAGCAGGCAGATCACAAGCACGCTCAGGATCCACCAGCGACGCTGCTGAATCGTCTTCTCGTCCACGAGGGCTCCCGGATTTCGCTACGGATGCGTTTCGATACGCGACCGTAGCGCAATGCGATCCGCTACGCAAGCGTTTCGAAATTATTCGCCCGCGGCGAACGCCTCGAACGCGGCGAGGTTAGCGAGCGACTCGTTGTTCTTGACCCGCCACGCCCACTCCCGGCGGATCGACGACCCGAAGCCCAACTGCAGCAGGGCGTTGAACGAGCCGTCGGCATATTCGAGGACCGAGCCCAGCACCCGGTCGATCTCGTCAGCCGTCACGGCCGCGAGCGGCAGCTTGCCGGTCAGGTACACGTCACCCGAGTCGTCGACCGACCATGCGACCGCGTACATGCGGGCGTTGTGCTCGAGCAGGTAGCGGTAGACCTGCTCGGCGTTCTCGTCCGGGTTGCGGATCACGAATGCCTCAATGGACATGGCATGTTCACCGATGCTCAACCAGCATGCGGTCTTGAGCCGGCGGGTGCCCGGCAGGTTCACCACGAACTGCTGGCGCGTGGGCCGTTCGTACTGCAGGCCGGAGAGGCGGAGCGTCGCCTCGACGATCTCCGCTGGCTTCATGATGCCGCCGCCATGTGAAAGCTGGCGAGCGCGTCTCGGTACGAATTGATCAGCCCGGCTGTAGTTCTCTCCCAAGAGAAGCGACTCGCCTGGCGGCGTGCTGCCCTTGGGTCGGGAGGCCGGCGTAGCGCGTTGGCGAGCGCGCCGGCCCACACCTCGGGGTCGTGCCCCTCGACGAGTACGCCTGCCCCGCCGACGGCGGTGGGCAGTCCGCCGACGGCGGCAGCGACGACGGGCGTCCCGCAGGCCAGCGATTCAAGGGCGACGAGCCCGAACGACTCGTTGTAGCTGGGCACCACGGTGAGGTCGGCCGCCCGGTAGTACGCGGCGAGCTCGGCTCGTCCGACGGGAGGCACGAACTTCGCCGGGACGCCGAGGTGCCTGGCGAGCCCCGGGAGCCACTCCGGATCGGTGCCGCTCGGCGCGCCGACAATGACCGCGTAGGCACGCGGCTCCTGTGGACGCAGCACCGCGAGCGCGCGCAGCAGCAAGTCCGGGGCCTTGAGCGGCTGGAGGCGTCCGGCAAACAACAGCACCCGGGCCGCGTCCGGGATGCCCAGCTTTGCACGGTCCGCGGCGCCGGGCCTGAAGGTCGCCAGGTCGACGCCCGGCGGCACCACGTCGACCCGCGCCGGATCGGCACCGTAGTGCGTGACGAGCTCGTCGCGCTCCTGTCCGGTGGACGCGACCAGCCGATCGGCCTCGGCGACCACCTGCTGCTCGCCGGCCACCCGGACAAGGGGCTCCGGCGCATCGCCGTCGGCCAGCGCAGCGTTCTTGACCTTGCTCAGGGTGTGCGCGCTGTGCACGAGCGGCACGCCCCACCGGTCACGGGCCAGCCAGCCCACCTGCCCGGAGAGCCAGTAGTGCGAGTGGATCAGGTCGTACCAGCCCGGCTCGTGGTGCGCCTCGGTGCGCAGCACGGCCGCGGTAAATGCGCACAGCTGGCCGGGTAGCTCGTTCTTGCTCAGTCCCTCGAACGGTCCCGCGGTGACGTGCCGCACCGCGACGCCCGGATGCATCTCGACGCAGCGCGGCTGCCTGCTGGACGTCGCCCGGGTGAAGATCTCGACGGCGATGCCGGCATCGGCCATCCGCTTGGCGGTTTCGACGATGTAGACGTTCATGCCGCCCGCGTCGCCCCCGCCCGGCGGGTCGAGTGGCGAGGTGTGGACGCTCAGCATCGCGACGCGCTGCACAGCCCGATCATGCCCTCTGGGCACAATCGTTATCCATGACGGGCGTCGCAGTGGTGACCGGAGCCAGCAGTGGGATTGGGGCGGCCACCGCCCGGCGCCTGGCCGCCGAGGGCTTTTCCGTGGTCGCGGCCGCTCGGCGACGTGACCGCCTCGACGCGCTGGCCGCCGCGACGCCCGGCATTCGGCCGGTGACGCTGGACGTGACGTCGGCCTCGTCCGTCGCCGCGCTCGCTGCAACGCTTCCCGACGTCGACGTGCTGGTCAACAACGCCGGCGGAGCGATCGGCGTCGAGCCGGTCGAGGAAGCCGACCCGGCGGACTGGCAGGCGATGTACGACAGCAACGTCCTGGGCGTGCTGAGGGTGACCCAGGCGCTGCTGCCCGCGCTCGAACGCGGTGCCGGCGGACACATCGTCGTCACCGGGTCGATCGCAGGCCACCTCGTCTACGAGGGCGGCGCCGGCTACACAGCGGCCAAGCACGCCGCAACCGCCGTGGTGGAAACGCTGCGCCTCGAGCTTTCCGGCCGGCCCGTCCGGGTCACCGAGATCGCGCCGGGCATGGTGCGTACCGAGGAGTTCTCTCTGGTACGCATGCGCGGCGACCGCGCCAAGGCCGACGCCGTCTATGCCGGTGTCGAGGAACCGCTCACGGCTGAGGATGTCGCTGACTGCATCGCCTTCGCGGTGACACGTCCGGCGCACGTCAACATCGACCTGCTCGTGGTAAAGCCCCTGGCTCAGGCGGCGCCGCACAAGATCGCCCGCCGTTAGAGGGTGACGCCGGTGAGGTGGGCTTCCGGGGCAAGCTTGATCCCGAACTCCTTTTCCACTCCGGATTGGATCTCGCGGCCCAGCTCGAGCAGTTCGGCGGTCGTGGCGCCGCCCCGGTTGGTGAGCGCCAGGCAGTGCTTTGTCGAGACGGACACGCGGCCCGGGAGCCCGTATCCCTTGCAGAAGCCGGCGTTTTCGATCAGCCAGGCTGCGGAAAGCTTCACGCGTCCCTGAATCGTCCACTGTGGACACCGGGGCGGCGCGAGTGCCGCGTCCACAAAGGGGTTGACGAAGAAGGAGCCGACGCTCCACGTGTCGTGGTCGGCGGGGTCGAGCACCATTCCCTTGCTGCGACGCAGCTCAAGCACCGTCTCGCGCACCTGCGTGGACGGCGCGACGCCGCCCGGCTCGATACCCAGCCGCCGGGCCAGCTCCAGGTACCGCACCGGCACCGCGTCGGGCGAGCGGGGCAGGGCGAACGTCACGTCGAGGACGACGTAGCGGTCCGTGTGCTTGAACGCACTCGTGCGGAAGCCGAACCCGCACTGCTCCGGCGTCCACGCCGACACGTCGTTCGTCTGTCGGTCATACACGTGGAGCGACGTGATCGTGTCGGACACCTCGCTCCCGTACGCGCCCACGTTCTGCACCGGCGTTGCGCCGGTGAGCCCGGGAATACCCGACATCGACGCCAGCCCGGACCAGCCCTCGGCGACGGTGAGTGCGACGAAGTCGTCCCAAGACTCGCCGGCCTCAACCGTGACGGCGATCTCGTCACCCCGCCGGTCGAGGTGGATGCCGCTGCTGCGCACGCGCACGACGACCCCCGGCCATCCAGCGTCAGCGGCGACCAGGTTGCTGCCGCCCCCGACGATAAGGACCGGCTCGCCGGCTGCGTCCGCGGTGCGGATCGCCTCGACGAGCTCGCCGCTGGTGCCGGCATCGGCAACGCGGCCGATCGGGCCACCGAGGCGCAGCGTGGTCAGCTCGGCGAGAGTGGTCGGCACGATGCGCGAGGTTACCCGGCGGCCGCCCGCAGCTGCCGATCCGGCCTCGGTGTAGGAGGAAACAGCCTTGACGGAATCCTGAGCGCTCGCTCGGCTCTCGGCTCGCTCAGCTCGCGAGACGCTCACGCACCGGGCCGAGCCCCAGCACCACCGACTCCGACAGGTACGTATGCAGGTGGGCGCCAACCGGATCGGCAACCACTCGAGTGTGGCCGACGTCGACCATCAGCCGCTGCGCGATCACCAGGGACGTGGCGGGGTAGGCGATCAACTCCGTATAGCCCGCCACCAGGCTCGCCCCGGCGAGATGACTCATCAATTCACGCCCCAGACGCCAGCCCTGCCAGGCATTCTCGACGAGCAGCCCGATCTCGGCGGCGTCCCGGCCGTGCCGGGCGTCGGCACTGCCGACGGCGACGCCGACGATCGTCCCGCCATACGTGGCCGCCACGAAACTCAGCGGCTCGCGCAATTGCTTCTCGAGGGCAGCCACGGCCGGGCGCTGGCCGCCTGCCCGATACCGGTTGAGCAGGCTCTGCGGGGAGCAGCGGCCGTGCATCTCGGCCACCGCGGCAAGGTCGCGCGGCCTGGCTCCCCGAATGAGAATGCTCGCACTGCCCACGCGCACCAACCACGGCTGACGCACCAGCGCCGCCAGCGACGCATGCCGCGCCGCACCGTCCTCCAACCCGCGCGCCCGCACCCTGACCGGAAGCTGCCCAATGCACAATGGCGTCATGAGACAACGCTGGCAGGCGCCCATTTCAGCGGCGTGACCAGCGCGTGCACGTTCATTACGCGCCGCTCCACCCGTCTGCAAAACTGAACACCATGGGCCTCTAGCTCAATCGGCAGAGCTGCGGACTTTTAATCCGTAGGTTGAGGGTTCGAGTCCCTCGGGGCCCACCGAGCGAATTCCCTTGCAACACAAGGAGATTCTTGCATATCGAAGCTGAGATCCGGCCTCCGATTCGCCCTCATGACGCCAACCATGACATGAACTGTGACATGAAATCTGCGGTACGCTACAT
>JBKOXO010000140.1:0-9126 GCA_046744105.1 Actinomycetota bacterium
CCTTGGTGCGGGCTCTGGCTCAGCTGGCGGCACCGGCTTCCCACCGGCCGCCTGGAACGCCTGCGTGATCTCAGCCGAGATACGGCCACGGTCGCTCACTGTGTAACCGCTCGCCCGAGCCCATTCCCGGATCGCGGCCGCCTGTTGCCTGTCTGCTCGTGCCGGCGCCACACCACGGGGTGTCACGGCACGATGCCCCCGGGCCAAGAGCCGGCCAACCTTCTGGCCATGGGCAACGTACGGGGCGAACGCATCCCGCAGCGCGGACGCGTGCTGGTCCGATAGGTCGATCTCGTAGTTGGTGCCGTCGAGGCCAAACGCTACGGTTCCTTGGGCCTCGGAGCCATCCAGATCGTCAATCAACTGGACGACGGTTTGACGTGCCATTCTTTGCCTCCGCGTTGCTTAGGCGCTATGCAGCCATGCTAGACCAATTAGCACGCCGGGCGTTCCGTGCCCTTTAGTCGCTCCGCTCGTCAACTACGTCTAGGGATCATCCCAGCCGATGAGGCTTATTCAGAACTCTTCAGGAATGATTGTCAACTCTAGTGGGCCTTCATGAAATAGAACGGTTCTCCCGATAAAATCGAGTGTTCTTCGCCAAGAACTTCTCGACGCCCGGGAGAACCGTTGCGGACCAAGCGTACGACGGCGATTGTCTGTAGAGCAATTCGCCAACCTGTGCGACCTCGTCACCGAAGCGATCGACGAATGGGACACTCGCATAGGACAACCCCCGGAGGATGCGGCCTTGGCGACGACGCCGAGGAGCTCAGCCGGCGCGGATACCAGGTCAGCGCGTTCGACTACTCGGCCAGCGCGATCGACTGGTGCCACCGCCGCTTCCCGGAATCCAGGGCGGACTATCGTGTGGCCGACCTGTTTGACCGGCGCTGTTGCGTTGTCGGTGCCTGGGCGCGCGAGGATGTGGGGTTGCGCGTGGAAGGCTCACAGGGAGAGTGCGAGTTGATCGAAGGCGACGCGCACGCGGTGCTGAGCCGGTAGGTCGGCGGTCAGTTCGTAGTGTCCGCGGCGAAGGTTCTGCACGAACGCGTGTCCGGCCGAGATCGTGCGCGCGGAGGCGAGACGGGTCAGTCCCCGCATCGGTCGTAGCCGAGCCTTGAACCGGCCGTGATCAGTTTCCACAGCGTTGTTCGCGTACTGCTCGGTGACCTGCCGCGCGGCTGGTGCGAGTTCGTCGATCACCCGCGGGTAGGCCGGCGCCCGATCCGTGACGACCTCGACCGGCGAGGGCCCGAACCGCCGCGCGCGCTCGAAGAATAAGCGTGCAGCGCCGGCATCTCGGCGGGTCGACACGAGCACATCGATCAGCTGCCCATGCTCATCGATCGCCCGGTACAGGTAGGTCCAGCCGCCGGCGACCTTGACATAGGTCTCATCGACGAACCACCGATCACCGACCGCGTGCCGGCACGCACGCGCGGCGTCGATGAACTCCGCGGTGAACGTCTGCACCCACCGGTAGACCGTCACGTGATCCACCTCGATACCGCGCTCGGCCAGCAGCTCTTCGACATCGCGATAGGACAGGCCATAACGCAGATACCAACGCACCGCCACCGCGATCACCCCCCGCGGAAAGCGGTACTGTTTTGCGTCTGACTTCGCGATAGAGGTCGGCGTGTCTATCAGACAACATCCGACGGGTTCTCCGACCGCTCTCGGAGGATCTGATCATGACCGAACTCGACCGTGGAACCGACCGGGCTGGACGCCGGTCGAAGCGGTTCCTGTCGCCGTCGCAGAAGTACGAGATCTGGCTGCAGTTGGTGCGGCAGGAGGTGACGATCGCCGAGGCCGCGGCCGAGCAGCATGTCGATCGCTCGACGATCATGCGGATCCGCACGGTGGCGAAGGAGGGTGCGCTGGCCGCGTTGGCCGCCTCCAAGCCGGGCGTGCAGGCGCGCGAGCGGGACTGGGAGCTGGAGTTGGCCAAGGCCGAGGTGGCCCGGCTGTCCGAGGCGTTGAAGGAGATGGCGGTCAAGCTGATGCTGGTCGAGGGAAAAGGCGCTTGGGGCTGAGTGGCCGAGTCCCGCGCCGGGTCGAGGCGGCCACCAAGGCCGGGCTGCTCGACCTGCTCGACGAGGCCCTCGACGCCGGCTGGACGGTGCGCCGGGTCTGTCACGAGCTCGAGCTCGGCGAGGTCCGCGCGCACCGCTGGATCGGCCGGCGGGCTCGTGGGCAGTTGGTCGACAAGGCTCCCGGCGGGTCCCCGGCACACGGACTGCTGCCCGAAGAGGAACGCGAGATCCTGGTGCTGTTCGACGAGTGGGGCGAGACCGACCGCAGCCACCGCAAGCTCGCGCACCGCGGCTCCTACCTGCACCGCGTGTGGGTGTCGCCGTCCTCGGTGCGGCGGGTGCTTTTCCTTGCTGACAAGCACTTCCGGCCACGACCGCGGCCCGGCCGCTCGACGCGCAAGCAGTTCCCCGCGTGGGTCGAGTACAAGCCGAACAGTATCTGGATCTACGACACGACACATTTCCCGGCGGCCGGGATGGCCGTGCTCATCATCGAAGACCTGGTCTCGCGCAAGTGGCTCACCGAGATCGTCTCGAGCGAGGAGACCTCCACCCAGGTCGAGCTCGCCTTCACCGCCGCGCTCGAGGCCGAGGGCCTGCTCGCCGCCGTCGACGCCCGCCACGACGAGGACGGCAGGGTCGATACCAGCGTCGACGACCAGACCCGCCCGGTGCTGCTGGCGGTGTCCGACAACGGGCCGCAGATGACCTCCGGCTCGACGCGGGAGTTCATGGCGCTGTGCGCGATCGCGCAGCACTTCGGCCGGCCCGGCACCCCGACCGACCAGGCCTGGATCGAGAGCCTCAACGGCCACCTCAAGATCGACTACCCGCAGCTGCTCGCGATCCGCGACCCGGCCACCTTGCGCGCCGAACTCGCGATCGCGCGCGAGCACTACAACAGCGTCCGCCTGCATCAAGGCGTCGGCTACGTGACCCCGAACGACGAACACGAAGGACGAGGTGAGGCCATCCGCAAAGCCCGCCAAGCCGGGCTCGAACAAGCCCGGCAACACCGGCTTGCCTGGCACCGCCAGCACCGGCACCATCAACACACCGAGGACCCCGACGATGTTGGCTAATACAACGCGATCTTGTATCGCAAAGTCAGAAACACGTCAGTACCCGGCAGGAGCAGACCACGCTGACGGCCTCGACATCATCACTTAGCAAGTCTCCCTAGCCACGACCCGATCGACCAACGCAACAGTGCCCGCCGGATGGGTTTGGCCTAGGTCCCCGGGCACACACAGCCGGACGGTCAGCGAGTATTCGAAGATCACCCCCCCGGCAATCGCAGAGCACGTGGTCATCCGCCGCAGGATGCTGACGCTCGTCAAAGTTCGAGTGCGTCGGCCGTGCCAGCAAGCGCCCCATTACCACCGCTGGTCGGCGCATCAGTGGTCAGCGAACACCGGAGTCGACGAGCCCGGCAGGGTCCCGCGGTGAGCAGACCTGTTAACTCGCGCGACGCGGTCTCTAGAACTCCACGTGCCGTCAAGACTGCCTGCCTGGTCGGCTTCCCGGCGTTAGAGCCGCTCTGTCTCCAGGATGATCTGGCCTGCGGCTGCGGTGAGGATGACGCTGGTGAGCGCGGGCGTGCCTGGGTGCACGGTGAGTGGGAGACGGTGGGTGCCGAGCCAGGCGGCGAGGCGATCCGGGTCACCGTTGAGGTGCAGCCGCGTGAGCTGCACGCGGGCGGCGCGGTGGGGTGCCGGGGCGCGTCCGGGAAGCGGTGTGCCGTGGTCCCACTCGATGAAGAAGGGAAGCGACGGCTCGGCGGCGGCCTGCTCGATGCCGGCAAGCCGCCAGTGCAGGCGGTGACCGCTTCGAGAGGCCCGCGAGCCGGCGGCCACGATTAGGCCGAGCCGTCGGGCGACGCCGTCGAGCTTGGTGGTCCGGACGGCCCAGCCGAGCGGCGTGCCGAGCGTGGGATGTGCTTGGGCGACCCGGCACCCGAGTGGGCTGTGTGCGGCCTCACCTCGCGCTAGCGTCGTCAGAGCGGTTGATCGAAAGTCGGCGCACACTGGACGAGTGGTTACGCAGCGCAACCGCCCGGTCGCGGCTGATCCGGAGTTGCCCGAGGCCGCTGCCCCAGTGCTGCCGGTTGCCGCGCCGCGCGGTTGGCTGGTCGGGCAGTGGCGGTTTCTTGTGCCGGCGACGGTGGCGGCCGCGACCATCGCATGGGTGCTCGGGGTGGTCTCCGGGCGTGTGCACGGCGGCGTGCAGGCGGGGCTGATCGTGGCGGGCGCGGTTCTGACCGCAGTGGCGGTGGGTCTTCCGCTGGTGCAGCGCCGGCAGGCTGTGCAGGCGCGGGCCGATGCGGTGGCGGCGGCGCAATCGGCGCGGGTGGCGATGCGGGTGGCGCTGCAGGACGCGCTGGACCCGTTTGTGCACCTGGTTGGTCGGTTGGCGCAGGCGCGGGCCGCCGACAAGCCGCGGTTGCGGGGTGAGGCGATACAGCTGGCGGTGGCGACGTTGGCCGCGCTGATCGGCACGGAGCGGGTGCGGGTGTGCTATTTCGCCCTCGATCCGGGCCCGCCGGCCAGTCTGCGGCCAGAACGGTTCGTCGGCCGGGCTGGCGCGCCGACGGTCGCCTTCACCGAGGGCAGCCCAGCCGGTGACGCGGTACTGCGCGCGCTACGCCGTGGCGTGTGGACCTATGTGGAGGACACTGCGGTGACCCGTCCCCGGTTCTGGTGGGATGCCACGCCGGAGTATCGGACCTTCCTGGCCGGCCCGGTCGCCACCTCGGAGTCCTCATTCGGGCTGCTGACCCTGGATGCACTACACCCCGGCGAGCTTGCGGCGGTCGATCTTGCGCTGGTGCAGCTGCTCAGTGGCCTGCTCGCCACCGCGCTCTGCCTGTGACCGGCCTTGACGTCGCGAGCCCGCGCGCCGTTGACTGGACTGGACCGCACGAGCCAACCCAAACGTCGGGGTACGAGCGTGACCAACCTGCGCCTCGCAGCACTCGATCAGCGGGTCGAGGCCATCCTGGCCGACCCGGACAGCTACTTCGCCACCGCCGTGGAACGCGCGTGGACGATTGCTCGTGCCGAGGTCGAGGCCGACCTTGCCCGCCGTGGCCAGGCGCGGCAGAACCACCGCAAACCCCGTCTGAGGCCCGATCTACCAGTCGATCCCGCGGAGAACGCGCAACCGGGTACCGCACGCGATTGACGGCTCGAACGCGAGCCCGGCGTGACTACGCAAGGACAGCACTGAACGGGTGCGCCTCACACCGCCTTTATCACGTCGATCTGCGCGAGCGCCGATTCGAGCGTGGCCGGACGAGCGTGGTACTGCCCGCGACGTGGGCGACTGTGCGGACTGGGTCGGCGGTGTTGCTGGCCGACCCGGTTGCCTCGTGTGGCCGGTTCGGCGACGTGTGCTATGCGCTCGCGCCCTTGGGTCGCGCCGCCTGCGTCGGCGCGGGTGAGTGCGTGGCGTGCTAGTTCGGGACGGCTGGTCGGCCTATCGACGCGTCGCGTTGCGCCTGCGAGTCTCGACGACCGCGGCGACCACGACGAGAACGACGCCAACTGCGAGCAGGACGTCGCCGACCTTGTGCACGTTGAACCCGGAGGAGTGCACCGTGGTCGCAAACCTCATGACGGCCCCGACGATGGCCAGCACGATCCCGACCACGATCAACCCGATCCATTGCGTCCGCCTCATGATTCTGCAGCCTAGGCCGTTCAACGACCAGCCGGTCAAGCCAGGCGCAGGAGAAGATTCCGCCGCCGATGCTTCAAGCTGAGCCTGGATCGCTGTGAGGGATCCAGACGGCACGCCCCGTGTCGTGATCAACGCCGAATGCCGCCTGCCCGCCCAACGCCTCGACATGGGCATCACAGCGTTGCGGCGCGCGCCGGTGGATAAACGCTCCCCGCCTATGGACAAGGCGGCGGACGCGGCGCCCAATGCGGCACAGATGATCAGCAGACATGAGGCCGGACGGCCGCGAACACGGGCCTACCGGCACGGTAGCGCTCGTGTCGTTTATGAAGTAGTCGCAGTCGCCCTCGGCTGCCACACGCAGACGTGCCACGGCGCTTTTAACACCGGACATCGTTTGGATCGCCGACTGTTCCGACCGCGCGATTGTTCCGACCTCGCGATTGTTTCGACGTCGCCGTGGATTCCCTTGCGCAACAAGGAGTTTCCGGCTGGTGAGGTCGGAACAATCCAGCCTCTTGGCTCGCACGGTGGCCAGTGGGGCAGCTGACATTATCGAGCGGGTTGAGCCATCGCCCGACGGGCCGTGCCGACGAGGCAAGCCGCACGAGAGTCCATACACAGCCGGACATCCTCGTGACCGAGCACGCGGGAGGCTCACCAACACGCCTCGCCGATCACGGCCGGCCGACCTCACGTTGCGCCGATCACAGCCCGCAGTGACGGACTCGGATTGTTCCGACCTCAGCGGCAGGAATTCCCTCCCCGTGCCGGCCGTCCAGCGTCCAGGTCGGAACAATCGCGAGGTCGGAACAATCGGCGTTGTTCCGACGTCGGAACAACGCCCATTCTGAGCGTGACGGTAGACGGCCTCTAGGAACACGGCTACGAGGAACGGAGTTAGCCTCGACTGTGACGATGCTGCCCGGGTAGGTCACATGGTCTCGAACTTCCGCGTCGGCCGGATCGCGGGGATCCCTGTCGGGGTGAACTGGAGCGTCCTGGTCATCGCGGCCCTCATCGCGTGGCAGCTCGCCGCCCAGCTGCTCCCGAACGCCTACCCCGGCCGGCCCGCCTGGGAGTACGTCGTCGCGGGGCTGTGCGCTGCCGTCATCTTCTTCGTCGGCCTGCTCGCCCACGAACTGGCGCACTCGCTCGTCGCCAAGCGCAACGGTTTGCCGGTGCGGGACATCACGCTCTGGCTGTTCGGCGGTGTTTCGCGGCTGGGCGGCCAGGCACCCACCCCGGGCGCCGAGCTGCGCATTGCTGGCGCCGGGCCGCTGACAAGCTTCGCGCTGGGGGTCTTCTTCGGCGCGGTCGCGGTGGCGGTGCGGCTGCTGTCCGGTGCCGGCATGGCGGTCGGCGTGCTCGGCTGGCTCGCCTGGATCAACCTCGCACTGTTCGTGTTCAACATCCTGCCCGCCGCGCCACTGGACGGCGGCCGGCTGCTGACGGCGGCGCTGTGGCGCTGGCGCGGCGACCGCACCTGGTCGGCAGTCGTCTCGGCGCGGGCCGGCCGCGGGCTCGGCTTCATCCTGATGGCGCTCGGTGTCTGGGAGCTCTCCGCCACCCGCGGCGGGTTCGGCGGGATTTGGCTGGTGCTGCTCGGCTGGTTCCTCGTCGGCGCCGCCGTCGCCGAGGAGCGGCAGGCGCAGCTCACGGCAAGGCTGACCGGGGTGCGGGTTAGCGACGTGATGTCCCCTGGCCCGCTCACCCTGCCCGCGGGCATCACCGTCGCGGCGTTCCTCGACGGCTACCCGTACCAACACCGGTTCTCCGGCTTCCCGCTCGTACGGGACGGCGTCCCGGTCGGGCTGCTGACCGTCAAGCGCGTCCGGCAGGTCAATCCGGCCGAGTACGGGACGGTGCGGCTGGCGGACATCGCCTGCCCGATGAGCGAGGTGCCCATTACCCATCCCGGCGACCTGCTCACCGATCTGCTCGGCCGGATGGACGGTTGCGCGGACGGGCGGGCGCTCGTTCTCGCGGAGGGCCAGCTGGTCGGCATCGTCACCCGTGCGGATGTCGCGCGCATCATCGAGCGGCTGACGATCGCCGCTCGCTGATCACATCGCAGTCGAGAGCGACAGGCCGAACCCGGTCGTTGTCGTCGGTCCACTAGATGACTGAGTCCTTATGGTCGTAGGCGATCAGTGATCGTTTGACGGGTGCGTTGGTCATCCAGTTGTGCTAAATCACGGCGGAAGGGGCGAGTAGTCGTGCGGCGACCCGGGCGTAGACGCCGGGCAGGGTTCAGGCTGCGTGCTGTTCGACAGTGAGCTCGCGACGACTCCGAGCGCCGGTCTCGCGCCCGGCAGGCGGGTTCGCGGCCGTGGGCCAATGGCTCATGGGCGCAGGTGAGCTCGACGGCGACGTTGTCACGAGCGAGCCGGTCGACCAGCTCCGCCAGCGCGGTTCGGGCGGGGTCGGGCGCGAATGTGCCGAACGGTCTCGACTCGCGTGCGGCGCGGAGCGGGCCCTAGCGGCAGCCGGTCAACACCAGCCAGTGCCCCCCGCCTCGCTAGCGATCTCATCCCAGTTGAAATGGGGTCGGCCCTTGGCGGCGCCGCGCAGCTGTGCGCGGCTGATGACCCGGCAGAGCGCCGCGTACCCGTTAGGGTCACGAGCCACCATGGGTGCCGCCCGGGCGGATCCGGAACCCCGGCCCGGGCGGTGAACGTCCACGCCGTCGGCGTGGTGACGTTGAATATGACCGGGGAGACGGTGCTGGCGGTGCCGCCGCTGGCCGCGCCGGAGGCGGGGCGGAGGCTGACCGTGGCGGCGCTGGCGCGATTTCCGGCGGTCGATTTGTTCGCCGAGCGGGCGGCGCAGGTGATTCCGGGGTTCACGCTAACGGAGGCGTGCTGCGCGCTGGAAATCGAGGAGTGCCTGGTAATGGTGCTGCTCGTCGTTGGCGCCCACGAGTTGGAAGCCGGCGCGAATGAGGGCTCGTTGCGAAGCGATGTTCCAATGTCGTGTCGGCGAGCACCCCGGTCAGTCCGTGGTCAGCAGCTACGGACAGCAGCGCGGCGATCGCCTCGGCTGGCGTAGCCGTGGCCGCGGGCTGAGGGGACCAGGCCGTAGCCGATCTCGACAGACGCGCCGTCTGGCTGGCCCTTGAAGCCGATCCCGGCAACCGCCCGTCCGTCGGCCAGGCGGGTGATCCTGGACTAGCCAAACGGCCGTTGAACGCCGAACTCGAGCGACGCCCCTGCAGCCGGTCGCCGACAGTCATGATCCGTTGCCCACCGGGTCGGCGTCGAGCGAGCCTCCCAGGCTAGATCGCCGGGCGGCTGCGTCAATAGCGCTCAGTCCACAACGTGGGCCAGTGCGAGCGAGACACGATGCTGGCGGGATGAGTGCGATTTGCCGGGCGTGCCGCAGAGCTCACAAAGGCCGAGCC
>JBKOXO010000156.1:0-8852 GCA_046744105.1 Actinomycetota bacterium
ACGTAGCACAACACGTTGCCCATGCGCATCTGGCTCAATGCCACGGCTGTGAGTTTCCGCTCTTTCCGGGTGCGGAACCGGCCCACATGTCCCCGCCGTACCAGGTCTGAAGCCGAGCAGTGGAGCATCGGCCGAAGATCCGGAAGGACAGTTCACATGGTTAGCAGCATGAAACATCGACTCACATGTGGTGTCGGCGCGGTCCTGGCCGCGGCGACCGCGTCCGCGACGCTGGCTATAGGCGCCGCGTCGGCGAGCACCGACGTAACGCCACCGGCCGGCATCACGGTGCCGGGCAACTCGGCTGGAGCCCCAGCCGTGCTGGTCGCCAGCCTGGAAGGCCGCAACGAGGTGACGGGTGGCGCGGTGGACGGCAAGGCCTTGGAGCTGATCGGGATTCGGGGTGACACGCTGACCTATTCGGTGTCGTGGCGGGGTACCGGCGCGCCGACCGAGGCAGCCATCCACGCCGGCGCCAGTGGGGTGGACGGCCCGGTCGTGGTGCCGTTGTTCACGACGCCGCGCCCGGAGGGTGGGTTCGCGGCCGGCAGCGTCACGGTCTCGGACCCGACTGTGCTTACCGCGTTGCAGTCGAACCCGGGTGACTTCTACGCCGACCTGGATACCGCTGACTTCCCGCAGGGCGCGATGCGCGCCCAGCTACACCAGCTCACCCACACGGTCGCCACCAGCGGCGTGGCCGCACTGCAAGAGTCGGTGGTCCTGGGCAGCCAGATCTACGCGTGCACCCCCCAGGCGGACGGCTCATTCGCGTTCACCCAGCACGACGTCGACGCGCACCTGACGGGCGGCATCCACCACACGTTCGTGCAGCCGGACGCCGGCCCGCCGCAGTGGCAGGCCCCCGACGGCAGTGCGGTTTCTGGCAAGGTCGTCGCGAAGAACGCCAACGGTGCAGGCAACATCGCCGAACTGAACCTCGACGCCACCCAGATCGGTGCCTCGAGCGGGCTGCTCGCGCATGTCGTCGAGGTGCTTCGCCTCAACACCGTCGGCGGCGTCGCCCCGACCGGAACCTGCGACCCGCAGGCCACCCCGATCGTCAACGTGCCCTACCAGGCCGACTACATCTTCATCAACGGCTAGCCCGCTGAATGGGCGGGATGACGCGGCGGCAACGCCCGACCTGTCGATGGAAGGCGACGGCCTCGACCCTCTGCGAACGGATCGAGGCCGTCGCCTTCGGCGCGACGAAGGTACAGGGTTGACGCCAGCAGAAACGCGGCATCATCGGTGGCCTGACGGACGGCAGTTGGCGGGGCTCGACATCAAGAATGACGGTTCTCGGCGTCACCTTGGCGATGTGGTTCAACCCGACTCTGGGTTTGCCGGACGGTAGCGTTTAGGCGGTGGACCGGTTCAACGGCCTCGATATCCCGGAGTCGCTCGCGGACGCACTCGAGCCGGCGACGCTCGCATTCATCGTCTATGACATGCAGGTCGGCATCCTGTCGCAGGTCTCCGCTGCCGATCGGGTGCTCGCCAATGTCGTGAAGCTGCTCGCTGCCGTGCGTGAGCGCCGCGTCCGCACCGTCTTCACGCGCCACTACTCAATGCCCACC
This sequence comes from Actinomycetota bacterium, assembly GCA_046744105.1. GTDB lineage: Bacteria > Actinomycetota > Actinomycetes > Mycobacteriales > Jatrophihabitantaceae > DASXRA01. Next base: position 1,584 of record JBKOXO010000156.1, read on the forward strand.
GAGCTCGCCGGCGTCTACCAGCTTCGGCAGGCCAAGCTGTGGCAGCGCAAGGACCGGGCGGCCGATACCCGCCCGCTGATCCCTTACGGCTCAGCCGGATTCCAACTGGCCGACCGCCTGGACCCACGTGCCAGCGAGGCGGTGATCGACAAGATCACGATGTCGGCGTTCGAAGGAAACCCCCTCGACATCGTGCTGCGTGACTGCGGAGTGCGCACCTACCTGATCGCCGGTGTGGCGCTCGAAGTGGGAATCGAACCGACGGTCCGGCACTCGGCCGATCTCGGGTATCTTCCCGTCGTCGTCCGCGACGCGTGCGGTGTCGGGGACGAGGCTGCCGCCGAGCGTTCGCTGGCCGGCATCGCCTTCGCCGGCGATGCCCTGCTCGCCGACACCGACGAGGTCTGCGCCATCCTTGCCGCCCACAGCGTCAGTGACATGTAAAGTCACAGCGCACGCCTTTCACGCTGCGAACGAGGTGGGGATGGCCGCGTCGGATGTGCCGTGGCTCGGCCCGCGGATTCGGGAAGAGCGGCTCAAGCGTGGCATCAGCCTGCGCGGCCTGGCCCGCGCCGTCGGCGTCTCGGCCAGCATGATGTCTCAGATCGAGACGGCGAAGAGTCAGCCGTCGGTGAGCACCCTCTATGCGATCACCAATGCGCTGGCTGTCTCGATCGAGGACCTGTTCGCGGTCTCCGAGCGGGCCGAGTCGGCCGCGGCCCCCCGGCCGCGGGTCGCCGAACAGAACGGCGCGCCGACGACCGTGCTCGAGGCGCTCGGGTCGTTTGCCGGTGACCGGCTCGGCCCGCTCGTGCGTCCCGAGCAGCGTCCCGTGCTGAACCTCGACTCCGGCGTGACCTGGGAGCTGCTCGGCAAGCTGCCGCACCACGCGGTGGATTTCCTGCTCATCACATACGCCCCGGGCGGGACGTCGTCGAGCACGGGCGGGCTGATGCGTCATCCCGGGTCGGAGTACGGCTACCTGCTGAGCGGGGAGCTCGCCGTGACGCTCGGCTTCGAGCAGAGCACGTTGCGGGCCGGCGAGTCGATCTCGTTCGACTCCACCACGCCGCACAGCTACCGAAACGACGGTGCGGAGCCGGCAGTCGGGGTCTGGTTCGTCGTCGAGTACGACCGTTAACAGGAGGTCGCACAATGCCCGAGAAATCGCGCATCGGCTGGATCGGCACCGGGCGCATGGGCTTCGAACTGGCCAGGCGGCTGCTGGCGGCCGGGCACGACGTCGCGGTGTGCAACCGCACCCGGGCCAAGGCCGAGCGCCTGACCGAGTTCGGCGCCACCGTCGTTGATCGTCCGGAAGAGCTGGCCGATCGCGACGCGGTGTTCACATCGGTGCCGTCGTCGCCGGACCTGCTTGCCGTCACCGTGGAGCCGGGCGGTGTGCTCACCGCGGCGAGCGCCGTGCCGGGCATCGTCGTGGACTGCTCGACGGTCTCGAGCGAGGCGTCCGCGACGGTGCGGCAGCGCGCCGCCGAGCAGGGCGCCGACTTTCTGGCCGCGCCGGTCAGCGGCAACCCCATGGTGGCCCGAGCCGGCGAGCTGACGCTGGCGGTGTCGGGCTCCGCGGAAGCCTTCGCGCAAGCGGAGCCGCTGCTCCGGATCCTCGGACGGGGCGTGACGTACGTCGGCGAGGGGGAGGTGGCGCGGCTGGTCAAGCTGTGCCACAACATGTTCCTCGGCGTCGTGATCCAGTCGCTGGTCGAGGTGACGTCGCTGGCCGAGCGCGGCGGGACGAGCCGGGCGGCGTTCCTGGAGTTCCTGAACAACTCGGTGCTGGGCTCACGGTTCACGCGGTACAAGACGCCGGCGCTCGTGCACCTTGACTTCACCCCGACGTTCACGACGGAGCTGTTGCGGAAGGACTTCGACATCGGCCTCGCCGCGGCCCGCGAGCACGAGGTGCCGCTGCCCGTCGCGTCGCACACTGCGTCCATCGTGGCGGCGGCGGTCGGCGCAGGACATCGCGACGAGGACTTCGCCGCGCTGATCGTCGAGCAGGCGCGAGCCGCCGGGATGACGCTCGTACCCGACGACGCCGAGGTCGACGCCGGATTGACGGGGCCGTCCGCCGGCGATTGACAAATCACGGTGGCGGCGCGACGCTGCGGTAAGTCCTGTTGAACGATGACGGATCGATCCGGCGAAGGAAGCGGTGCGCCATGACCATCCGGACGTATGGCGCCAACGCCGTCGACTGGGAGCAGCGCATCGACTTGGACCGGCTGCGCCGTGAGCGCCTGGAGCAGCTGTCCCGCAAGCTGGAGAGCTCTGAGCTGGGCGCCGTGCTCAGCTTCGACTTCTCGAACATCCGCTATATGACGTCCACGCACATCGGCACTTGGGCGATGGACAAGCTGATCCGGTTCGCGCTGCTGCCCCGGGGCGGCGAGCCGATCGTCTGGGACTTCGGCTCCGCCGCACGGCACCACCAGCTGTTCAACCCCTGGCTGGACGGGACGAAGCGGGCCCGTGCCGGAATCTCCACGTTACGCGGCGCCATGCATCCGGAGGCCGGTGTTGCCGAGACCCTGGCCGGCAACGTCGCCCGCGAGCTCGCCGACCGCGGGTTGACGGGCGCACCGCTCGGCGTCGACGTCATCGAGATGCCGGTGCTGGCCGCGCTCAAGGCCGAGGGCATAGAGGTCGTCGACGGCCAGCAGCTGTTCATGGAGGCACGCCGCATCAAGACGCCCGACGAGATCGCGTTGCTGACTCACGCCTGCGCCATGGTCGACGCCGCCTACGACGAGCTCTACGCGTTCCTGCGCCCGGGAGTGCGCGAGAACGAGTGCGTCGGCCTGGTCAGCAAGGTGCTCTACGACCTGGGCAGCGAGTACGTCGAGGGCGTCAACGCCATCTCCGGGGAGCGTTGTTCGCCGCACCCGCACGTGTACAGCGACCGGCTGCTACGCCCCGGTGATCCGGCATTCTTCGACATCCTGCACAGCCACCTCGGCTACCGGACCTGCTACTACCGCACGTTCGCCGTGGGCAGCGCATCGCCTGCCCAACGTGATGCGTACACGCGCTGCCGGGAGTACATGGACCGCGCCATCGCCATGGTCAAGCCTGGTACGACGACAGCGGACATCGTGTCGCTGTGGCCCCGGGCCGAGGAGTTCGGTTTCGCCGACGAGGAGGCCGCGTTCGCGCTGCAATACGGCCACGGCGTCGGGCTTTCCATCTGGGAGAAGCCGATCTTCTCGCGGCTGGTGTCGCTCGACCACCCCGAGGAACTCTGCGAGGGCATGGTGTTCGCGCTGGAGACGTACTGGCCGGCCGCCGACGGCTGGTCGGCGGCTCGTATCGAAGAGGAGGTCGTCGTCACCGCGGACGGCTGCGAGCTGATCACCAAGTTCCCCGCCGAGGAGCTGCTGGTGGCCGGCCGCAAGTACTGGACGGTCGGCGGTGAGCTGCCCACCCTGCGCGAGTCGCAGTCGCACCTGAACACCGACTTCGGCGGGAGTGCCGATGGAGCCTGATCGGCTGCTCGACCTGTACCGCCAGATGGCGGTGATCCGCCGCACGGAGAAGGCGGCGCACGACCTGTTCGTGTCGGGCCTGGTCAAGGGCACCACGCACCTGGCCGCCGGGCAGGAGGCAGTGGCGGTCGGGACGAGCGCGGCGCTGAGAGCCGACGACTACGTGTTCGCCACCTACCGCGGCCACCACCACGCGATGGCTCGTGGCGCAACCGCCGAGGAGTGCTTGGCGGAGCTGATGAGCAAGGCCACCGGGCTGTGCAAGGCCAAGGGCGGTTCGATGCACCTGACCAAGGCGGATCACGGGATGCTCGGCTCGTACGCGATCGTCGGCTCGCACCTGCCGATGGCCGTCGGCGCGGCGTGGTCGGCGAAGCTGCGCGGCAGTGGCCAGGTCGCGGTCGCGTTCTTCGGCGACGGGGCCACGAACATCGGCGCGTTCCACGAGGCACTCAACCTCGCCGCGATCTGGACGCTGCCGGTGCTGTTCGTCTGCGAGAACAACCTCTACATGGAGTACACGCCGATCGCGAGCGTCACCGCGGCGGACAACCCGGCCGCTGACCGTGCCCCGGCGTATGGCATCCCGGCTGAGGTCATTGACGGCAACGATGTCGTCGCGGTCCAGGAGGCCGCCACGCGCGCCGTGACCCGAGCCCGAGACGGGTACGGGCCGAGCGTCGTCGAGGCGCAGACCTACCGGCACTACGGGCACAGTCGCGCCGATCCGGCGAAATACCGCCCGGCCGAGGAACTCGAGCGGTGGCTCAAGCATGACCCGCTCGACGTGGCTCGCGCCAGGCTGGAAGCCCTGGGCGTCGAGCCCGCTGCGATCGCCCGGGTGGACGACGAGACGGCCGCCGAGGTTGCTGCTGCCGTGGACGCCGCGAAAAACGCCCCGGACCCCGACCCAGCCGAGGCGTTCACCGATGTGTGGGCCGACGGGGGTTCCGCATGGCGGACGTGATCACCTATCGGGAAGCGGTGGCAGAGGGCATTGCCCGCGAGATGCGCCGCGACCCGTCGGTGGTCTGCCTGGGTGAAGACATCGGTGCCGCCGGCGGCGTCTTCAAGACCACAGTCGGGCTGTACGAAGAGTTCGGCCCGGAACGGATCTGGGACACCCCGATCTCCGAGCAGGCCATCGTCGGCGCGGCCATGGGCGCGGCGATGACCGGCCTGCGCCCGGTCGCCGAGATCATGTTTTCCGACTTCCTGGCCTGCTGCTGGGATTACCTCGCCAACGAGATCCCCAAGGTGCGTTACATGACCGGCGGCCAGGTCACCGTGCCGCTGGTCGTGCGCACCGCTAATGGCGGTGGGCTCGGCTTCGGCGCGCAGCACTCGCAGGCCGTCGAGAACTGGGCGCTGACCGTGCCGGGGCTGAAGGTCGCCGCACCGTCGACGCCGGCCGACCTCATCGGGCTGATGGCGGCGGCGATTCGCAGCGACGACCCGGTGGTGCTCTTCGAGCACAAGGCGCTGTTCGCGACCAAGGGCGAACCGGCGGCCGACGGTCACGTGCTCGAGCTCGGCCGCGCCGCGGTCGTGCGGCCCGGCAGCGACGTCACCATCGTCGCGCTGGCGTTCACGGTGCCGATCGCGCTGGCCACGGCCGAGCGCCTCGCCGCTGACGGGGTGTCCGCGGAGGTGATCGACCTGCGCTGCCTGGTGCCGCTCGATGCGCGCACCGTGCTGGACTCGCTGCGGCGCACCAGCCGGTTGATCGTCGTCGAGGAGAACCCGTACCAGGGCGGCTGGGGCGGCACCCTCGTGTCGATCGTCGCGGACGAGGGCTACGAACTGCTCGACGCGCCGATCAAACGCGTCGCGTCCGAGTGCGTGCCGCTGCCGTTCGCCGACACCCTGGAAGAACTCGTCATTCCCACCGTCGACAAGGTCATGGCGGCGGCGAAACAGGTGCTCAACTACTGACAAGGGGTCGTCATGACGAACCGGATGCTGCTGCGTAACGGGTGCGTGATCACTGTGGACCCGGACATCGGGGACCTGACCGGCGCGGACGTGCTCATCGAGGACGACCGGATCGCCGCCGTGCGTCCAGGTATCGAGGCGACCGACGCGGAAATCGTCGACGCCACCGGCAAGATCATCATTCCGGGCTTCGTCGACTCGCACCGTCACACCTGGGAGGCGGCGATCCGGGGATGCGCGCCGAACGCCACCCTGGACGACTACTTCGTCGACATCCTCGACACGTTCGCCCCGCGCTACCGGCCCGAGGACGTGTATGCGGCCGACTTGGCCGGGGCATTGGAGTGCATCAACGCGGGTATCACCACGCTCGTCGACTGGTCGCACATCAACAACACCCCGGAGCATCCCGATGCGGCGATCGCGGCGCTGCGGGAGGTGGGCATTCGCGCCCAGTACGCCTACGGCAGTGCCAACACGTCATTGAACGACTACTGGAACAACAGCTCGATTGCCATCCCCGCCAACGACGTGCGCCGCGTCCGCGACACGTATTTCGCCTCCGGTGACCGCCTGCTCACGATGGCCCTGGCGACTCGTGGTCCCGGATTCTGTCAGGACGACGTCGTGCGCGCCGAGTGGCACACCGCGCGTGAACTCGGCATCCCGATCACCGTGCACGTCGGGATGGGCCGGCTCGCCGGACGCTTCGGGATGGTCAGCCAGCTTCACAAGATGGACCTACTCGCTGCCGACACCACGTATATCCACTGCTGCTACTTCACCGACGAGGAGTGGCAGCTCGTGGCCGAGAGCGGCGGCACGATCTCGATCGCGCCGCAGATCGAAGCAGAGATGGGCCACGGCTGGCCGCCGGTCATGAAGGCCATCGAGTACGGGCTGGCGCCGAGCCTGTCGATCGACGTCGTCACGACCGCGCCCGGCGACATGTTCACCCAGATACGGGCGGCGTTCGCCACCGAACGGGCGCGCGTGAACGCGATCGCGTGGCAGGCCGACACCCCGGTACCCGAGACGATGCTCACCGCGCGCGACATGCTGCAGATGGCCACGATCAACGGCGCCCGGGTGGCCGGCGTAGCAGACCGCACCGGATCGTTGACCCCGGGCAAGAAGGCCGACCTCGTCGTCATCGACGCGACCGCGCTGAACGTCGCGCCGGTGATCGACCCGGTCGCGGCGGTCACACTGTGCGCCGACGTGTCGAACGTCGAGATGGTGATCATCGACGGCGTGGTCCGCAAGCGCGACGGCCGCTTGCTGGCCGACACCGCCGCGGCCCGCCGTCTGGTGGAGGCGTCGCGCGACTACCTGGTGTCGGCATGAGCCACCTGGTCCGACGCGCCGCCGACGCCGAGTACGCGCCGCCGTCCGGCTGGGCGGCCGCCGCGACCGGCTACCGGCGCTGGCAGATCGTCGGCGAGGCGGACGGTGCCGTGCACACCGGCTTCTTCGTCGGCGACCTCGACCCGGGCGGCTCCATACCTGCGCACGTCCACTCGTTCGAGACGAGCTTCTACGTCCTCTCCGGGACGGGCGTCGTCGATACGCCGGATGGTGCCGCCGCGGTCGGGCCCGGCGACTACGGGCTGGCGCCGGTCGGCATTCCGCACGCGTGGCGCAACCTGTCGGACGAGCCGGTGCGCTGGGCGGAGATGCAAGGCCCGCAGCCACGATCCCGCTACGGCGGCGACACGTTCCTGGTCGCGCCGCTGCCCGCGCGGGTCCCGGTGCCCGTCGACGTGCGCGACCCGCGCACCCGCCGGTTCGGAAACATCACGCCGTCGCACATGGACCCGGCCAAGCAGAG
>JBKOXO010000163.1:0-8666 GCA_046744105.1 Actinomycetota bacterium
GTCTCGCAGGTACACCGTCACCGCCTCGACCTGCTCGCTTACGCCATCAACGACCACCACCGGCGGGAACAACCCGTCACCCGCCGGGCGCACATCACCGATCCGCGGCAGGTCCGCCGCCCCTTCCATCAACCGTCGTCGCAGCGTCGACTCCACCCGCACACCCTCCCGCCTGCCCCCACGGTCAGGTCACCATGGTGCAGTCAACTCGCATGTAGTAGGGCTGCTTGCGGACCGTGCCGTCTGCCCGCTCCACCGGCATCCACTCGTAGAACCCAGCCATGGGCAATATTGCCCGCTTTTTTCGGAAGCTTCCGCGCCACGCCGGCTTGCTTTTTATCTGCGTCGCGTAACCCGGCGCAGGCACGTTGGTCGGCGGGTGTTCACGGGACATTCCTTTTGGCTATCAATGCGTTGGCTGTCAGGGTAGTTACGTTCGCGACATGGAGGCTTCTTATCTGGTTGAGCGCGCGGCTTCCTCGGAGGAGACCGAGCCTCGCTTTGTCGTGGTGGATGGCTCGTATCGGCTTCATGTTGAGGCGTCGGCGTATCTGGCCGCGCTGCGGGGGCTGGATCGCTCGCCGAATACCGAGCGGGTGTATGCGGGCCGGCTGGCGCTGTTCTTGAGCTACTGTGCGGCGGCGCGGATCAGCTGGCAGGAGATCGCGTTCGCCGAGTTGGCCCGCTTCTTGCGGTGGCTGGTGACCGAGCCGCTGCCGCCACGGGGTCCCGAGTCGCCGGTGCGTTACCGGCGCGCGGCGACGGCGAACGCGGTGCTGACCACGGTGTGTGAGTTCCTGCGGTTCGGTGCGGCGCATGGCTGGGTGTCCACGGAGTTGGTGGCCCGGCTGTCACATCCCAAGCAGCTGCGCTATCTGCCTGGCCATGACGGCGGCGAGGCGGGCCAGTTCGCGACGGTGCAGGCCAAGTCGCTGAAGTTGCGTGAGGTGCCCGCCGAGGTCGAGTCGTTGACGGCTGAGCAGGTCGATGCGGTGATCGCTGCGACGTGGCGGGTGCGGGATCGGTTCCTGGTGTCGTTGCTGGCCGCGACGGGGATGCGGATCGGTGAGGTTCTGGGGCTGCGCCGCGAGGATCTGCACCTGTTGGCGAACGGGGCGCCGGTGGGCTGCTCGACCGACGGCCCGCACGTGCACATCCGGCGTCGCCGGAACGAGAACGGCGCGATCGCGAAGTCGCGCTACCCGCGGACGGTTCCGGTGCTGGACGGCCTGGTGGGGTTGTATGCCGACTACCAGCACGAGCGGTTTGCCACCGCGGGCGCTGGCGAGTCGGATCTGGTGTTCGTCAATCTGTATCGCCCTCCGATCGGTGCCGGGCTGCAGTACGGCGCGGCGATTGAGCTGTTCGAACGGCTCTCGGGCATTGTGGGGTTTCGGGTGCGTCCGCACATGCTGCGGCACTCGGCCGCGTCGCGGTGGATCGAGTCTGGAGTTCCTCGTGATGTTGTGCAGCACCTGCTCGGGCATGTGTCGGCGGCGTCGATGGAACCGTATCTGCACCCGACGGACGCGGCGAAGCGCGCCGCGGTGGAGCGGGGCGCAGCGGGGGCGGGTGCGTGATGGCCAGCCCGAACCCGGTCGTCGTCGCTTTTCCGGAGCCCGCGTCCGGGTGGATCGAGTGGTTGAAGCAGCACACCAGCACCGAGTGGCGGCCTGGGGAGTGGGATCACGCGGTCTGGTTGTGCACCGGGGATCCGAACAATCCACGGACGACGGTGGAGGTGTGCCAGACGCGGGCCTGCGGGCAGATTCTGGCCGACCGCGGCCTGTGCACGCCGTGCTCTCGCGTGTTGAAGGCGTCCGGGCTGACGCGGGTCGAGTTCATCGAGACCCATGTGCCCGCGCGGCAGCGCGCCAAGCACGGGGACTCGTCGCGACCGCAGTGCCGGGTCGAGCGCGATCACTCGCGTTGTCCGGGTCCCGTAGAGTGCCGCGGTCTGTGCCGCGAGCACTACAGTCTGTGGCGGCGATACCAGCGTGCGGAACCGTCCGCCGGCATCGAGCACTGGCTGCAGGCGGTCGCGGAGCCGGCCGTGCGTCGCGGGCCGGAGCGGACCTGCCTGGTGCTCGGGTGCTTGTTGCGGCCGCATGGCGCGATCCCGTTGTGCCCGCTGCACTACACGCGGCACAAGAAGTACGCCGCTGATGTGCCGGTCGAGGTGTGGGCCCGTAGCGAGCCGCCGCATCTGGCCGCGCACCAATTCGCACTCGGCCAGCTGCCGGAGCAGCTGCGCTGGGAGGTCTTGTATGCGCTGCAGCAGCGTGACCAGCGTGGCGGGCGCCTCGCACCCGGCACGATCCGCGACATGGTGCGGTTGCTGCACGGGGCGCCGAGCCTGGCCAGCATCGCGGAGGCGCAGCTGACGGCACTGGCGGATCGATGGCGGGGTTCGGCGGCGCAGGCTCACCTGTTCGAGTTCGCCCGGACGCTGCGTGACGCTCGTGATCAGATGCTGGGTCTTGAGCACACCGACCGGCTGGTCTGGGACAAGGTCACCCTCGGCTTGTCGCCGGCGACCAACCCGCTCAGCGGGATACGACGCAAGCCCGGAACGATCGACTTCGGGTCCATCGGCGTGTCGTGGTTGCGGGAACTGGCCCGCACCTGGGCGCGCACCGAGTCCCCCGACGGGCGGATCATCACCGAAACGGTGCAGGCCGCGGCGTTGGCCGCGCAGTCGCTGCGCCGCCGCGCTGACCTCGGCGAAGATCAGGCCAGCCTGGACCGCCGCGACATGGACGCCGTGGTCGAGGTGTTCCGCGACCTCAGCCACCCGGACGGCGCGCTGCAGAGCGTCAGCCGGCGCCGCACGATGCTGCGACGGTTCACCGAGCTGATCGAGTATGGCCGCCGCTACGGCCATCTGCCCGGGCTCGCGGCCGGGTTCAACCGGCACAGCTTCCATCTGATCCCGTTCACGCAGCACCGCGATGAGAACGCCGGCCGGGCCTTGCCCGATCACGTGATCCGGCAGCTCGACGCCAACCTGGCCGGCCTCGGCCGCGGTCATGTCCACGGCGACCTGAGCGCCGACCAGATCGCTGCCATGTTCCAGACCGCTTATGTGATCCTGCGCGACACCGGCCGCCGCCCGCTGGAGGTGTGTTCGCTGCACGTCGAGTGCCTCACCGGCACCGACGAGCCGATCCTGCACTGGGACAACCACAAGGCTGGCCGGCTTGGCCGCAAACTACCCATCACCGCGGCAACCGCTGATGCGATCCGCACCTGGCAGCAGATCCGTCCGGAACTGCCCGCACCGACCAGGAGCCGCGATTACCTGTTCCCGGCGAAGTCCGAGGTGGCCCAGACCCCGTTCCTGCGCCCGCAAAATCTCGGCGAGGCGATCCGTCAGTGGGTCGATCAGCTGGACCGGCTCGATTCCGACACCGTCGATGAGAACGGCGACCCGGTCCAGTTCGACCGCTCCCGTGTCTACCCGTATGCGTTTCGGCACACCTACGCGCAGCGTCACGCCAATGCTGGAGTTCCCGTCGACGTGCTGCGCGAGCTCATGGATCACCGGCACATCAACACCACTATGGGCTACTACCAGGTCACCGCAAAGCGGAAGCGCGACGCTGTCGCAACGTTGGCGTCGTTCGTGGTCGACCGTGCCGGCCAGGCGGCGCCTATGGCGACACCGGCAACCTATGAGGCGCGTTCGGTTGCGGTGCCGTTCGGCAACTGCATCGAACCGTCCAACGTCAAGGCCGGTGGGAAGTCCTGCCCGGTCCGGTTCCAGTGCGCCGGCTGCGGCTTCTACCGCCCGGACCCGTCCTACATCCCCGCGATCGAGGAGCACCTCAACGCGCTGCGCGCAGACCGGGAAACAGCCCAAGCGATGGACGTCGCCGACTTTGTGGTGGACAACCTCACAGCGCAAATCGACGCGTTCACCCACGTGCTTCAGGTGATGACCGACAAGCTGAACACGCTCAGCGAGAAGGAGCGGGGCCGAATCAGCGAGGCATCAGCGGTGCTGCGCAAGGCGCGAGCTGGCGATCGGCCGCTGCTGCCCCTGCGGGTCACAAACAACGGTCGGACATGAGCGGCGCTCGCACGCCGGCCGAGGTTCTGCTGCAGGCCCGCCGCCGCGACTCGCAACGCAAACGCGCCCAGGTGAAGACCGTGGTAGACCAGATGAAACTCGGCGATGCCCCGATCACGTTCAGCGCCGTCGCGAAGGCCGCTGGCGTGTCCACTTGGCTCGTCTACGCCGATGGCATCCGCGACTACATCCAAGCCGCGCAGGCGTTCCAGGCCAGCGCCCCGGCCCGTGAGACCGCTGTTGGCGCGCGCACCAGTGCGGCCAGCCTGCGCATCGACCTCGAACTGTCCCGACAGAACAACCGTGTCCTGCGCGCCGAGATCGCCCGCCTCAAACACGCGCTGCGCAACAACCTCGGCCGCCAACTCGATCAGGAATCCACCCATCACCTGCGCGCACGGATCGACGAACTCACCTCCGCCAACGAACAAATCCAGAACGAGAACCGCACCCTGACCGCCGAACGTGACGCGCTACAGGCCGCGTTAGACGCCACCGAGGAGGATCTGGCAGCGGCACGAACCAGCCTCCGCCGCATGATCCGCGAACAGACCAACCAGCTCACCCGGTGAGCCCCGGGCCAGCGTGTCCCGGGTCAGCCACCATTTACGTGGTCGAACAGAACACGTGCAATCGGCTCCCTGAAACGCTCGATGCTCGCAGCTGACTCGATGGGCGCGACGTCCTTAACCGTGGATCGGGCGATGACTTCGACACAAACGCTGTCGTGGCTGACAGCAAGCACCGCAATGTCTGACGTGGCGGGCCGCTTGGCTGCCTTCATGAGGAGCTCCGCGTCCTGCGTTGCCGCGCATTCGGCCACGTGCGCGAGCAACATCTGTGCCGGGAACACCGTCGTCGCTTGTGCGCGCGGAGCCGCCGAGATGCTCAGGCATGCGCGGATACTCTGCCGAGCCTGTTCCACCATTTGCGGATCTTCGGATGGAAGCCAGACCGGGGCGATGTCGGTGCCCGTCGTGATCCCGGTGACTCGGTAACGGTCGCCCTCGAAAGCGTCGACCACCGAATTCGCGACGGCGAGCAGATCGAAGGTTGGGTCGAACGGCTCCCCATAGTCCTCAGCCAAGGCAGGTCCCGTGGATGTTGCGATCTCGCGATATCCGGCGACAGCGAAGCCGTCGGAGTCGGACTTCGCGTACTGCTGCAGAAGCCTTTGCGTGTCCGGCTCGGCGATCGCCAGCGCAGCCTGCAGCGGCGCCCGGAGGGTCGTGTGCGTGCGATTCGCGGCGCAGGCCAGCAGGCCGACCGCAACCGCGGCATCACGCCAATCGACTCTTGCGAGGTCAACGAGTCCCGCTGCCGCGCAGCCGGCGGTCAGTTGATCGGTGCGACCGCGAAGCACGCGCACGGCGGCCCGCCGAGCGAACGTGAGGAGCGCGTAGAGATCCTCCTGAGTAAGCGCGTCACGGAAGTCTGAGAGTCCTTGCCCACGAAGTTCAACCGCGTCCAGAGCAATCGACGCGATGACGTCATCGGTTGCCGACTCAACGAACCGAAAAAGGTCGTACTCACCTGCCGCCGGCTCGTATCTGACGCCCGCTAGCGGCGAGGACCCATGGCGGGATAACTGGTGCCGCTTCTCTGCCGCAACAGCCGCCGCCATCTCAGTCCCGATCACGGCGGTCTTGCGACGTCGCCGGCCAAGCCATCGCATGAACGCAGATTGTGCGCCAGCGCCGACCCCGACACCGAGCGAGGACACTGGTCAGCATGTGTGGTCGCTAGGTCAACGTCGCCTCGACCGCCGACCTGACTGACGAATTCGACGTCGAGGAGACGGTTGGCGACGACCTGCCACCGTCGTGGAACGTCGCCCCCACCGATCCCGTGCGAGCCATCCTGCTGCGGCACCGGCACGGCGAAGGGAAACACGCGCCCTTGGTCCGGCAACTGCGCAAACGTCCAATGGGGACTCGTACCGAGCTGGTCCCGTGAACGCACCGGCGGGCTAAAGATGATCAACGCCCGGATCGAGACCGTGACCAGCAAGAGCGCCTTCAAATCCGCCGCGGCCCGCAGACGCTGCTTACTGCCCTCCCTGGGCTACTACGAATGGCAGAAGACCGACTACGGCAAGGTGCCCTACTTCCTGCACGACCCGGACGGACAGCTGCTCGCCATGGCCGGGCTCTACGAACTCTGGCGCGACCCAGCGCTGGCCGACGACGATCCCAACCGATGGCTATGGACCTGCACCGTCATCACCCAGCAGGCCCCCGACCTACTCGGCCAGATCCACGACCGCAACCCGGTCATCGTCCCGCGCGAGATGTGGCAGCAGTGGCTGGACTGCTCCAGCGAAGACCCCGAGACCGCGCGGCAGATCCTCGACCACATCCCCGAGACACGCCTGGAGCCCTACGCCGTCTCCAAAGCGGTCGGCAACGTCCGCAACAACGCCCCGGAACTCATCGAGCCCGTCGATGTCGCTGAACTCGAGCAGCAGGAGCGACTTCAGCTCTAGAAGGCCATCGAGCAGTTCATGGCGAGTCCGGAGACCGCTGTGTCGCCCTGACTAACCCGGCGCCGGCGGGTTCTTTGCGCGAAACTGTCTGACTCACACCTCATATGATCTGCACTCGATATGATCTGCACTCGCGCTGCAGTGATCATGCGGTGCACGGACAGACGCACGCCCGTCAGGCACAGAAGGCGAGACAGTTCTGACAGTCAGCCCGACGAAGACAGCCAACCATCCGATGCCCGTCGTGCATGCAGCCCTCGGTGCGACCTGTATCTCCTCGGAATCTGTCAACCTGAATGAGGCGCCATTGGTTGGCATTTACTGAGCAGTCTCCTCTGGCTGGTCGGGGCGGTTGATCCACGAGTTGCCTGTCAGCTTGGGCGGCTCGGGTCGCTTGCGCACGAACCGTTCCGGGTGTGCGGCGTAGGCGGCGTCGAGCAGGCCGGCTCGTTTCTCGCGGGTGATGGCGGCGGTGCCGTAGTGGACGTCGGCGGGCGTATGAAGGCCCAGCCCGGTGTGGCGATGCTCGTCGTTGTACCAAGGGAAGAAGACCTGGCAGTGCCGGCGTGAGGCTTCGATCGAGTCGAACCGGTCGGGGAAGTCGGGCCGGTACTTCAACGTCTTGAACTGTGCCTCGCTGAATGGGTTGTCGTCGGAGACGTGCGGTCGGGAATGCGACTGGGTGATGCCGAGGTCGGCGAGCAGGAACGCCACCGGTCTGGAGGTCATCGAGGAGCCGCGGTCGGCGTGGATGGTCAGCTGGTCGCGGCCGATCGCCTGCTTGGCGCAGGTCTGACGGATCAATACCTCGGCCAGCGCGGCCGACTCGCGACTGGCGACCATCCAGCCGACCACGTAGCGGGAGAAGATGTCGATGATCACGTACAGGTAGTACCAGGTCCACTTCACCGGGCCGCGCAGCTTGGTGATGTCCCACGACCACACTTCGTTCGGCGCCATGGCGACCAGCTCCGGCTTCACGGTCGCCGGGTGGGTGGCCTGCCGCCGCCGCTCCCGGCTCTCCCCGGCGGCACGCAGCAGCCGGTAGAAGGTGGACAGTGAGCCGAGGTAGCGGCCTTCGTCGAGCAGCGTGGCCCAGACTTCGGTCGGCGACAGGTCGACGAACCGCTCGCTGTGCAACTCGGTGAGGATCGCGGCCCGCTCGGCCTCGGCCAGGGCGCGGGGCTGCGGCCGGTCCGGGTGCGGAATCGGCGCCGGCCGTGGCGGTGCCGGGCTTTGCCGGTGCCGGCGGTAGTAGCTGGCCTGGGCGACGCCGACGGCATCGCACGCGTCCCGCACGCCGATCTTCGGGGCGATGTCGGCGATCGCCGCATCGGTCACTTGCTCGACCCGTCCTCGGGCTCCGCGCTCTCGGAGAGCGTCTCCAAGAGCGCGTGCAGTTTTGCCTGCACCTCCACCACGAAGCGGGCCTTGGCCAGCTCCTGCTCCAGTTGCTGCTTCTCAGCCTCCAGGCGCGCGATCCGCTCATCGCGCTTGTCCCGCGCCTTGCGGCCGCGTGGGACGGCCAGCGCTGCCAGCGCGCCTGCGTCGCGAGCCCGGCGCCACTCCACGATGTGGCTGGAGTACAAGCCCTCACGGCGCAGCAACGCGCCTTTCTCACCCTGCGGTGCAGCCTCGTACGCGGCCAGAATCTCCAGCTTGTACTGCGCGGTGAACGTCCGCCGCCGGGCCCGCTCGGGCACCTCGGGATCAAAACGTTCCGTTCCAGCGCCATCCACCCGCCCAGGGTCTTCGACCCCGGGCGCCCGCAGCAACGTGCTCACCTTGCTTGTCATCTCGGGGAATCTCTCCATCCCCGCCCTCGGGTCAGTGATTGTCAGGGGGCGGGTGCCTCAGGTGAGCTTGACAGAGAGGGCTTGTGATCGTGGGTGTCACAGACGCGAGGGTGGCTCGTCTAGGTGCAGACGCAGCTCGGAGGTGTTCGAACGTGACACACACGACTCGAGTCGAACTTGGTGACACGCTGGCGGCCCGTAAGACGATGGTGCGCACAACGTTCAAGGCAGACGGCACAGGCATGCCGACGCGAGCAATTGTCAAAACCTGTGGATCCGTGGATCTAGTCGGTCGGTGTGATCTTGTTGGTTT
>JBKOXO010000028.1:0-11085 GCA_046744105.1 Actinomycetota bacterium
GCCTCGTGTACCGCTACGCCAGCTGTGACCGCGACGCCACCTACCCCGGCCTGGACGGCCCGGGTCTCGTGCGCTTCCGTGACCGCTTCACCGGGCAGTGGCACCACATCGACCCCGCGGACTTCCTGGTGCTCACCGCTGCGAACGAGCTTGACGTGGTCGCGCACAACGCGGAATTGGCCGCCCGCGCCGGCCCGGCGTTGCTCGAGTTGTTCACCCGTACTCGCCGCCGATTGCCTGATGTGGTCTGGGCCGCCTGCCAGCTGGCGCTCGGCCCCGTTGCGATCAGCCACCTTGATCACTTCGTGCTTACCGTCGCCGACCTCGACCGCACGATCGACTTCTACCGGCGGGTCCTCGGCATGACACCGGTCAAGTTCGGAGACGGCCGGCACGCGCTCGAGTTCGGCCAGAGCAAGATCAACCTGCATGTCGCCGGGCAAGAGTTCCCGCCGCACGCAAGGAGACCCGTGCCGGGCAGCGCGGACATTTGCCTGATCGCCGCCACTGCCCTGCCGCGGGTGATCGCGCATCTGCGCACCCTTGACGTGCCGCTCGTCGGAGGACCGGTCACCCGCACCGGCGCCCGCGGCGTGATCGACAGCGTCTACCTCCGCGACCCGGACGGCAACCTCGTCGAGATCAGCAACTACCACTCATAGCGCGATGCCGAGCAGCGCGTCGACGACGTTGCGAGCCAGTGCCGGAGCGTCGTCGTCCGGCCCCTGATCGGCGAGCGCGGCCTGCGTCCAGGCGTCCACCGCCGACAGCGCCGAGCCCGTGTCGAGATTGTTGGCGAGTGCCGCGCGGACCTCGGCGAGTAGTCGACGGGCGTCCGCTCCGGAAGGCAGCGCCATGGCGGCCCGCCAGTGCGCGAGGCGCGTCTCGGCCCCGGGCAGCCGGCCGCCGGTCCATTCGCGGTCGGCCCGATAGTGCCCGTCCATCAGCGCGAGCCGGATCGCCATGGGGTCGACCCCGCCGCCGCGCAGCTTCGAGACGAACACGAGGTTGCCACGGGACTTGCTCATCTTCTCGCCGTCGAGCCCGATCATGCCGGTGTGGATGTAGTGCTGGGCGAACGGGTGCTCGCCGGTCAGCGCCTCGGCGTGCGCCGCCGAGTGCTCGTGGTGCGGGAAGATCAGGTCGCTGCCGCCGCCCTGCACGTCGAACCCCATCCCGAGGCGGTTCAGCGCTATCACCGAGCACTCGATGTGCCAGCCGGGCCGGCCACGGCCGAGCTCGGTGTCCCAGTACGGCTCGCCGTAGCGGTGCCCACGCCACAGCAGTGCGTCGAGGGGATGCCGCTTGCCTGCATGCTCGGGGTCGCCGCCCCGCTCGGCGAACAGCTGCAACATCGTCGCGTCGTCGTACCGGGACTCGTAGCCGAACCACCCGGACGCGTCGATCGAGTAGTAGATGTCGTCGCCGACGTGATACGCGGCCCCGGCAGCGAGCAGCTCGGCGATCGCCTTGGTGATCTCGGTGACCGACTCGACCGCGCCTACGAGCTCATCAGGCGGCAGCACCCGCAGCGCGGTCATGTCCTCGCGGTACAGCGCGATCTCTCGTTCGGCCAGATGCATCCAGTTCTCGCGGGTGTGCGCCGCCCGCTCCAGCAATGGGTCGTCGACGTCGGTCACGTTCTGCACATAGCGCACATCGTTGCGGGCGTCACGCCACACGCGCTGTGCCAAATCGAAGGCCAGGTAGGTCGCGGCGTGGCCCAGGTGTGTTGCGTCGTACGGCGTGATACCGCAGACGTAGAGCCGCACCGTGCCGCGCCGCCCGATCTCGCGGACCTCGCCGCTCGGCGTGTCGTACAGCCGCAGCCGGTGCGGCCGCTGCGGCGTCGGCAACACCGGCACCGGGCAGGCTGGCCACGACTGCATACCCGTCAACCTATCCGGCACGCGTCGCGGCCAAAGCGACAAGTCACTAGATCGGCGGCCACGGTATTGCCGGCCAGTCGCCGTCGGGAACCGGATGGCAGCCGTCGGCGAGCAGGTGATCCACCCGGCGGATCGTGCGGCGCACCTCTCTGGGCGTGAGCAGCCCATGCAACCTGCGCCCGAGCGGTCCCTCCAGCTCGGCGCGCAGCCTGCTCAGCACGTCAAGCGCGTCCTCAGTCAGCGGCCGGCCGGCCCATTGCCATAACAGCGTGCGCAACTTCGGGTCGACGTTGAACGTCACGCCGTGGTCGACGCCGTAAATGTGCCCGGCGCGGGTGGGCAGCAAGTGGCCGCCCTTGCGGTCGGCGTTGTTCACGACTGCGTCGAACACAGCGATCCGGCGCAACTGCGCAGAGGTCGACGCCCGCACCAGGGCCACGACATCGACGTCCTCGTCGACGTCGATCCACAGCTGCACCATGCCCGGCCCGAGCGGGCCCTCGCGGTACACGGTGGGCGGCACGATCTCCCAGCCGGTGGCCGCCGACACCTCGTAGGCGGCCTGCTCACGCCCGGCCAGGGTGCCGTCCGGGAAGTCCCAGAGCGGACGCTCGCCGGCTACGGGCTTGTACACGCAGGCGGCGCGCAGCCCACCGGCAGCTACGGCGCAGTACAGCGTGGCGTTGGACGCCTCGACGAGCCGGCCTTCGACGGTCAGCTCGCCGTCGCACAGCAACGCGAGTGCCTCGTCCACCGGCAGTTCCCGCGCGGGCGTGAGCTCTGTCATGCTTCGAGAGCGCTGCCGCGGTGATAGCCGTTCTGTCGCGGGCAGATATGCCCGGCGTTCGGATCGAGCGGTAAGCCGCACAGCGGACACGGCGGCCGGCCCGCGGCCAGCACCGCGCGGGCCCGGATCACGAAGTCGCGTGCTGTCGCCGGCTCCACGCGCACCCGCAGCGCGTCGGGCCCGTCGTCGACGTCCTCGAGCAGCGTCTCCTGGGCGATCTCGGTATCGTCGGCCGGCGCCTGCGCTTCGATCACCACCAGGCCGGATTCGCTGTCCCACGCCAGTGCCATGGCGCCGACCCGGAACTCCTCGTCGATCGGCTGCTCGAGGGCCTCGGAGTCGAGCTCCCCGCCTGACGGGATGATCGTTCCGCTGCGTACGACCACTTCTTCGAGCAGTTGCTCGATGCGGTCGGCCAGCACCGCCACCTGCTGCTTCTCCAGCGCCACGGAGACGACCCGAGCCGAGTCGGCCGCCTGCAGGTAAAACGTGCGGTCGCCGGGCTCGCCGACGGTGCCCGTGACGAAGCGTCGCGGGCGGTCGAACAGGAACAACTGACGTGGCATCGCGCCATCGAGCCTAGTGGTTCCGCTCAGGTCGCGCCCGGGCCAGACCCGCCGCCAGGCGTCGCATCCTGCTGCTTCCGCCGCCGGCGTTTGGGCGGAATGTAGGGCGTCAGATCGCTGCCGATATCGTTCACTCGCATCACATACGGGCGGCTGTCGGTGTAGCGGACGATGGATGTCGAGCACGGATCGACCACGATCCGTTGGAACTGATCCAGGTGCAGGCCCAGCGCGTCGGCCAGCACCGCCTTGATCACGTCGCCGTGGCTGCACGCCACCCACAGCGCCTCGGCGCCGAGGCGAGCGTCCCAGTCGCGCACTGCCTGCACCGCGCGGGCCGCGACCTGGGACAGCGACTCACCGTTGGGGAAGCGCACCGCCGACGGCTGCATCTGCACCAGCTTCCACAGCGGGTCGCGTGTCAGCTCCTTGAGCGCGCGGCCGGTCCAGTCGCCGTATCCGCACTCGATCAGCCGCTCGTCGACGTGGCGCTGTGGGGCGGCCTGCTGTGCGGCCACGATCGCGTCAACGGTCTCGACGCAGCGCTCCAGCGGGCTCGTCACCACAGCCGCCAAGGGAAGCGCTGCCATGCGCCGCGCCAGATTCTCGGCCTGGGCCCGGCCACGGTCGTCGAGATGGACGTCGGCGCTGCGCCCGGCGAGTACCGGGCCCGTCAACGCGGTGAGCCCGTGGCGCACCAGCACAACCGTGGACATCAGCTCGAGGTCGCCGAGATAACGCCGGCGCTGAGCAGGCCGATCAGCAGCAGGCCAAGGCCGATCCGGTACCAGACGAACAGGTACGTGCTGTGCCGGGAGATCCAGCGCATCAACCACACGATCGAGGCCAGTCCCACGATGAACGAGAGAATGAGCGCCACCCCGGTCAAGCCGGCGCCGGCGCCTTCCTTGTCGCCGATCTTGCGAGCCTCGTACAGCCCGGAGAGCACAACCGCCGGTATGGACAGAAGGAACGAGAACCGGGCTGCCGTCGGGCGGTCCAGTCCGCGGAACAGTCCGGCGGTGATCGTGGTGCCCGATCGCGATGCACCCGGGATGAGCGACAGCGCCTGCGCGCCGCCGACCACCAGGGCGTCCCGGCCGCCCAGATCCTCCTCGTTGCGCTTGCGTGTCCCGACACGTTCGGCCCAGGCAAGCACGAGCGCCAGCGCGATCATGGTCACCGAGATGAGCCACAGGTTGCGCGCGCCGGTCTCGATCTGATGGCTGAACGCCACGCCGAAGATCGACACCGGGATCGTCGCCAGGATCAGGTACCAGCCCATCCGGTACTCCAGCGTGCCACGCACTGATTTGTCGACAAGTCCGCGAATCCATGCACCGCCGACCTGGAGGAGCTCCCGCCAGAAGTACACCACCACAGCTGCTGTGGTACCGAGCTGGATCACCGCGGTGAACGGTGCCCCCGGATCGTCCCAGTGGAACAACGCCGGGACGATGCGCAGGTGGGCTGTGGACGAGATCGGCAGGAACTCGGTGAGCCCCTGCACGATGCCGTAGACGATCGCCTGCAGGAGGTTCACGTTGTGCTGATCAGAGGACGCGGCCGCGACATAGGTGAACAGCGGCTGCGCCGTGGCGCTCACGGTCACTGCGCCCCGGACATGTGCAGCGCCGCCACCGCCGTGGTCAGTGCCCGTAGCCGTTCCTTGAGCGTTGCGGCGAGCGGGGTGACCGCCAGGGTCGTAACGCCCGAGGCAGCGAAGGCGGCCATCCGCTCGGCGATGCGCCCCGGCGGTCCGAGCAGCGCCGTCCGGTCGATGAACTCGAACGGGACGGCGGCGGCGGCACCCTCGTATGCGCTGGCCAGGTAGCGGTTCTGCACCTCGGCGGCAGCGTCCGCATAGCCCATCCGCACCGCGAGCGCGTTGTAGAAGTTCTGCTGGCGGCTGCCCATGCCGCCGAGGTAGAGCGCGGCCATCGCACGCAGCGGTTCGGCGGCGGCGGCCAGATCGTCGCCGACCGACATCGATGCGTTGGCGACCACATCGAAGCCATCGAGGGTCTTGCCGACCTTGGCGCGGCCGGCGGCGACATGCGGCAGCAGGTCGTCGGCGTAGTCGGGTGCGTAGAAGATCGCTAGCCACCCGTCTGCGATCTCACCGGCGAGTGCCAGATTCTTCGGTCCGACAGCGGCGAGGTAGATCGGGAGGTGCTCACGCACCGGATGAACGGTCAACCGCAGCGCTTTCCCCGGTCCGTCCGGCAACGGCAGCGTGTATGTCGAGCCCGCATAACGCACCGATTCCCGGGCGAGTGCCATGCGCACGATGTCGATGTATTCGCGGGTGCGAGCCAGCGGCTTGGCGAACGGGACCCCGTACCAGCCCTCGGACACCTGCGGTCCCGAGACCCCCAGCCCGAGGCGGAACCGGCCGCCGGACAGCGTGTCGAGCGTGGCCGCGGTCATCGCAGTCGCCGTCGGCGTGCGAGCCGGGATCTGCATGACCGCGCTGCCGACGTCAACGCGACTGGCCTGCGCGGCCACCCACGCGAGCACCGTCGCAGCGTCCGATCCGTACGCCTCGGCGGCCCACACGACGGCGTAGCCGAGCCGGTCGGCCTCGCGGGCCAACGCGAGGTTGTCGGCGTCGTTGCCCATCCCCCAGTAGCCGAGATTCAATCCCAACTTCACGCGCGTCACCCTAGAGCGTGGCCCGCTGCACTCCCGGACGAGGGCCGCCGATAAGTTCTCGCTGGCGGGCAAGCCCTCGCGCCAGCGGTGACCGCTCGCGCGAAGATCAGGGAGAAACGATGCAGCAGCGCAGCGTCGGGCACAGCGGGCTTCGCGTGTCGCATCTCGGGCTCGGGACGATGACCTGGGGCCTGGAGACCGATCCGGACGAGGCGGCGGCCCAACTCGTGGCGTTCCGGGAAGCGGGCGGGACGCTGATCGACACGGCGGTGTCGTACGGGTTCGGCCGTTCCGAGCAGATCGTCGGGCAGTTGATCGCCGACGTCGTGCCGCGTGAGGACGTCGTGATCGCCACCAAGGCTGGCATCATCCGTACCGAGACCGACCGCATCGTCAACGTCTCCCGCGGTGAGCTGTTACGCCGGCTCGACCAGTCGCTGCGCCGGCTGGGCACCGACTACGTCGACCTGTGGTACGTGCACTACATCGACGACACGGTGCCGTTCGACGAGACGCTGTCCGCGCTCGACGCCGCGGTCGCGTCTGGCAAGGCACGATACGCCGGCGTATCGAACTACTGCGGCTGGCGCACGGCACGCGCGGCGATCTGGCAGCGCGCCGTGCCAGGACGCGCCCCGATCGTGGCCAACCAGGTGCGTTACTCACTGCTGGACCGCGGCGTCGAGCGCGAGGTCATCCCGGCGTGCCGCGCGCTAGGCATCGGCGTGCTGCCCTACTCGCCGTTGGGCGGCGGGGTGCTGACCGGCAAGTACCGCGGCGGCGTGCCGGCAGACTCGCGAGCGGCGGCCCACGGCCGAGGCCTGGCCGATATCGCCACCGACCGTGACGTGGGCATTGTCGAAGCGGTCGCGACCGCCGCGGAGGGGCTAGCTACGTCACCCATTGCTGTGGCTCTCGCATGGGTTCGCGACCAGCCCGGCGTCACCGCGCCGATCCTGGGGGCGCGCACCCTGGGCCAGCTCACTGCGGCGCTTGCGTCGGAGAAGCTCGAGCTGCCGATGGAGATCCGCCAGGCGCTCGACGACGTGTCAGCGCCGCTGCTCGGCTACCCCGAGGACATACCCTGAGCGAGCATCGCACGGTCGTTAGGGCCACGTTGTTGCGCGGGCCCTGCGAAAGCGCGCACCGCTTTCGTGGAGTGCAGATGCCCAGCTCAGCCCCGTGATGAGCGCTCGAGCGAAGAGCCGAACAAAATGAAAGATCCCGTCTTCACGGCGTTCTGCGACGCGGGCCTGTGGCCGGGCCTGGGTCGCAAGCTCACCGCGGCACTGCCAGACGCCGGCATCGAGGGGCCTGCGGATGTCACGGCGGAGCGCTTGCTGGCACTGCCCAAGGTGGGCGCTCAGCGCGCCGGACGGCTGCTCTCCGCGTTCCTCGCGGCGGCGCCCGTCTACGAGCTCGTGGACCTGCTCGTCCCGGCCGAGCTCGACCCTCGGGTGGCCGGCCGGGTCGCGGACGCGTTCGGGCCGCCCGCTGCGCGACTGGTCCGCGACGACCCATGGGTGCTGCTGAGTGTGCCGGGCGTGCAGCCTGCCGATGCCGACCGGGTCGCCCGTGTGGCGCTACCCGGCGTGCGACGTGACGATCCGCGGCGGGCGCGAGCGCTGGTCGGCTACGTGCTCGCCCGCGAGTCCCGGGACGGGCACACGGTGACCCCTGCAGGCGCGGTCCGTGACGCGCTGGCCGAATTCGGGGTCGGCGATCCCGCGATGGCGGTCGAGGCGGCGGTCGAGGCAGCGACAGTGATCCGCTTCGACGAGGACCTGGCCCTCACGCGCTACGCCGAAGCCGAGGACGCGATCGCGGAGTCGATCGCCCGGCTCATTGCCACGGCGGAGCCGATCCCGGCGGACACGCGGCACCTGACCGACCTGGACGAGACCCAGCGCGCCGCCGTCGAGCACGCGCTCCGATCAGGTGTCAGCGTGCTGACGGGCGGGCCGGGGACCGGCAAGAGTCACACGGTCGCGGCCGTCGTCTCGCTCGCCGCAAAGGCCCGGAAGTCCGTGGCGCTGGCCGCTCCCACCGGGCGGGCCGCCAAGCGCCTCGAGGAGCTGACCGACTCCCCCGCGTCGACCATTCACCGGCTTCTCGGCGCGCAGGGCCGCAAACGCGGGGATGAGCTTGACTTCGCCGGCGGGTTCGCCCACGACGCCGAGGCGCCCCTCGACGAGGACGTCGTGGTCGTCGACGAAACCTCCATGCTTGATGTCGAGCTGGCCGAGGCGCTGCTCGATGCCTGCGCCGACGGCACCCACCTCGTGTTTGTCGGTGATGCCGCGCAGCTTCCCTCGATCGGCCCGGGCCGGATGCTCGGCGAGCTCATCGACTCCGGCGTGGTCCCGGTCACCGAGCTCCGCACGCTGTACCGGCAGCACGAGGGCGGGGCCATCGCCCGGCTGGCAACCAGCGTGCGGGGCGGCGAGCTGCCGCCGGTCGTCGACCCGACCCGGGAGGTGGTCGTCGTTCCGGCGCGCGGCTCCGCTGAGGCGGCGCACCGGGTCGTCCAGCTCGTCACCGACTCCATTCCGCGGGTACTGGGCATCGCGGCCGACCAGGTGCAGGTGGTCACCCCCGTGCACCGCGGCGCGGCGGGGACACAGGCGCTCAACGTCGCCCTCAAGGCGCGGCTCAACCCCGGCGATGGGCGCAGCCGCTTCGACCCGGGCGACCGTGTCGTGGCGACGGCCAACCACCTGGAAGCCGAACCGTTCGGCTATGCCAACGGCGAGGTCGGCGTCGTGGCGGAGGTGGATTCGGACGGCGCCGTCACCGTCGAGTTCGCCTCCGGACCGGCCGAAGTGAAGGGCAAGGCCCTGGGCGACCTGCTGCACGGCTGGGCGATCACCGTGCATCGGGCGCAGGGGTCGGAATTCCCGGCGGTGGTGGTCGTGCTGCCGCCCGAGGCGGGCGGAATGCTGTCGCGCCCGCTCGTCTACACCGCGCTGACCCGGGCGCAGCGGCACCTGTCCGTGGTCCATGCCGTAGGCCCCGCCCTGGCGCGGGCGGTGCGCCACGTGGGCGCGCGACCGCGCCGCACCCGGCTGCGGCAGTTGCTCGCCGATTACGCCGGAAGGGTGGAGATCGACGCGCCCGAGGGGTTTACTGGCCTGCTATGACGGCGACCCCCGCCCAGGAGGCGAGTACCGATCCCGACTGGGAGTACGCACCGCTGCGGATTCCGGCGGATGTAAGCCGGACTTCAGCGGCGGTGCGATTGGCCCTGCATGCCGAGTTCGGGGGGTGGGAACTGGCCCGGGTGCAGCGCTTCACGGACGGCACGCGGCGCGTCGTGCTGCGCCGGCGTCGCGCCCCTGGCCACCTGCCACTACCCGGCCTCTCCAGCTAGCGCTCGTACGGTGTCGATTGTGTCGGCCTCGGCGGCGGTCTTGTCGTCGCGGTAGCGGACGACTCGGGCGAAACGCAGCGCGAGCCCGCCGGGGTAGCGCGGCGAGCGTTGCAGCCCGTCGAACGCGACCTCAACAACTTGCTCCGGCCGCAGCGGCACCACCCAATTGGAAAGCGGGCCGGCCGCGAGCTCAGTGAACCGCTTCGTCTGCCAGGCCAGCATTTCGTCGGTCATGCCCTTGAACGTCTTGCCCAGCATGACGAACCCGGCCGCTGGGTCGCGGGCACCGAGATGAATGTTCGACAGCCACCCCCTGCGCCTGCCGGATCCCCACTCAACCGCCAGCACGACCAGATCCAGGGTGTGTACCGGCTTGACCTTGAGCCACCCGGCCCCGCGCCGCCCGGCCTCGTAAGGCGCGGTCAAGGACTTGACCAGCACGCCCTCGTGGCCACGGCGCAGTGTGCCGGCGAGGAACTCACCAGCCTCTGCCGGGTCGCCGGTGACTAGACGGCCCACCCGGTTGCGCTCTGGCACGATGCCGTCCAGAGCGGCGATGCGACGCGAGGTGGGTTCGTCGAGCAGGTCGGCACCGTCGACATGGAGCACGTCGAACAGGAACGGCGTGATCGGCGTCGTGGCCTGCCCACCGGCCACGTCGCGCCGGCTGCCCACGCGCGAGGCGGTGACCGCGAAGGGCTGCGGTCGCCCGTCCGGGCGCAGCGCGATCGCCTCCCCGTCGGCGACGAGCGCGGTGACCGGCAGGGCCCGCATGACGGCGACGACCTCCGGCAGCCGTGCCGTCACGTCGTCCAGCGTTCGGGTGAAGAGTCCTATCTCCGCGCCGTCGCGGTGCACCTGGATGCGGGCTCCGTCCAGCTTCCATTCGAACACGGCCTCGCCGCCGAGCCGGGCTAACGCGTCGTCCGTGCTGGCGGCGGTCTGCGCCAGCATCGGGTTGACCGGTCGCCCAACCTGCAGCCGGAACGCGTCGAGCGCCGCTGGCCCGTCGCGCAGCACGGCCGCGGCAACCGCCGCTAGGTCACCGCGCAGCATGGCCGCCCGGCGCACCGCCGGCGCCGGTACCTCGACCGCGCGAGCCACCGCGTCGGCCATCACCCCCACCAGGGCGCCCTGGCGCAGGTCGCCGCTGAGCAGCCGGCGCAGGAACTCCTGCTCGCGAGCCGTTGCCGCGCCGAACAGTTCGCCGACCAGCGCACGACGCCGGGCCTGGGAGCCCGGCCCGGACAGCGCCTTCAGATGCGCGAACGTCGCGTCGACGCCGGTGACTGTGAGGCTGGGCGTGGCGGCCGGCTCCCCCACGTCGCGAAGCGACGCCCAGCCGACACCGATCTGCCGCTGCGGCAGCTCACCCGACAGCCACGACGCGACCACGGCGGCCTCGTCCGGCGCGAGCCGGCGCAACAGTGCAGCTAGCCGGGTCACCTTGCCGCCGCGCGCGGACGTCTGCGCGATCTCGGCCGACGCCCCGGCGACCTCGTCGAGCAGCACTAGCGCCTGCCCCGCAATTCCTCGCTCTGGTGCACGCCGGCCAGGCACGCGATCTGCTTCGTTGTCTTCGTCAGCAGTGGCTGTGCCACAGCTCTCCTCCTCCGCCTCGCATCTCGCGTGCCCGGCTGCCGCTCGCGACCAGCAGGAATTACCGGGCAGGCGCTAACAGCTGGACAAGAACCGGTCGAGCACCCGCACCCCGAAGTGCAGCGCGTCGATGGGCACCCGCTCGTCGATGCCGTGGAACAGCGACATGAAGTCGAGGTCGGCCGGCAACCGCAGCGGCGCGAAGCCGAAGCAGCGGAT
>JBKOXO010000215.1:0-11352 GCA_046744105.1 Actinomycetota bacterium
GGACGAGTACGTCGCCGACCTGCGCACCCGCCCGTGCCGTTCCGTCGACGAGTAACGCTCAACCCAGGGCGGTCAACGCTGTCTGCACCATGAACCGGACGCCCATCGCGAGCGCCGCCTCGTCGATATCGAACGTCGGCTGGTGCAGGTCGTAGGACGTGGCAGTCCCCGGAGTGCGTACGCCGAGCCGGGCCAGGGCGCCCGACGCGTGCTCCAGGTACCAGGCGAAGTCCTCCCCGCCCATGCTCTGCACGGACTCGTCGACCGCGTCGGCCCCGATCACGGCGAGCACCGCGGCGCGCTGCACCTCAACGGCGCGCGCGTCGTTCACCACCGGCGGGACGCCCCGCTCGTAGTAGGTGGTGGCCTGGGCTCCGGTCGGGCGCACGATCTCGTCGACGAGCCGGCGGACGAGCGACTCTGCGCCCTCCCACGCCGTGTGGTCGAGCATGCGCAGCGTCCCCCGCACCGAACCCTCCCGTGGGATCGCATTCGGCGCGTTGCCCGCCGTGACACTGCCCCACACCAGCGACAGGGCGGCCCGCGGGTCGACGCGCCGGCTCAACATCCCTGGCAGCTCGGTTATCAGCCGCCCCAGGGCGTAGACGACGTCGGCGGTCAGGTGAGGACGTGCGGTGTGTCCGCCGTCGCCGAACACGCGCACGTCCAGGGTGTCGCACGCCGCCGTGATCGGGCCGACGTGCAGTCCGACCCGTCCTACGTCCACCCGTGGGTCGCAGTGCAGGGCGAAGATGGCCTCGACGTCCTTCATTGCGCCTGCTGCGATCATGCCGGGCGCACCGCCCGGGATCCGCTCCTCCGCTGGCTGGAAGATCAGCCGTACCCGTCCCGGCAGATCCATGTCAGCCAGCACGGCAGCCGTACCGAGCAGTATGGCTGTGTGCGCGTCGTGCCCGCACGCGTGACACGCCCCCGGAACCGTAGACCGGTACGGGACGTTCTTGACGTCATCGATCGGCAGGGCGTCGATGTCGGCACGCAGCGCCACCAGTGGACCGTCCACGCCGATGTCGCAGAGCACACCGGTGCTGCTGGCCGGCACATACGATTGCAGCCCGAGCTCACGCAGCCGGGAGACGATCATCCGTGTCGTCCGGTACTCGGCGAACGCCACCTCCGGGTGCGCGTGCAGGTCCCGCCTGATCGCGACCAGCTCGTCAAGATTCACGATGCACTGCTCTTCGCACGGGCGCTCCTCGCTCCTGCTTTTCGGCCCCACGCGACGACCCTGCGATGCTCGCTCACAGGGCGAGACCGTCACGCATCTCGGCGATGAGCGAATCGACGACCGGCGCCAGATCGCCGTGGTGCGCAGCGGCGACCGCGCGCTGGCGCTGGTAGCTCGCACCTCGCTCGATCAGCCGTGGGATCGCCTCGAGCTCCTCGGCGCAGTAAAGGCGGCGGGCAATCGGCAACAGGTCCTCGACCAGGTCGACGATCGCGTCCGTGACAGGCTGCACGCGCCCGGAGTTGTCAACGACGATCTCGGCGTCCAGGCCGTACCGCGCTGCGCGCCACTTGTTCTCGCGCACCAGCCACGGCCGCGGCTCGGGCAGCGTGTAGCCGTGGTCCAGCTGCCGGTCGAACCGCTCGATAAGAGACTGCGCCAGTGCCGCCACGCACCCGATCTCGTCGAGGGTGGGCAGACCGTCGCAGATGCGCAGCTCGACCGTGCCAAAACCCGGATGGGGCCGGATGTCCCACCACACCTCGCGGATCGACTGGATCGCGTGCGATGAGATCAGCGCCTCCATGTACTTCTCGAAGGCGTGCCATCCCGACAGCTGATAAGGCAGCCCGGCTGTAGGCAGTGCCTCGAACACCTTGCTGCGGTAGGACGCCAGCCCGGTGTCCGAGCCGATCCAGTACGGACTGGACGCCGACAGAGCAAGGAAGTGCGGCAGGTACGCCAGCAGCGCGTTCACGATCGGAATCGCCTTCTCCGGCGAGCGAACCCCGCAGTGCACGTGCACGCCGAAGATCTGCAGCTGCCTTGCCATCCACTGATTGCGCTCGACAAGGCCCTGGTAGCGGGGGTCGTTCGTGATGCGCTGCGTCGTCCAGTCGGTGATCGGATGCGAACCCGAGCACATCAGACCTAGGTTGCGCTCAGCCGCCGCCTTGGACACCTCGGCCACCGTCTCGGCGAGGTCCTCGCGTGCCTGGGCCACCGTCTGGCAGATGCCCGTGATCAACTCGACGCACGACTGCAGCAGCTCGTGCTTCGCCTTCGGGTGCTCACCGTTCGGCGAGATCGCCGCGAGCACGTCGTCGGACGCGCTGACCAACTGCCGGGTATCCAGGTCGACGAGCTCGAGCTCCCACTCGACGCCCAGGCTGGTGCGTTGCGACGAGCTGAAGTCGATGTGCACGCCTTGAAGGGTAGCGATGAGCGCTCGCGAACAGCGCGATGAGCGCTCGCGCGAATCAGGTGCGGATCGACCAGCCGCCATCGACGTCGATCGTCTGCCCGGTGACCCAGTCCGACGCGGGCGACGCCAGCCAGGTGATCGCTGCAACGATGTCCTCCGGCGTACCCCATCTGCGCCGCGGATGGGCCGCCGCGACGGCAGCCCGGGCCACATCGTCCGCATAGCCGGTGTCGACCGGCCCAGGATTGACGCAATTGACCGTGATGCCGCGTGGCGCGAGCTCGACAGCGAGCGACGGCGTCAGCTGCTGGACCGCCGCCTTGGACGCGATGTAGGGCAACTCATCCGGCATCGGCCCGCGGTGCTGCCCGGACGAAAAGGTGATCACCCGACCGTGCTCGCCGGCGAACTGGGCGGCAAACTCCTTGATCAGCAGCAGCGTGGCGCGGGCGTTCACCGCGAACGTGACGTCCAGTTCGGCGGCGGTGAGCGCCGCCAGCCCCTGCGCCGACGAGCGTGCATGGACGGCGAGTAGCACATCGATGCCGCCGAGCTCAGCGCGTGCCGCGGCCACCAGTCGGGCCGGCGCTTCACGGTCGGCGAGATCCAGGGACACGTCGGCCAGCTCGACGTCGTCCGCGCCCCACGGTTGCTCGGCGTCGTGCGGCGCCCAGCCGGAGGCGAACATCCGGGCGCCCTGGTCGGCCAGCCGTCCCGCCAGGGTGTACGCGATGCCGGCCCGGCGGCTCACGCCGGTGATCAGGATGCGACGACCGTCGAGCTGCCCCACGAGTCAGAACGTATCGGGTGGCCGGTACGTACCCCAGACCTCGCGCAGTGCGTCGCACACCTCGCCGACCGTGGCGCGGGCGCGCAGCGCGTCCTTCATCGGGTGCAGGACGTTCTCCGAGGTGCTCGCGGCGGCGGCGCGCACCGCGGCCAGCGCCTTGTCGACGGCGGCGTTGTCGCGCTCGGCTCGCAGTCCGGCCAGTCGCGCTCGCTGCTGATCCTCGATCGCCGGGTCGACGCGCAGCGGCTCGTAGCCATCCTCCTCGTCAAGGGCGAACCGGTTGAGGCCGACCACCACGCGCGAGGCGTCGTCGATCTGCAGTGCCACCGCGTACGCCGAACGCTCGATCTCGCGCTTCTGGAAGCCCTGCTCGATCGCCGCGACGGCGCCGCCCAGCTCGTCGACGCGGTTCAACAGATCGCAAACCGCCGCCTCGACCGCGTCGGTCATCGACTCGACCGCATAGGAGCCCGCGAACGGGTCGACGGTGGCGGTCACGTCGGTCTCGTAGGCGAGCACCTGCTGCGTACGCAACGCCAGCCGCGCGGCCTTCTCAGTGGGCAGCGCGATCGCCTCGTCGAACGAGTTCGTGTGCAGCGACTGCGTACCCCCCAGTACGGCGGCGAGCGCCTGCACCGCCACCCGGACGAGGTTCACCTCGGGCTGCTGGGCGGTGAGCTGCACTCCGGCGGTCTGGGTGTGGAAGCGCAACATCTGGGATCTGGGGTTCGTCGCCCCGAACCGGTCGCGCATGATGCGCGCCCAGATGCGCCGAGCCGCGCGGAATTTCGCCACCTCCTCGAGGAAAGTCGTCCGTGACACGAAGAAGAACGCCAGCCGCGGCGCGAAGTCGTCAACCGCAAGACCTGCCCGCACCGCAGCGTCCACGTATGCGATGCCGTCGGCGAGGGTGAACGCGACCTCCTGCGCAGGCGTGGCGCCCGCCTCGGCCATGTGGTAGCCGGAGATCGAGATCGTGTTCCACTTCGGAATCTCCGCCTTGCAGTACGCGAACGTGTCGGTGATCAGCCGCAGTGACTCCGCCGGCGGGTAGATGTAGGTGCCGCGCGCGATGTACTCCTTGAGCACGTCGTTCTGGATCGTGCCGTTCAAGTCGAAGCCCTGCACCCCCTGTTCAGCGGCCACGAGCTGGTACAGCAGCAAGAGCAGGGACGCCGGCGCGTTGATCGTCATCGACGTCGACACCTCGCCGAGCGGGATGCCGGCAAAGAGCACGCGCATGTCGTCGAGCGAGTCGATGGCGACGCCCACCTTGCCGACCTCGCCGGAGGATGCCGGGGCGTCACTGTCCAGGCCCATCTGCGTCGGCAGGTCGAATGCCACCGACAGACCCGTCGTGCCGGCACGCAGCAGCTGGTGGTAGCGCGCGTTCGACTCCCGAGCGGTACCGAACCCCGCGTACTGGCGCATCGTCCATGGACGGTGGGTGTACATCGTCGGATATACGCCGCGTGTAAACGGGTATTCGCCAGGAGCGCCGAGGCGTTCCGCTAGCCGGTCGTCGATGTCACCTGGCCCATACGTCGGAGCGATCTCGAAGCCGGACTCAGCGCGCCTGGTCCCCCTTGGCGCCGCAGCCGCGCGCTCGTGATTCGCCTCGCAAGCGTCGCTCATGCCGCCAGGGTGCCAGCCGCTTGGGCTGACGGGTACGGGTTGTGAGGAAATCGGCTGAGCGTCGTCTGAGAGTACGCCCGGTATCTGCAACGCCGCGCCTAAGTCGTGCGTCAATAAGGGCATGGACGTCAGGCGTCGCAGCCGACTGCGCGCCATGGTGTGCCTCGGGCTTCCGGCCCTGGCGCTTGCCCTGTGCGCCGTGCTGGGGCTCGGGGCAGGGGTCGCCCATGCGGTGTCCGGCGACCACGGCCACGCGGCAGTGACGCCAGCCCGACACCAACTGCCTAGCGCGTTCCTGCGCATGCACGACCCGGTCGGGTTCGACGTGGTAGTGGCCGCGGAGCAGCCGACCCGGACGTCCCGCACCGCCGAGCGTGCCGAGCCGCTGCGATCGCTGCGGCCGGGCAGCGCGCCAGATGGCGCCGAGCACAACCGAGGACCGCCCGCCGGGGAGCACGTCTAGCTCCAATCCCATCCCCGGCAGGAGGACTCCACATGATCAAGTCCGTGGCACTGCGCGGAGAGCAGCTCGCCATGCTGCGCCACATGCTCGACCAGCAACGGCTGTTTCGCATCGACCAACTGACCGAACCCACGCCGGCGCCAGGCACGATGAGCCAACCGGAGCTGGAGGTTCGTGAGGCGGTCATGCACAGCGCGCAGCTCGCACTCGCCGATGTTGAGGCCGCGCTGGACCGGATGCGCACCGGGGCGTACGGCTGGTGTGTGCACTGCAGCGTGCAACTGCCGATCGAGCGGCTGGAGGTCGTGCCGCAGGCGGCGCTATGCATGCCCTGCCAGCGGCGCGCGGATGTAATGACCCGACCCGTTCGACCGTAGGCACCAACCCCTCCCTCCCCCGCCCTCCCCCGCGAGTTGTTCGACCTGAGGCGCGTCATAGCCCGCCGAGGGTCGAACACCTCGCGAGTGAAAGCACGGCGCGTAGGCTGCGCGGACGTGACGGATCCGATGGACGCGGCCCGCTCGGCCGCCGCGGCGCTGGCCGAACGCACTGGCATCGACCGGCATGACGTCGTGATCGTGCTCGGCTCCGGCTGGGTGCCGGCCGTCGACGCGCTGGGCACTGCCACGCACGAGCTGCCGGTGACCGACCTGCCCGGCTTCGCACCGCCCATGGTGGAAGGGCATGCCGGGCGCATCCGGTCGCTGGACGTCGCCGGCAGGCGCGTGCTGGCATTTCTCGGCAGGACGCACCTCTACGAGGGACGCGGCGTCGACACCGTGGTGCACAGTGTTCGGACGGCAGCTGCCGCCGGGTGCCGCACGGTCATTCTGACCAACGCCTGCGGCGGCCTGCGGGCCGGGCTGTCGGTCGGCGATCCGGTGCTGATCAGCGACCACATCAACATGACAGGCCGTACGCCGCTCGTCGGCCCCCGGTTCGTCGACCTCACCGACCTGTACTCAGCCAGGCTGCGCGATCTGGTCCGCGATGTCGACCCGTCGATCAGCGATGGCGTCTACGCCGCCATGCCGGGGCCGCAGTACGAGACGCCGGCCGAGATCCGGATGCTGGCGACCCTGGGCGCCGACCTCGTCGGCATGTCGACGGTGCTCGAGGCGATCGCCGCATACGCCGAGGGCTGCGAGGTGCTGGGCATCTCCCTCGTCACGAACCTGGCGGCCGGCCTCGGCGAACCGCTCGACCACGAGGAAGTGCTCGCCGCCGGGCAGGCCGCGGCCACCCGTATGGGGCAGCTGCTCGGCAAGGTGATCGAGCGGCTGTGAACACGCAGCTCCGCGCGGCGGTCGAGGCCTGGATCGCCGGCGAGGTGGACGACGCCGCGGCGGCCGAACTGCAGACCCTGCTCGACACGGGCGAGGTCGCCGAACTCGGCGACCGGTTCCGCGCGCCGCTCACGTTCGGCACCGCCGGACTGCGCGGGCCGTTGCGAGCCGGCCCCAACGGCATGAACCGCGCGGTGGTGCGCCGCACCGCCGCCGGCATCGCGTCCCGGCTGAGGGGCGGCGCGACCGTGGTGATCGGGTACGACGCGCGGCACGGCTCGGCCGACTTCGCCCGCGACTCGGCGGCGGTGCTCGCCGCAGGCGGGTGCGACGCCCGGCTGCTGCCCCGCCCGCTGCCCACGCCGGTGCTCGCGTTCGCCGTGCAGCATGTGCGCGCGGCGGCCGGGATCATGGTTACCGCATCGCACAATCCACCGCAGGACAACGGCTACAAGGTGTACGCCGACGACGGTGCCCAGATCGTGCCGCCGGCCGACACCGAGATCGAGGCGGCGATCCAGGCCGTCGGGCCCGCCTGCGCCATCCCGATGTCGGACGCCTACACGGTGCTGGACCACTCGCTCGTCGACGCGTACGTCGCCGCCGTCGCCGGCTTGGTCGAGGCCGGCCCACGCGAGCTGCGCATCGTCCATACGGCGATGCACGGTGTGGGCGGCGAAGTGCTCCTGGGCGTGTTCGCCCGGGCCGGGTTCGCCCCGCCGATCGAGGTGCCGCAGCAGGCGGCGCCCGACCCGGACTTTCCGACCGTCGCGTTCCCGAACCCGGAAGAGCCGGGGGCACTCGACCTCGCGCTGAAGCTGGCTGCCGAGCGGGACGCCGACATCGTCCTCGCCAACGACCCGGATGCCGACCGCTGCGCCGTCGCCGTACCGGACTCCGGCGTATGGCGGATCCTGCGCGGCGACGAGGTGGGCGTGCTGCTCGCGGATGCGCTGCTGCGCAAGGGGCTTCGCGGCACGTACGCGACGACAATCGTGTCCTCGACCATGCTGGAGGCGCTCGCTCAGCGGCACGGCGTGGGCTACGCCGAGACGCTCACCGGCTTCAAGTGGATCACGCGCGCCGCGCCGGACCTGGTCTACGGCTACGAGGAGGCGCTGGGCTACGCGGTCGCGCCCAGCCTGGTTCGCGACAAGGACGGCATCTCGGCGGCACTGCTAGTCGCCGAGTACGCAGCCTTGCTGCGCTCCGAGGGATCGTCGCTGCCACACCGGCTGACCGAGCTGGCCGCCGAGTACGGTCGCTACACCACAGACCAGGTATCGGTGCGCGTCGACGACATCGGTGTGATCAGCGCGATGATGGCGCGGCTAAGGGCCGCTCCCCCGGCCACCCTGCTCGGCACGCCAGTCGCTCTCACCGATCGGCTGCCTGCTGCCGACGTGCTGACGCTGTCCTGGCCTGGTGGGCGCGTCGTGTTCCGCCCGTCTGGCACCGAGCCGAAGCTGAAGGCGTACCTCCAGGTCGTCGTGGCGGACGGATCGCGCGAGGAAGCCACCCGGCGGATGAGCCGGCTGCGCGCCGAGGTCGGCTCGCTGCTGCGCTGACGCGGCTCCTGCCCGGTGTGACGGCGCGTCTCCACACGGGGATACGCTGACGGCGCTCCCCCACGCCGTACCAAGCACTCCGACGACTTCGTCTCGGGACCTCCCGGGATGGTTGTGAGCATCGGCCGTCACCTGCGACGGCGCGGCATCCCGGTCGAGCGCATCCACACCGAGCGGTTCCCGAGGTCGTCTAGCGGCGTTTCCCGACGAACTGGATGCCGGTCGCGTTCAGCTCGCCCCGGTCGATAGCGGCGCTCTCGTCCTCGAGCGAGACGCCGTCCAGATCCGCGAAGATGTAAGGACCGCTGGCGAGATGCACGGTGTCGAACTGCCGCGTCAGCGCGGCGATCAGCACGTCACCCGGATGCAGTCCCTCCTCTGTCGCCCACGAGCCCAGGTAGCTCGCCCACGCCTGGCCCGACTCCCGCCACCGATCGCGGTGCTTTTGCAGCCAGCCCGGCTCGGCCGTCTCGTCCATGCGGGCGAAGCACCAACGCGCGGTGCGCTCATCGAAGCGCGGCCAGTCCCATTCGACGACGACGAGCGTGCCGTTGGGACGCAGCGCGGCCCGCACGTGGTCGAGGACCACGTCGGGGTCGTCCGTATGGTGCAGCGACGTGGAAGCGATGACGGCATCAGCGGGCTCCGACGGCGTGAACCGCTCGAACTCGACCTGGTAGTAACCCGGCTCGGCTGGCGCCTCTTCATCGACACCGCACGCCTCGTAGCCTGCCTCGCGCAGCGCCGGCACGAATCCGCCGAACGGACCGCAACCCAAGTCGATCACGCTGGCCGGCGCGGGCGGCAGATTCGGCCGCACGAACTCCCACTGTGCGTCCAGCCAGCGGCGCTTCGCAGTAGGCATACTCGCGGCGGTCACCCCGGCAACTCTAGTCGGATCGTGATCTTCCGCATCCGCACGCCGATCCGCTGAGGACCTTCGTACCCGCGTCACCGGCCGGTACATTTCTGCCCTGGTCGTGGCTGTGCGAGCGTTTGCCGTCACGCGGCGAGCCCGAGCCGGTCCGATCTAATCCCACACCCGTCAAAGATCACTCAGCTGCGCGCGCAGCTCCTGGTGACGAATCGCGTCGGCTCGGTCCGTCGCTCACCTGAGTAGCGCACCAGACGCGTGCGCACCTGGAGCGGTCGGTGGCCGGGGCCGTTCCAGCAACATCCTGCCCAGCCGGGTAGTAGTGCCGCCAGCGGCTCCGTCACGCAGAGCGCCGCGGTGGCAGCGATCCTGGGCTCGATCGTTCCTGCCAAGACGGGCGTTGAGGCCTAGCCGTAGGCGCTACCTTGGCTGTGTCCCCACCGTATGCCTAGCTCGGACGGCATCTATCGCGACAAAGTCAGGAGAGTGCCCAGGC
Source organism: Actinomycetota bacterium (assembly GCA_046744105.1). Lineage (GTDB taxonomy): Bacteria > Actinomycetota > Actinomycetes > Mycobacteriales > Jatrophihabitantaceae > DASXRA01. The sequence continues at coordinate 9,506 of JBKOXO010000215.1, forward strand.
CCGGCGTTGGCTCACCCCAACATCAACGCTGGAAGGCGGACGGGGTACATCCGGCCTGGGACACCCTCGCGGTGCACTCTAGGGGACGGCTAGCGCCCCCGTCCCGGGCGATCGCAAGCAACAAGGTCCGGGGAGGGTTTCGGTGCGCCTATGTCCATGCGGGAGAGGCCGGCTTTGCCGCGCGCGGACGTCGCCCTTGTGTGTAAAGGGCTGACGGCTGCGGGCGAGCCCAGGCCACTGGCCATGCTCGATGGGTCGCTGCTCCATCTCCAACTATGACCACGCAATCACTCAGACAAAGGCCCGTTATGTGGAACCAACGATTCCGGGCCACGCAGACTCGCCCTCGCCCAAATCGAATCCGGAAAGGGCCGGAATGATTGCGCCGGAGTCGAGTCAGCCGCTGCTGGGCGACAAGATACCGACCCGCTGGAGCCGAACACGCTGCGCGGCGAGATCGTCGACAGGCTACAGCTGGTCGTCCACCGGCATGCACGTCACCAGGCCGATCGACAAGCTCAGGGCGAATTCCCGTTGGCGGAACGTCGTCGTCTTCTTCTATCGCGAGCCCGGCCCCGCCGACGCGTAGGGTCTGTTGCGCTTTGCCGCCCGCCTGGAGAAGGACCGCCCCGAGGTCGCCGATCCATACGGTTTCGTGACCCCGCTGTACGACCTTGCCCGCGAATACGTCAGCTGGGCAAGTTCGACCCACGCACGCATCTCTCTAACCGAGTAGAGCCGGGCATGTCACTAGCCGCTGCATACGTCGGCCTCGGAGTGACAACACTTGATATCCCGGTAAGGTCCGCTCCAGATGCCCGAGGACCTATACAGCGACCAGCCCCCTTCCGCGCTATTGCCGTGCTGCACGACGGCACCAGACTGATCATCCGCCGGAACGGCGGACTGGAGCCGGTCCGCACCCAGACCACCCACACTCTGGACGGCAGCGGCGCCTCGACCCACATATGGAAGTGCCTGCAGCGCGGAGCGCTGCACACCCGCGCTACACAAGCTGGGCGCATCGGGTGGTGCGCGGCCGCGGGCCTGCACGAACTCATCATGCGCCACTACTACTCCGCGGATCAGCTGTCGCCCCGCACTTATCGTTACCTCGCGCATGCGCGGGACCAGTTAAACCCTCGCCGCTGATTAGCTGGTTAGCGGGAGCGGTTCGCTGCTGACGATGCGATCACGCGGCTTCGGTGAGAGAAGATCACTAACTCGACCCAGCCCTTGCGAACGGGCGTCAGTGCAGTGCGGACAGGTCCAAGGTTGAGGGCTCGTCAAAGTCACCCTCGCGGAAGCCTGTCGCCGCACGGCCGATGCCCTCGTACACGTCGGGTCGGTTGTTGCGCAGCATCGCGCCCCAGATGACGCCCACGACCGCGCACGCGAGCACGATCGCCGGCAGGATCCAGCGCAGCGGCGAGTTCGGGTCGGTGCCGAGCAGCGCGTCGAAGTTGGCGATCAGTAGCACGACGAGCGCGATCAAGGCGATGGTGGCGAGCGTCGGGGCGATGGCCCGCTGCCAGGCGTTCTCTTCAGCGTTGCGCCGCTTGCGGAAGAAGCCCACCACTCCTGCGGACGTGCCGGCCATCAAGAGGATCACACCGACCGCCGACATGCCACTGAGCCAGGTGAACAGCTTGAGCAGCGGATCGGCGTGGGAAAGCGCGAAGATCACGACGACGATGGCCGCGAACACGGACTGGACTAGCGAGCCGACCAATGGTCCGCCGGTGCGGGCCCCGATCCGCGACAAGCCTTTCGGCAGTACGCGTTCGCGGCCTAGCGCGAACAGGTATCGAGCAATGGCGTTGTGGAAGCTGAGCATTGTTGCGAAC
>JBKOXO010000064.1:0-8217 GCA_046744105.1 Actinomycetota bacterium
GCCGAGGGCTGGACCGTCGAGCGGATGCCGGGCGTCGACCGGGCCGTGCTGCGGGTCGGCGTGTTCGAGTTGTTGTGGCGCCCCGAGGTGCCGGATGCCGTGGCGATCGACGAGGCGGTGGAGCTCGCCAAGACACTGTCAACGGACGAGTCGCCGCGCTTCGTCAACGGCGTGCTGGCGCGGGTGCTGCGCGACCGGCCGGCGGTTACGGCTCCCCCTGGAGACTAAGCCGATGTGCTCGCTCTCCGCGGCCTACGGCTCGCCGTCGAGGCTGTGCTGATTGATCCTCTCCGCGGCCTAGGGCTCGCCGTCGAGGATGAGCGAGTCCGGCGCCAGCACCTGCCAGCGCACCAGCTTCTCGGTGAGTCCCTCGACCGACGTGTCGTAGATGATCGCGAGGGAGCGCAGGTCCTCGTTGCGGATGGACAGCACCTTGTTGCCGTAGTCGCCGCGCTGGCGCTGAATAGCCGCGGCGAACCGGGCAAGCGCGCTCGCCTCGTCGCTGGCCAGGCCTTGCAGCCGCTCGAGGTTGAGCACGATCTTGGACAGGCCCGGGCCGGACGTGACCTGGGGATGTTCCTTGGGCAGCAGCTCGCCGACGGGAACGCCGTAGAACTCGGCCAGCTCGGCGAGGCGCTGTACCGAAACGGCGCGATCGCCGCGCTCGTACGAGCCGACGACGACGGCCTTCCACCGGCCACCGGACTTGCGCTCTACCCCATGCAGTGACAGGTGCTGCTGAGCGCGGATGGCGCGCAAGCGAGCCCCGAGTGCCTTCGCGTATTCGCGGTTGGGCACATCTTCATCTGGTGCGTTATCCACGGTCACGATAAGAACATCCTCGTTCATGCCAGCTTGGCGGAATGGGTCCATCGAGACGGTAACCGAGAGTGACCGGCGAGTCAACAAGCCATCGCAGGAATCGGCACGTTACACTGCCTTCTGATCGACATCCTTTAAGGGCCCGTCCCGTGAGGCGGACAAGGAGGTCACACTTGCCTAACGCTGCGCTCGACACCGGCCAGGGAGCTTCGCCGCTTCTCGACGCGCGCGACGTCGGTCGCATCGTCGACCGGATGGCGCACCAGATCATCGAGCGGACCGTGAAGGCCGACCATCGCGTTGTGCTGGTCGGAATTCCCACCCGCGGGGTCCCGCTCGCCCACCGATTGGCGGCGCGCATCGCCGCGTTCGACGGGCCGCAGATCCCGGTCGGCGCGCTGGACACCACGCTCTACCGCGACGACCTACGCCTGCGTGGGGTCCGCCCGCTCGCCGAGACCGTCGAGCCAGCTGGGGGCGTGACTGACGCTCTGGTCATCTTGGTCGACGACGTCCTCTTCTCCGGGCGGACGATCCGCGCAGCGCTCGACGCGATCCGCGACCTGGGTCGCCCGGCCGCGGTGCAACTCGCCGTACTCGTCGATCGTGGTCACAGACAGTTACCGATACGTGCGGATTACGTAGGCAAGAATGTCCCGACCGCGATCGCCCAGTCCGTGCGCGTGCTGCTCGCCGCGACGGACGGCGTTGACGCGGTCTTCATCGAGGACGGCGCGCGATGAGTGCTCGGCACCTGCTCTCCGCCGGCGACCTGGACCGGGCCGCCGCCGTCGAAATCCTCGATACCGCCGAGCGGCTCGACCGGGCGCTGGCAGGACGCGAGGTGAAGAAGCTGCCCCCGCTGCGGGGCCGAACCGTGGTCAACCTCTTCTACGAGGACTCGACGCGCACCCGGACGTCGTTCGAGCTGGCCGCCAAGCGGCTGTCCGCGGATGTCGTCAACTTCTCGGCACGCGGATCGAGCGTCTCCAAGGGCGAATCGCTCAAGGACACCGCGCTCACCCTGGAAGCAATGGGCGCCGACGCCGTGGTGGTGCGTCACTCCTACTCCGGCGCCGCGCACCGGCTCGCCGCCTGGGTGCACGGCAGTGTGATCAATGCCGGCGACGGCACCCACGAGCATCCGACGCAGGCGCTGCTCGACGCGTTCACCATGCGGCGGCGGCTGCGTGGCGGCGAGGGTGACCTGGCGGGTCTGCGCGTGGCGATCGTGGGCGACGTGCTGCACTCCCGGGTAGCGCGTTCGAACGTGCTCCTGCTCTCAACACTCGGTGCCCAGGTCGCCCTGGTCGCCCCGCCGACGCTGCTACCGGTGGGCGTCGAGGCCTGGCCGGCGGCGACCAGCTTCGACCTGGACGCGGTGGTGGCGAAAAGCGACGTGGTGATGATGCTGCGCGTCCAGCGTGAGCGGATGTCGGCGTCGTACTTCCCGTCGGCACGCGAGTACGCGCGGCGTTACGGGTTGGACGCCCGGCGCATGGCCATGCTCGACGGCGACGCGATCGTGATGCATCCGGGGCCGATGAACCGCGGCATGGAGATCGCGGCGGAGGTGGCCGACGACCCGAAGCGATCGACGATCGTCGAGCAGGTGACGAACGGAGTGAGCGTGCGCATGGCTGTGCTGTACCTGCTGCTGGGCGGCTCGGAACAGTGAGCGTGCTGCTGCGCCGGGTCCGGCCGTACGGCGAGGACGCGACCGACGTGCTGCTCGACGGTGGCGTGATCAGCGCGATCGGCGCCGGCCTCGACGGCGACGAGGTGGTCGACGGCGACGGCTGCGTGCTGCTGCCCGGGCTGGTCGATCTGCACACGCACCTGCGAGAGCCCGGTCGCGAGGACGCCGAGACGGTCGCGAGCGGCTCGGCTGCCGCGGCGCTCGGCGGGTACACGGTGGTGTTCGCGATGCCCAACACGGAGCCCGCAGCGGACACGGCCGGCGTGGTCGAACAGGTCTGGCGGCTCGGGCGCGAATGCGGGCTGGTCGACGTGGTCCCGATGGGCGCCGTGACCGTCGGCCGCGGCGGCAGGCAACTCGCTGAGCTCGGGGCGATGGCCGATTCGGCGGCACACGTTCGGGTGTTCAGCGACGACGGCTCGTGCGTGGCCGATCCGCTGTTGATGCGGCGTGCGCTCGAGTACGTGCGCGCGTTCGACGGGGTCATCGCCCAGCACGCCGAGGAGCCGCGCCTCACGGAAGGCGCGCAGCTGAACGAGGGCGTCGTCTCTGCCCGGCTCGGCCTTACCGGCTGGCCGGCAGCTGCCGAGGAGGCGATCATCGCGCGCGACGCGCTGCTCACCGGGCACGTCGGCTCGCGGCTGCATGTATGCCACGTGTCGACGGCGGGCTCGGTCGAGATCATCCGGTCGGCCAAGAGCAAAGGCTGGCACGTCACTGCCGAGGTGACGCCGCACCACCTGGCACTCACCGACGATCTTGCCGAGTTGTACGACCCGGTGTTCAAGGTCAACCCGCCGCTGCGTACCGCCGCCGACGTCGAGGCGCTGCGCGCAGCGCTGGCCGACGGCACGATCGACTGCGTGGCAACCGATCATGCCCCGCACGCCGCCGAGGACAAGGAGACCGAGTGGGGCGCGGCGCTGCCAGGGATGCTCGGCCTGCAAACGGCGCTGTCGGTGGTGATCGAGACGATGGTGCTCGCCGGTCGCCTGGACTGGCGCGGCGTCGCGTCGCGCATGAGCGAGGCGCCGGCGCGAATCGGCAGCCTGGCTGAGCAAGGCCGGCCCGTTGCGGTCGGCGAGCCGGCCAACCTGGTGCTCGTCGACCCGGAGGCTCGGTGGACGGTGGAGCCGGCCGGATTGGCGTCAAAGTCTCGGAACACGCCGTTCGCCGGGCGCACCCTGCCGGGACGGGTGCGGGCGACGTTCCTGCGCGGTCGGGCCACGACACGTGACGGTGCGGTGCTGAGCGGGGCGCCCGCATGAGCGCGATCTTGGTTCTCGAGGACGGGCGGACGTTCACGGGTGAGACCTACGGCACGGCGGGCGAGACGTTCGGCGAGGCCGTCTTCGCCACCGGCATGACCGGCTACCAGGAGACGCTGACCGACCCGTCCTACCACCGGCAAGTGGTCGTGCAGACCGCGCCGCACATCGGCAACACCGGCGTCAACGACGAGGACCCCGAGTCGCGGCGCATCTGGGTGGCGGGGTACGTGGTGCGCGACCCGGCGCGGCGGACGTCGTCGTGGCGTGCTCGGCGCAGCCTCGACGAGGAACTGCGCGCGCATGGGGTCGTCGGCATCAGCGGTATCGACACCCGGGCGCTGACCCGGCACCTGCGGGAACGCGGCGCCATGCGCTGCGGCATTTCCACGACTTCGTCTCGCGACGCACTGCTCGAGCGGGTGCTGGCCTCGCCGCCGATGCTGGGCGCCGACCTGTCGGCGGAGGTGACGACCCAAACGCCCTACACGGTCGAGGCCATCGGCGAGCACCGATTCACGGTGGCCGCCCTCGACTACGGCATCAAGGCGATGACGCCGCACCGGATGGCGCAGCGCGGGATCACCACACATGTGCTGCCCTGCACCGTGTCGGCAGACGACGTGCGCACTACCGGCGCCGACGCGGTGTTTCTCGCCAACGGGCCGGGCGACCCCGCAACTGCCGACGAGGCGGTCGAGACGGTTCGTGACCTGCTTCGGTCCGGCATCCCGACCTTCGGCATCTGCTTCGGCAGCCAGGTGCTCGGCCGGGCGTTCGGGTTCGGCACGTACAAGCTCGGTTACGGGCACCGCGGCATCAACCAGCCGGTGCAGGATCGGCGCACCGGCAAGGTGGAGATCACCGCGCACAACCACGGGTTCGCGGTCGATGCCCCGCTCGATCGCGCGGTGCAGACCAACTTCGGGACGGTCGAGGTCAGCCACGTATGCCTGAACGACGACGTCGTCGAGGGGCTGCACGCCCGTGACGTCAGGGCGTTCAGCGTGCAGTACCACCCTGAGGCAGCGGCCGGCCCACACGACGCGGCCTACCTGTTCGACCGCTTCGTCGAGTTGCTGGAGCCCCCCTCTCCAAAGTTGTTCGACCTCGGGCGCGCTCCAGCGCGCCGAGGGTCGAACAACTTGGGGGGCGGGCCGGATGCCTAAACGCACCGACATCAGCCACATCCTGGTCATCGGCTCCGGGCCGATCGTCATCGGGCAGGCCTGCGAGTTCGACTACTCCGGCACCCAGGCGTGCCGGGTGCTGCGCGCCGAGGGATACCGCGTCAGTCTGATCAACTCCAACCCGGCAACGATCATGACCGACCCCGAGTTCGCCGACGCCACTTATGTAGAACCGCTCACTCCGGAGTTCGTCGAGAAGGTGATCGCCAGTGAGAGCAAGGCGCCGCAGCCGATCGACGCTCTTCTCCCCACGCTCGGGGGCCAGACCGCCCTCAACCTCGCGGTGGCACTACACAGCAGCGGCGTGCTGGAGCGCTACGGCATCGAGCTGATCGGCGCGGACATCGAGGCCATCGCCCGCGGCGAGGACCGCCAGCGGTTCAAGGAGATCGTGCGATCGGTCGGCGCCGAGGTCCCGGCGTCGAAGGTGTGCCACACCGTGGACGACGCCACCGAGTTCGCCGCCACGATCGGCAACCGTGTGGTGGTCCGGCCGAGCTTCACCATGGGCGGTCTCGGTTCAGGCCTCGCCGGAAACGCCGACGAAGTGCGGACCATGGTCGCCCGCGGCCTCGCCGCAAGCCCCGTGCACGAGGTGCTCGTGGAGGAGAGCGTGCTCGGCTGGAAGGAGTTCGAGCTTGAGCTGATGCGCGACAAGCACGACAACGTCGTGGTGGTGTGCTCGATCGAGAACGTCGACCCGATGGGCGTACACACCGGCGACTCGATCACCGTCGCGCCAGCCATGACGCTCACCGACCGCGAGTACCAGCACATGCGCGACGTCGGCATCGCCGTGCTGCGCGCCGTCGGTGTCGACACCGGCGGCTGCAACATCCAGTTCGCCGTCGACCCCACAATGGGGCGGCTCGTCGTGATCGAGATGAACCCGCGCGTGTCCCGATCGAGCGCGCTGGCGAGCAAGGCGACCGGGTTCCCGATCGCGAAGATCGCCGCGAAGCTCGCGGTCGGCTACACCCTCGACGAGATCCCCAACGACATCACGCTCGAGACGCCGGCCGCGTTCGAACCGGCCCTGGACTACGTCGTCGTCAAGGTGCCGCGGTTCGCATTCGAGAAGTTCCCGGGCGCCGACCCGGTGCTCACCACGCACATGAAGAGCGTGGGCGAGGTCATGGCGATCGGACGCAACTTCACCGAGGCACTGGGCAAGGCGCTGCGCTCGCTGGAGACCAGGCAGGCGGGCTTCTGGACCCGCCCCGACCCGGCGCTGTCCAACGCGGAACTGCGCGCCGCCGTGGCCACGCCAACGGACGGGCGCCTCTACCGGGTGGAGCAGGCACTACGCCGCGGCTGGTCGGTGGACGCGGTCGCCGAGCTGTCTGGCATCGATGCGTGGTTCGTCGATCAAATAGCCCATACCGTCGAGTTGCGCACCGAGTTGGTGGAGGCTCCGGTGCTCACGCCCGGCTTGCTGCGCAAGGCGAAACGACACGGCATCTCCGATCGGCAACTCGCCGCGCTGCGCCCGGAACTTGCCGGCGAGGACGGAGTGCGGCTGCTGCGCCGGCGCGCCGGTATCCGTCCCGTGTACAAGACGGTTGACACCTGCGCGGCCGAGTTCGCCGCCCGCACGCCGTACCACTACTCGTCCTACGACGAGGAGACCGAGGTGGCCCCGCAACCCGACAAGCCGAAGGTGATCATCCTCGGCAGCGGGCCGAACCGCATCGGCCAGGGCATCGAGTTCGACTACTCATGCGTGCACGCGGTCATGGCGCTGCGGGATGCGGGCTACGAGACAGTCATGGTCAACTGCAATCCGGAGACCGTCTCGACCGACTACGACACCGCAGATCGGCTGTATTTCGAGCCGCTGACGTTCGAGGACGTCCTCGAGGTCGTGCACGCCGAGCAGGAGAGCGGGACCGTCGCCGGTGTGATCTGCACGCTCGGCGGGCAGACCCCGCTCGGCCTCGCCCAGCGGCTCAAGGACGCCGGCGTGCCGCTGCTGGGCACCCAGCCCGAGGCGATCGACCTGGCCGAGCACCGCGGCGCGTTCGGACGGCTGCTGCGCGAGGCGGGCCTGCCGGCGCCCAAGTTCGGCACGGCGACGTCGTTCGACGAGGCCAAGGCGGTCACCGACACGATCGGCTATCCGGTGCTCGTGCGCCCGTCGTACGTGCTGGGCGGGCGCGGCATGGAGATCGTCTACGACGAGGGCGCGCTCGCGTCCTATATCGAGCGGGCCACCGAGATCGCGCCGGAACATCCTGTGCTGGTCGACCGGTTCCTTGACGACGCCATCGAGATCGACGTCGACGCGCTGTACGACGGCGATGAACTCTACGTCGGCGGCGTGATGGAGCACATCGAGGAAGCGGGCATTCACTCCGGCGACTCGGCGTGCGCGCTGCCGCCGATCACGCTGGGGGCACGCGACCTCTGCGCCGTCCGGGACTCGACGCTCGCGATCGCCCGCGGTGTCGGCGTCCGCGGGCTGCTGAACGTCCAGTACGCGCTGGCCGGTGACGTGCTGTACGTGCTGGAGGCGAACCCGCGGGCCAGCCGCACCGTGCCGTTCGTATCTAAGGCGACGGCCGTACCGCTGGCCAAGGCGGCGGCACGCATCGCGCTCGGCGCGACGATCGCGGCGCTGCGCGACGAGGGCCTGCTGCCGCGCACCGGCGACGGCGCCACGCTGCCCGACGACGCGCCCATCGCGGTCAAGGAGGCCGTGCTGCCGTTCCACCGGTTCCGCAGCGCGGACGGTGCGCACGTCGACTCGCTGCTCGGTCCGGAGATGAAGTCCACCGGCGAGGTGATGGGATTCGACGCGGTGTTCGGCACCGCGTTCGCCAAGTCGCAGGCCGCGGCGTACGGGTCGCTGCCGGTCAAGGGCACGGTGTTCGTCTCGGTGGCCAACCGGGACAAGCGTGCCGCGATCTTCCCGGTCAAGCGCCTGTCCGACCTGGGGTTCCGGATCATCGCCACGTCCGGTACGGCGCAGGTGCTGCGCCGCAACGGCGTGCACGCCGAGGTCGTCGGCAAGTTCTCCGACGGGCCGGGCAACATCGTCGAGAAGATCACCGCAGGAGAGGTGGACCTGGTGCTGAACACCCCGTGGGGCAACTCTGGGCCGCGCATCGACGGGTACGAGATCCGCACCGCGGCGGTGGCCGCGGGCATCCCGTGCCTGACGACCGTGCAGGCCGCGGCGGCCGCCGTGCAGGGCATCGAGGAGCTGGCCCGGGGAGAGGTCGGAGTGCGATCGCTA
>JBKOXO010000148.1:0-7538 GCA_046744105.1 Actinomycetota bacterium
CGCCTACTCCGAGGGCGGTAGCCGCCGTACCGATCACCCGCCCGGCCGGTAGCTGGAAGAGACACCTCTGGGGCGACGCGGTCGGACGCGGATTCCCGAACGATCGGAAGCATCGATTCCAAGACCGAGGAGAGATTGATGAGGCTGCACCAGACGGACCTGGCCGTTGAGGCCCTACGAGCCGGGGACGACGGGTACGACGCCGCGGCGCGGGTGTTCTTCGCGACCGGCGCCCCGGCGGTGGTGGTCCAGCCCCGCGACCCAGACGACGTGGCGGCTGCGTTCACTCACGCCGCCCAGCACGACATGGCGGTGTCGGTGCGGTCGGGTGGGCACAGTCTGCTCGGCCACAGCACCAACACCGGCGGGATGGTGATCGACCTGGCGCATCTTGACGACGTCGAGGTCCTCGACGCGGAACGCCGGCTCGTGCGCGTCGGCGGCGGCGCGACCTGGGGCCGGGTGGCCGCGGCGCTCGATCCGCACGGCTGGGGCCTGACCGCCGGCGACACCACGAGCGTCGGCGTCGGCGGCCTCACGCTGGGCGGCGGGGTCGGCTGGATGGTGCGCCGGCACGGCTTGGCGATCGACAACCTGGTCGGCGCGCGGGTGGTGACGGCCGACGGCCGGCTGCTCACGACGTCAGAGGACGAGCACTCCGACCTGTTCTGGGCGCTGCGTGGCGGCGGCGGCAACTTCGGCGTGGTCGTCGACTTCGACTTCGCCGCCCAGCCGGTCAGTACCGTGCACTTCGGTTCGGTGGCCTACCAGCTCGACGACGCAGCCGACTTGCTCAGCCGGTGGCGGGACGCGATGCGGGTCGCGCCTGAGGAGCTGTCCAGCACTCTGGTGCTGGCGCCCCGGATACCCGGCGCGCCACCTTCTGCCACGGTGCTGCTGTGTTACGCCGGCGAGCCCGACACCCCGACGGCCGACGTCGACGCCGCGATCGAGCCGCTGGTCGAGCTGGGCACGGTGACCGAGGCGATCATCTCGGAGCGTCGATACGCCGAGATCCTGGAGGACGCCAAGCATCCACCGGGCATCCGGGTAGTCGCACGCAATACGCTGGTGCCGGCCCTCGACGAAGCCGTGATCACGGCGATCGACCGCGTCCACGCCGCTCCGGGCCCCACGGCGATCGCGGTGCGGAGCCTGGGCGGGGCGTTCGGCCGGGTGCCAGCCGATGCGACGGCGTTCGCCCACCGCGACGCGGAGGCGATGATCGTCTGCATGCGGATGCTCCCCGACGCGGCAACCGACGCCGAGGTCGAGCAAGCGCTTGTCCCATGGCGCACCGTCACGGCCCACGGCACCGGGACATACGTCAACTTCCAAGGCTCGGCGACGGCAGAGGACCTGGCGGCGGCGTACCCGCCCGCCACGTACGCCCGCCTGGCCGCCGTCAAGCGCACCTACGACCCCGACAACCGGTTGGCCCTCAACCACAACGTCGCGCCGGCCCAGCAGTCAGCGGGCTAGTGGGTCCCAGCCGCGCAGGTGCTTGACGGACTCGCGGTACTCCCACTCGATGGCGTCTTTGAGCAGGTGCGCCAGCCGCCCGCCGCTGGTGATGCCGGCAATGTCGGCCACCCCGCGGCGGGTACCGACCGAGACGACGAACCCTTTGTCGTGGAACGTGAATTCCTCTAGCGGCCTGCCCCGGAGCTCCGCGTCCAGGTTGCGCGCCACCGTCTCGCCCTCCTCCAGCGCCACCTGCGCCAGCGGGGGCAGCGCGTGGCCGGAGCGCGGATCCACCACCGAAGCGAGGTCACCGGCGACGTAGATCTCCGGACGGTCCAGCACGCGCAGGTATCGGTCGACCTTGACGCGCCCGTTGTGGCCGGTCGGCAACCCCGAATCGGCCACGAGCTCGGGTGCTTTCACCCCACCCGCCCAGACGAACACGCCGCCCTCCACCAGCTGGCCGTCCCTAAGCCGGAAACCCTCTTCCGTGGCGGCGGCGATCGTCGCGTTAGTGCGGACCTGGACGCCTAGGTCAGCAAGGATTCTGGCGGCCTTGTCGATCAGCTGTGGCGAGGAGCCGGCCAGGATGGAGGGGCCTGCCTCGACAAGGTGCACGGCGGGCCGGTCGGTCGCCATGCCGTGGCGGCGGGCCACCTCGGGCAGCATCTCGGCCAGCTCGCCGGCCAGCTCGACTCCGGTGGCGCCGCCACCGCCGACCACCACGGTCGCCAGGCGGCGCTGCCGCTCGGGGTCGGTGTCGGCCGCGGCAGCCGTGAGCGCCTCGCTGACCGCCGCCCACACCCGCTCGGCGTCGCTGGCCGAGTACAGCGACAACGTGCGTTGCGCCAGGCCGGGGATGGCAAAGTCGTTGGGGCGGCTGCCGAGCGCCAGCACCAGCCACCTCCAGCCGATCGGCCCAGCCTCGGTCAGGAGCCGCCGGCCGCCGAGATCGAAACCAGTGATCTCGCTCTGCACGAAGCGGACCCGCGTGGCCAGGATGTCCTGGAACGGAATGCGTACCGCGTCCGCCGCGCGGGTGCCGCCAGCGACCCTGGGCAGCTCCGTAATCACCTGGTGATAGTCGTGCCGGTCGACCAGGATGAGCTCCACCTCGGCGTTGTTGCGCAGCTTGGTCGTGAGACGCAAGGCGACATGCAGCCCGGCGTAGCCCGCACCGGCGACCACGATCTGACTGCTCATCGGCTGAGACTCGCTCACAATCGTCCCTTCGCAGTCGCGAACGCACCGCTGACCTGACCGATCTCCATCAACTCTGCTCGGGTGGGTGATCACGATTTTGGACGGATCGCGGCCCAGGATCAACGGCGGCGAACTGATGCGTGAAACGCACAGCGTGAGGGCGATCGCCGGTGGCGAGACTTTCGGTCGACGATGCCCGTGCAACCCTTTGGTTCGAGGCGGTGTCCTAACGGGCGTGCGGATGGACATGCTGGGCAGCGATTTTGACCAGTTCGTACGCGACTCGTCGCCCGGGCTGCTCCGTACCGCGTATCTGCTCACCGGCGACCGCGGCCACGCCGAGGCAGCAAAGACGACGCCGATCACGTCGGTACCGGTGAAGCCCGCCAGCTACCGGGTGAAACTCATCAACCACAGCACTCCACCGAACTACCCGGCGAATGCCACCGCGCCGGTCGGCAAGTCGGAGAATCCGGCAGGTGTCTGGTTCTTCACGAACGGACAATGCGTGTTCGTCGGCGTCGGCGGGGCGGACACCAAGCCCGGAAACGCTGCGCCGTTGTACATCAAGGGCTACCCCGGCCTCTACAGCACGCTCGAAAACGGCGTGCGCACCATCTACGCCCCGACCGCGCCCGGCCCGTACGACCCGAGGGGTGGGTGGGTCGTGCTGACAATGCCCGCGAACGCTCCCCAGGAAACAGCCGTTCGCATGATCATCGTCCCGGCCAATTGATCCCAGGCCCGAAGCCGCCGGCCAGGGCACGGTCTGGTGAACTTGTCTGGCGGCTCAGCGACCCGGCGTAGTGGGCGCGCTGAGCCGGCAGGCCGCGAGGCTGGGTTGAACCACCGTGCCGGCTTGCCTCGACCAGAACAGCAAGAATCACGCCGGCGGACTTCGCCGCAGCAATGACTGCACTGCCGTAGCGCGCTCGTCGACGAGGACGCCGGGTCTGCCCGCTGTGCTGCTCGCGCCGGCCGGTTCGAGGCCGCAGTGCGCGAGCGATTTCGCAGTCTGCATCGCGTGCCGCTGGTCATCGGTTGGGTCGACAACACCGAACAGCGCGCGGCCGAAGGAGTCGCAGTGGTTGTCGGCCTCCGCTCCAGGCCTCAGGTGGCGGGTGTTCGTGCCCAGGCGGGCTTGACTGCCATCATTTGGGCGGTCTTGACGGGGTCGCGTTCGACCAGGTCGTCGAGCAAGTCGTCGATGCGGCGCAACACATCGTCATCGAGCCGGACCCCACTCGCCACGGCGTTCTCGCTAACCTGCTCGGGCCGGGACGCGCCTATGGTCGCGCTCGAGACGCCCGGCTGGTGCAGCGTCCACGCCACGGCAAGCTGAGTCATCGACAGTCGCAGTTCGGCGGCGATCGGGCGCGACGGCGAAGCGCTTCGGATACCCCGTTCGATGGGTCAGGACCCGACGAGGCATCCAAAGGTCGTCCGGACTCAGCGGGGGTTCGGACACGTCTCGGTCTGCGCGAGACGTCGCTCACGAGGCAGAAGAGAGCGCTGCCGATCATCGGGGTTTCGCCGCGCTGGTCGGCGCTGGCGACTCGATAACAGCGCGCATACGTCGTCGCCTTCTGAGGTGGCAGAGGCTACGGTGCTCACATGACGATGACCGTCCCCTACGTGCTCGGGTGGGCGACCGAGCTTCCGTCGTCGGAGGCCATCCGGGGCGGCTCTCCCGACCCTCGGCGACCCGGGCCACCGACCGGACCGGCGCACGCGGTGCCGCCGGACGGCGGCGCGGCGGTGTGTGGCGCGCGCATCGTGCAGGTCGACCCGTCCAAGCTGTGGCCGCCGCCACCGCACCAGGAGCGCTGCGAAGAGTGCGCGCGGATCGTGGACGACGCGGCTGCCACCGTTACTACGTAGGTTGGGGTGTACTAACGCTCTTGGACAGGGCCTCTCGACTGAGAGGATCTGTTTATGCCAGAGCGACGCCGGAGGTTTACCCGCAGTTCAAGGCTGAGGCCGTGCAGCTGGTGATCGAGACCGGTAGCCTCTCGCTGACCATCAGGCCGCTGCGCCCGAGTTGTCGATACTCCATGATGATCGACGCTACCGAAGCGGGCGACGCGACGATCCGAAACTCGGCGCGCCACGGCGACACGGCGCGACCTTGCCCGGCGCAGCTAAACGTTGGGCAGCAGTTCCGCCTGGCGCCTCTCGGAGCGGCGTGGCCGGTTATTGACGTCGTTACGCTTCGCTTGTGTGTGAGGAGTTGCGGCGCGATCTTGTTGCGGCGATCAAGACGCGTGATCGCGTCGCGATGAGCGCTTTGCGCTCGGCATTGTCTGCCCTGGAGAACGCCGCGGCAGCCGCTGTCGAACTTGCACCGAGGGCACGCATGCTATCGAAATACATCGCAGCAACCGATTCGCTTAACCTGTCGGCTCCCCCGTGCGCACGATCGAGGCGCCGCCCATCGGTGAGGCGCGCCGCAACCGCCCGGTGTTCACCGGCCGCCACCGAGGACGACGTTAGCGTCAGAAGCGAAAGCGGGTCAGGCCGCCTGGCTCGGTTGCCGAGACCACGGTCGCCGAGCGTGGCTCGATGCGATACACGTTCCACGGTGGCGGCCCTTGCGACGGCGCGTTGAACGGGGCAGTGATGCCCGACCCACTCTCGTCGGGCTCCGCCGGCCAACCGCTGTCCGCCCACGCCTTAGCGATGCGCGCCAGTGCGCCTGGCTCGGTCACCCGCGCCGCGTCGCCCTCGATTACCACGTCCGCGTCGCGGATAGACACCGCGACCGAACACCGCGGATCGCGCGCGACATTGCGCCCCTTGCGCGTACCCGCACCCGTCTGGAACCAGAACGCGCCGTCCATCCAGAGGGCACCGACGGCAGTCACATGCGGTCTGCCGTCCTCGTTGATGGTCGACAGCCACGTCGTGCGGGAGTTCGCCGCGTCCGGAGCCGGCGTCGAACCCGCAGCGAGCTTCTCGACCACGGCGGCCCAATCCACCGGCGGCAGCCCGTCCGCCTCTCCGAGATTGATGATCTCCATTTGCTGAACCTACCTGCTGGTTGTTCCTCGGCAAGCGCAGAATCCGCGCGGACTTGCGGCCATGTGTGGGCGTCGGTCGGCGAGCTGGCAGCGCCGACGGGTCCGCGCTCATCGCGTCATTGAGTGGTGATCACGTTGGCTCAAGGTCAGCTGTGCTGGTATGGCCCGGGACTGGCTCTCCGCCGCGCATCAGGTCAAGGAGCAGTCGGAAGCTGCGATCGAGATAGCGCGGCGCAAGGTATTCGCGGCAGACGCGGGTTCGCGCCGCGGAGCCGATCGAGGCCGCGGCGTCGGTATCGGTGAGCAACGTGGTGACGCGGGCACCGAACTGTGCGAGGTCGTCCGGCTCGACAAGCACGCCTGAGACATCCGATTCGATCTGGTCCTGGATGCCGCCGACCCGGCTCGCGACGGTGGGCCGTGCTTTCCACATGGCCTCGGCGACGGTGAGCCCGAAGCCTTCCGCGAGACTCTTCTGAACGACGACGTCGGCCCGGCGTTGCAGGGCGTTGACGATCGCAGCATTCTCGTCGAGGTCTCGCATCGGAAGGCATGCGATGTGGACCTGTCGACGAGCCTGCGGATCGAGTGCATCACGCGCGGCGCGCAACGCGGCGAGCGTCTCATGGCTGTCGGGGTCGTCAGCGATGGAATCCGGGTCCGGACCGGCCCCAGGCGACGTGGTCGTCGTACCAGAGCCGCATGTTCGCCTCGCACGACTGGTCGAGGTCGTGCGTGACGGCGGCGAGGTCGCGCCGCGTTCGTCCAGGCCAGGCCAGCAGGCGCTGGGCCTGCATGAGCAAGGTCGACACGCCGCGGCCGGCGGCGCGATTCGTGGTGAGCACGGCGTCACCGACGAAGACGATCCCGTCCGCGGCGATCTCTCCGTCAGCGGACAGCTGGCTCCGGTATGCGTTGAGCAGGTGGCCGCCGGCCATGGTGGGTCCGTGCGGCTTCGCCCGGCCGGGCTCCACCCACGTCGCGATCGAGGGAATCGCCTGCGCCGCTTGCGGTATCGCATAGTTTGTACGGAGCGGAGACGATCACGATTTGACCCGTCAACCAGCGTGGGAGACGACCTGCTCCACGCTTCGGTCGCCGAGGTCGGATCGACGTCGCTCGGGCAGACGGTCGACCTAACCTATGTCCGTCCCTGTCGTTGGATTTGTCAGCGCCCAGACGAGAAAGGCAGCCGTTCATGTCACCGAGCCGACTCGACCTGACAATGCCGCATCACCCGACTGTGGTCGATGAATTCAACAAGCGCGCTCAAGACGCCCAGCTGAGGCTCGCCGACCAAATCACGCGGTTCGCGGGATCGATGAGGTTCGTGTACCTGCACATCGTGATCTTTGCCGTGTGGATGTTGGTTGTGGAGCACAGGCCCTGGCCGACATTGACACTTGTCGTCTCGCTTGAGGCGATCTTCCTCTCGACCTTCGTCATGATCGGCCAAAACCGGCAAGCAGCGTTCCAGCAAGCGAAGGCCGATCACGATTTCGTAGCACAGGAGCAAGAACTCGGGGCCAACACCGACTTGACCCGTGCGGTGTATCACCTGACCCAGGAAATCCACGCGATCGTCAGCTCGCAGCCGAGGCCACGCGGTGCCGGCTAACTCCTCAACGCTGAGTCGGCGCTGTCCCTGTCGAGACCACGCCGATCAGTGTCGCACCGCCCTGGAGTTCACGCCCACGGCTCGGCGGATCCACTTCGCGGATATGTCCATCGCTGACGAGCAGGAGGAATAGCGGTGTGGGTGGCAGCAGGGCACCCACGGCCGTCGCACCGGACAACATCCCACCCCTGCCGCCTGCCGCCCACCACGACGGGTTTGCTCGGTACGGCTTC
>JBKOXO010000020.1:0-24260 GCA_046744105.1 Actinomycetota bacterium
CGATCATGGAGGAAGTGCTCCTGTCGGTCATGTACGAAGTGCCGTCGCGCGAGGACGTGGCCCGGGTGCTGATCACCCGGGAGACCGTCCTCGACCACGTGTACCCCACGCTCGTCCCGCGTGAGGCGCCCAAGCGCGAGCGCCGCGAAAAGAGCGCTTGATTTAATCCCGCTGCCACCGCTGGGAGGCGACCAGAGGGACGCGACCACCGGGCGATGAGCGCTTGCGCGAAGAGCCCGCCGGGAGACACCCCCGGCGCACTTATTCGTAATGCAGTGCCGCTAGGGGGTCTAGGCGGGCGGCACGGCGTGCTGGGAACACCGCGGCGAAGATTCCCACCACCACCGCGATGAGCACGAACAGCACGAGCTGCGAGACCGGCACCACGAACTCGATGAAGTCGAGGCGGGCGGTGAGCAGCCCGGCGAGCAGCAGGCCCACAACGATGCCCAGCACGGCGCCGATCAGCGCGGTCACCACGCTCTCGTGCCGGATCATGCGCCGCGTCTGGCGCCGCGTCATGCCGATCGCGCGCATCATGCCCAGCTCGCGGGTCCGCTCGAACACGGTCAGGACCAGGGCGTTCACGATGCCGAAGATGCTTACGACCACGGAAAGCGCGAGCAGCACGTACAACACGTTGAGGATGTTCTTGATCGCCGCGCTCTGGTTGTGCTTGAACTGCGCGCGAGTGACGGCCTTGGCGTTCGGGAACGAGGCGAGCGCGGCGTTCAGGGCTGCGGTATTCGTGTCGTTGACCCCGCCCTGCATCCGCACGAACGAATAGAGGTTTTTCGGCTGCTCGTAGTGGCGGTCGAACGTCGCGCTCGAGATCGTCACAGCGCCGAACGGCGACCCGCCGGCGGGCGGGTGGAACGTGCCGGCCAGGCGCAGGTCGAGGACCGTGCCGGTCGGCGTCTCGACCGTCAAGGGCGAGCCGATCGCGAGGTGGTGGTCCTTGGCATAGCTGTCGGTGGTGAACGCCCCGTCCGCGCCTAGGCTGCCGAACGTCGCCTGCGACCCCTGCCGCCAGTCCAGGCGCAACACGTCGCCGGCCTGCGGATCCACCGCTGTCACCTGGATGTGCTTGCCGAACGCACGTCCGTCGCCTATCCGGACGCCGGCGATCGACTCGACACCGGGCGCCCGGGCTACGCCGGCTGTCACCGTCGTCGGGATGGGGTCGAAGTTGTTCTGCGCGGTGATCGCATAGTCGGCGACGAAGATCCTGTCGACGGCGTCCTCGAACGGTCGGATGATGCCCGCAGCCAGCGCCGCCATGAGGGTCACCAAGGCCAGCCCGATCATGAGTGCGGCCGCGGTGGCAGCGGTGCGTTGCGGGTCGCGTTGACTGTTCTCGTTGCCGATGCGGGTGGCCGACGGCTCGGTCAGCACGCCGGGGAAGTCGGCCGGCCACTCCGGGCGCCACCCCGTAACGGCACGGCGCAGCATCATCGCCAGCACCACGACGAGCAGCAGCGGGTTGAGCACCGCGCCCCCAGCGAACGCCGCGAGCCGGCGCCCACCGTGACCCGGACCCCAGGCGCCGTAGCGCAGCAGCCAGAACGGCAGCGAGAACAGCGGCCACACTACCGCCGAGAACGCGATCACCGCCCAGCGGGCGACCGGGTTGGCCGCCGCGGCGAGCGGCCGGACCAACTGCGCGGAGAAGATCGCGACACCGATGAACGCGAGCAGCGCGCCGACCAGCATGAACGTCAGCACACCTGCGGTGCCCAGCCCGGGCACGAACAGGCCGATGAGCAGGAACGCCACGCCAACCAGTGCTAGCAGGGCGGCGCCCAGCCAGCGGAAGCGGGCGAGGCGTCCGGGCGGCAGCTTGGCGCCCTCCCGGACGGCGGCGATCGGGGGTACCCGGGTTGCGCGCATGGCCGGCCGAAGGCTCGCGAGCAGGGTGATCGCCGTGCCGACGAGCAGTGCCACCACGACCGTGCGGGTGCGGAACACCAGGCCGTTGTTCGGCAACGTCAGCCCGGCCGCGTCGAAGATCTTGAACAGCCCGACGGCAAGCCCCAGCCCGAGGAAGAGGCCGATCACGGAGGCGGCGAAACCCATGGCCAGCGCCTCGAGGATGACCGAGCGCAGTACTTGGCGGCGCGAGGCACCCAGCGTGCGCAGGGTGGCGAACTCCCTGGTGCGCTGGGCGATCGTGATCGACAGCGAGTTCGCGATCACGAACGAGCCGACGAAGAGGGCGATGCCACCGAAGGCCAGCAGCAGCGTTCGGAGGAAGGAGATGAATCCGGACGCATCGGAGGCGTTCTTCGCGGCCTGCTCCGATCCGGAGCGTACCTGCGTGTTCGGCGGCAGCACCTTCGTAACGCTGGCGAGCAGCTGTGCTGTCGAGACGCCGGGCTTGCCGGCGATGAGGATCTGATCGAGCCGGCCCGGTTTGCCGAACAGCCGCTGAGCAGTGCCGAGGTCGAAGCCGGAGAGGGTTGCGCCCCCGATCGAGGACACCGAACCGAACTTGACGATGCCCGCGATGCGCATCCGCTCCGCGGGGCCGCGTGCCTGCACACCGATGGTCTGCCCGACGGCGAGGTGCTTGCGCCGCGCCGTGGTCTTGTCCACGACGACCTCGCCGGCGTGTGGCCAAGCACCGGATACGAGGCTCAACACGGTGAGATCCGGCAGTGCAGGATCGACGCTGAAGCCGAGATTCGGCGCGCCACCGAACGAGATGGCCTTGCCGTTGCTGCCGATCAGGTGCGTGTCACCCGTGACGAAGCCGGACGCCGCGGCCACGTCAGGCACGGCACGCACCGTGCTGAGCAGCGACTGGTCGAACGACGGTGGCGTGCTGCCGTTACCGCCGTTCAGTGAGAACGCCGACTTCCCGGTGATTGCCGCATCGGCATTGCGGTAGGTCTGGCTGAAGATCGAGTGGAACGCGTCATCTATCGAGTCGGTGAGTACGAACGTTCCGGCCATGAGGGCGACGCCGAGCACCACGCCCAGCGCGGTGAGGACGGTACGCAGCTTGCGGGCGAGCAGGCCCCGCAGCGCGAAGGTGATCATCGCGGGGTAAGCGTCTCGATGGCGGCCAGGATCTCGTGCCGGGTCGACCGCGGCAACTCCTGGACGATGCGCCCGTCGGCGAGGAACAGCACCCGGTCGGCCATGGCCGCCGCCTCGGCGTCGTGGGTCACCATCACCATCGTCTGGCCGTACTCCTCGACCGACGCCCGCATCAGCTCGAGGATCTCCCCGCTGGTCGTGGAGTCGAGGTTGCCAGTTGGCTCGTCGGCGAACACGACCGTAGGCCGGGAGACCAGTGCTCGGGCGATCGCGACGCGCTGCTGCTGTCCTCCCGAGAGTTCCGCGGGTCGATGTCGCAGCCGATCCTCGAGCCCAACCCGGCTCACCAGGTCATCGAACCACCGGCGATCGGGCTTCTCGCCGGCGATGGTCAGCGGGAGCAGGACGTTCTCACGGGCGCTGAGCATCGGAAGCAGGTTGAAGAACTGGAAGATGAAGCCGATGTGCTTGCGGCGCAGCTTCGTCAGCGCGGTGTCATCCAGCGTGGTGAGGTCGGTGCCGTCGATGCACACCGACCCGGACGTCGGCTTGTCGAGGCCGGCCAGGATGTGCATGAGCGTCGACTTGCCCGAGCCGGAAGGCCCCATCACCGCGGTGAGCCGACCCAATGGAATGTCTACGTCGACCCCGCGCAGTGCGGCGACCGCGGTGTCGCCTTCACCGTAGACGCGGCTGATGCCGCGTGCGACGACAACGCCACCGTTCTGGCTGATCATGTGCCCCCCTTGCCCTGTGGGTTTCCAGGATGGCGCCTAGCGCCGCCCGCAGGGAAGGGAGTCTCAGCGAGATGGCAGTGCTGCAGGCTGCGGCTGATGCGTCGCGGAGCGGGTGAGGCGGCGGCCCACGGCGATGGGCGCGAGCAGTCCGAGCAGCCCGGATGCGAGGAACAGCTGCCGCGGGGTGGCGACCGTCGCGAGCAGGCCGCCCAGCAGGTACGCGCCGATCAGCGCCGCCGACGTGACGGCGTTGACGGTGGCAGCGATCCGCCCGCGCGCCTGTTCGGGAGCGCGCAGCAGGGTCATCGCCATGACACCGAGGTTGAGCAGCCCGTTCGCGGCACCGCCCGCCAACGCCAAGGGCAGCAGCCAGGCGACGGCCGGTACCGCGGCATAGCCGGCGATCGCCAGCGACAGCAGCGTGGCGTTGCACACGATCACCCGCGCGAGTGCGCGCTGCTCGTGCCACCGTCCGCCGAGCAACGAGCCGACCAGCATGCCCGCCGCCCAGGTAGCGCCCACCAAGCCGTACCACGTCGACGACGCCGAAAGCGTGTCGCGGACGAGGAACACCTCGACGACGTTCACCATCGCGCCGAGCACGATGAACCCGGCGAGCAGCGCGAGCAGCGTCACGAGTAGCGCGTCGTCACGCACGATCGCGTAGCCGCCGCGCATGGGTCCTCCAACCGAAGCCGCCCGCCTGGTGCGCACCAGCAGCCCGGCGACGGCGACCGCCACGAACGTGGCCGCGTCGAGCAGCAACGGGACGCCGGCGCCATAGCGGCCGGTGAGCACTCCGGCAACGGCTGGTGCGGCGATGCCCGCCACGGTGCGCGCCGCCTGCGAAAGGCCAAGCGCGGCGGGCAACCTGTCCGCGTCCACGATTGCGGGGAGCAGCGCCTGCCAGGTTGCGCCGTTCACCGCCTGCCCGGCGCCGAGTATCGCGACCAGGGCGAGCGTGAGCGGCACCCCGTGGATGCCGGTCAGCACGACGCACACGCCCGCCTGCGCCAGCCCGGACCACAGCAGCAGCCGCCGGCTGTCGTAGCGATCGACGAGCCGTCCGGCCAGCGGGGCCAACGCGACGAGCGGCAGCATTCCCGCCACGAGCAGCGCCGCAACCGCACCCGGGCCGCCGCCGGCGTCGTGCAGGCGCAGCGTCAGGGCGATCACCGCGACCTCGTCGCCGAGCAGCGACACCGCCCGGGCGATGACGCTCACCCACAGATCGCGGTCAAATGCGAAAGACAGACTGTGAAGTTATTCCTTCAGAATGCTGCCGTCAAGAGGGTCAGATCGCGTACGGTGAGCGCCGTGGCGAAGCGGGCGGGCAAGCAGGTCGTGCTCACCGATCCGCGTGCGATCACGGCGCTGGCGCATCCGGCCCGGCTCGCCGTGATAGACGAGCTGTTCGCCGGCCGCCAGCTGACAGCTACGGAGTGTGCGCAGATCGCGGGGCTTTCCCCCAGCGCTATGAGCTACCACCTGCGCGCTCTGGAACGGTGGGGGATCGTCGAGCGCGCCCCGGCGTCCACCGACGGACGGGAACGGCCCTGGCGAGCCGCTGGCGAGAGCATGACGATCGATTCCGCGGAGCCGCGGGCCTCCGCCGCGGCGGAGTCGGCGATGGTGACCCGGCTGCTCGACCATGCCAAGCGCGATCTGCTCGACTGGCTCGCCCGCGACGACCGCGATCAAGAAGGCTGGCGCGACATCACCACGCTGTCCGGTGGTGGCCGCTGGCTGACGGACAACGAGGCCGAGGAACTCGGGGCGGCATTGAACGAGCTGCTCGACAAATACCCGCGCGCGGCGACCAGCGAACGCCCGCCGGGCGCGCGCCGCGTCCGGGTGACCTTCGTAATGGTGCCGACAGACACGCCTTAGCGCCCGCCGCCCCCGCCACATTGTTCGACCGTCGGCGTCGCATGACGCGCCGAGCGTCGAACAACGTGGGATGGCGGCTCAGGCGAACGTGACCTGCAGGCGGTCCTCGACCGAGTAGTAGCCGAGCTGCTGATAGATCTTGTTCGACGTCGGGTTGGCGAGATCGGTGAACAGCACCGGGATCGCGCCCAGGTCCAGGATGTCCTGCGTCGCGACCGCGGTGATCGCGGAGCCGTAACCGTGACCTCGCTCGGCCGGCGGTGTGTACACCGGCCCCACGCGGGCACTGCCTGCCTCCGGCTGCCGCCGTGCGGCCAGCGACACGGGGTTGCCGCCCACGCACCACAGCCACACCCGCCCGGAGTCGAGCGCGCGGTCCGCCGCCTCCTCGAGATCCGCGCCGAGCGCTCCGGCTTCGGCGCCAAAGGCGTGGTACCAGCGGACGATCAGGCCACGGTCGGCGATCGTCGCAGCCCGTGCCTCACCCAAGACGCCTTCCGGCGGCACCAGCTCGTCCAGCCGGAACAGCCGCATGCCGATGCGGTGCTGCTCCCGATGACCGGCGAGCGCTGCCACGGCTACCTCGACGGTGTCCGCCGGCCCAGACACACCGGCCAGCTCAGGCAAGCCACCCACCAGCTCGATCGCCGACGCCAGGTCGGCGCCATCCCAACCTGCGGTGAACAGCGCAGGGTACGGGCGGCTCGAGCGAACGACGAGCGCGTCCATGCGCTCGCGCTGCGCGCACCACGGCTCGCTGATTCGTCCGATGCGCAATTCCGCGAGGATCGAGCCAAGGACGGTCCCGCGCACCGGATCGGCGGCGAGCCGCCGGTCCAGCAGCGTGGCGATGTGGCTCGGGTCAGTCGTCGCGGTCACGGTCATGAACCCGATCATGGGCCGCCGAGCGCATATCGCAATCGGTTATCGGCGCGTCCGTACCATGCATGCGTGAGCGAGACAACGCTGTCCACCCAGTACAACCCGACGGCGGTCGAGGGACCGCTGTACGAGCGCTGGGTCGAGCGTGGCTACTTCACCGCCGACGTCGACAGCGCAAAGCCCCGCTTCGCGATGGTGCTGCCGCCGCCGAATGTCACAGGCAGCCTGCACATCGGGCACGCGCTCGGCCACACGCTCATGGACGTGATCATCCGCCGCAAGCGGATGCAAGGCTTCGAGACGCTGTGGCTGCCCGGCATGGATCACGCTGGCATCTCCACGCAGACCCTGGTCGAACGGCATCTCGCCGAGACCGAGGGCAAGAGCAGGCACGACTACACCCGCGAGCTGTTCGTCGCCAAGGTGTGGTCCTGGAAGGAGGAGTACGGCGGCAAGATCCTCGGGCAGATGCGCCGCCTCGGCGACAGCGTGGACTGGACCCGCGAGCGGTTCACGATGGACCACGGCCTGTCGGTGGCAGTCCGCACGATCTTCAAGAAGCTCTACGACGACGATCTGATCTACCGCGCCGAGCGGATCATCAACTGGTGCCCGCGCTGCTTGACGGCGCTTTCCGACATCGAGGTCGACCACTCCGAGGACGACGGGGAACTGGTCTCGATCCGCTACGGCGACGCTGACGAGTCGGTCGTGGTGGCCACCACGCGGGCCGAGACGATGCTCGGCGACACCGCCGTGGCCGTGCACCCCGACGACGAGCGCTATCGGCACCTGATCGGCAAGCAGGTCACCCTGCCGCTGACGAACCGGCGCATCCCGATCGTGGCCGACGAGCAGGTCGACCCGACGTTCGGCACCGGCGCCGTGAAGGTCACCCCGGCGCACGACCCCAACGACTTCGAGATCGGCCAGCGACAGCACTTGCCGAGCGTGGTGATGATGGATGAGCGCGGAAACATCACCGTGCCCGGACCGTTCGAGGGCCTCGACCGCTTCGAGGCGCGCAGTGCGGTGGTGGCGGCGCTTCGCGAGGAGCGGCGCATCGTCGCGGAGAAGCGGCCGTACCGGCACGCCGTCGGGCACTGCTCGCGCTGTGACACGGTGGTCGAGCCGCGGCTGTCACTGCAGTGGTTCGTGCGCGTGGCATCGCTCGCCAAAGCAGCCGGCGACGCGGTCCGCGACGGCAGGACGACGATCCAGCCGGCCTCCCTCGCGCCGCGCTACTTCGAGTGGGTCGACAGCATGCACGACTGGTGCATCAGCCGGCAGCTGTGGTGGGGACACCAGATTCCCGTCTGGTACTCACCGGATGACGATGTGATCTGCCTGGGTCCTGGCGAGGAGCCGCCGCCGGGCTGGACGCAGGACCCCGACGTGCTCGACACGTGGTTCTCCTCGGCGTTGTTCCCGTTCTCGACGCTGGGCTGGCCGGATGAGACGGCCGACCTCAAGCGCTTCTACCCGAACGACGTCCTCCTTACCGGCTACGACATTCTGTTCTTCTGGGTCGTGCGGATGATGATGTTCGGCCGGTATGCGATGGACGACGTGCCCTTCCGCACGGTCGTCCTGACGGGACTGATCCGCGATCAGTTCGGGCGCAAGATGTCCAAGTCGAGAGGCAACACCGTCGACCCACTCGACTGGATGGATGCCTACGGCACCGACGCGGTGCGCTTCACCATGACCCGCGGCGCCAACCCCGGCACGGACGTGCCGGTCGGGCAGGAGTGGGTAGCCGGCGCCCGCAACTTCTGCAACAAGCTGTGGAACGCGAGCCGGTTCGCGCTGCTCAACGGGGCGACCGTGTCGGGTGAGCTTCCGCGTGATCTCGCTGGCGTGGACGCGTGGATCGTGTCCCGGCTGCAGGCGGTGATCGCCGAGGTCGATGACCTGTATGAACGTTACGAGTTCGCCAAGGCCGCCGACTTGCTCTACCACTTCGCGTGGGACGAGGTGTGCGACTGGTACCTCGAGCTGGCCAAGATCTCCCTGGCCGGGGCGGGTGCCGACATCACCCGGCGCGTGCTGGGCGAGGTGTTCGACGCCCTGCTGCGGCTGCTGCACCCGATCATGCCGTTCGTCACCGAGGCGCTGTGGACGGCGCTCACCGGCGGGGAGTCGGTGATGATCGTGCCGTGGCCGGCGGCCGACGCGGCGCGGCGTGACGCGGCCGCGGAGGCCGAGGTGGCGGGCATCCAGGCCGTGGTGAGCGACGTGCGGAGGTTCCGCTCCGACCAGGGCGTCAAGCCGTCGGACGCGGTGCCCGCGCGCTTGGCCGGGCTGGCCGGTCGGGAAACGGAGATCCGCGCGCTGGCCCGGCTGAAAGAGCCGGACCAGGGCTTCGCGGCGACCGCCTCGCTCACCACCGCAGGCGGTGTCACGGTCGAGCTCGACCTTTCCGTCGACGCGGCCGCGCAGCGTGCTCGCCTTACCAAGGAGCTTCTAGCAGCCGGCAAGGAGCGCGAGGTCAACGCGGCCAAGCTGGCGAACGAGGCGTTCGTCGCGAGGGCGCCGGCTGCCGTCGTAGAGAAGCACCGGGGCCGGCTGGCGGCCGCCGAAGCGGACATAGCCCGCATCGAGGCCGCGCTGGCCACCCTGCCGTCCTGACGGGGTTGGATTGCGCAACATTTGGCTGCCTCACGCTGCCACAGGTTGCGCGATTCACCGAGGGGCCCGTCCGTAGACTCGGGTGACGTGGCAGTGACCGAGGCGCAGCGCTACGCCGACCTGCTGCGCATGGCCGAACTCGACATCACCAGCCGGTGGGGCGAGGGCCGCATGAACCCCAGCAAGGAGCGCATTGCCGCGCTCGTTGACTTGCTGGGCGATCCGCAGCGGGCGTACCGCTCGATCCACCTCACCGGCACCAACGGCAAAACCAGCACCGCCCGCATGATCGACGACCTGCTGCGCGGGTTCGGGTTGCGCACCGGCCGGTTCACCAGCCCGCACCTGTCGCAGATCACCGAGCGCATCGTGGTCGACGGCGAGCCCGTGAGCGCACGCACGTTCGTCGAGGCGTACCGGGAACTGGTGCCCTACCTCGACCTTGTCGACGGACAGTTCGACGTCAAGCTCAGCTTCTTCGAGGTCATGGTCGCGCTGGCGTACTCGATCTTCGCCGACGCCCCGGTCGACGTCGGCGTGGTCGAGGTCGGCCTCGGTGGCGTCTGGGACGCGACGAACGTCATCGACGCCGAGGTTGCCGTCGTCACCCCCGTCGACCTCGACCACACGCAGCTGCTCGGCACAACCCGGGCGCAGATCGCCGCCGAGAAGGCGGGAATCATCAAGCCCGGAGCGACCGCGATACTTGCCGCGCAGCAGGACGACGCCGCGGCGCCGCTGCTACGCCGGGTTGCCGAGGTCGACGCGACGGTCGCCCGCGAAGGCGCCGAGTTCGGTGTGCTCGAGCGGCGCGTGGCCGTCGGCGGACAGGTGCTGACCCTGCAGGGGCTGGGCGGCGTCTACGACGAGGTGTTGCTGCCGCTGCACGGGGCCTTCCAGGCACAGAACGCGGTGCTCGCACTCGCCGCCGTCGAGGCGTTCTTCGGCGCCGGCGCGGCGTCGGGTCCGCTCGACCTGGAGACGGTGCGCGACGTGTTCGCCTCGGTGCGCTCGCCGGGACGACTCGAGGTGGTGCGCGTGGCACCGACCGTGATCGTCGACGCGGCGCACAACCCGCACGGCACGGCCGCCACCGTGGCCGCGCTCGGCGAGGAGTTCGACTTTCGCCGCCTCGTCGGAGTGGTCGGCATGCTGGGCGACAAGGACGCCCTGGGCATCCTGCGCATCCTCGAGCGGGTCCTCGACGAGGTCGTGGTCACGCAGAACTCGTCACTGCGCGCGCTGCCCGCAGACGAGCTGGGCGCCTTGGCGGTGCAGGTCTTCGGCGCGGCACGGGTCACCGTCGAGCCGCGTCTGGACGACGCGATCGAGGCCGCTGTGCGTCTCTCCGAGGAGAGCGACGACGGCGTGCTGGCCGGAGCGGGCGTGCTCGTTACCGGATCGGTGATCACGGCCGGCGAGGCCCGCACCCTGCTGGGAGCGAAATGACGCCGAGCGAGGCCGAGCAGCGTCGCGAGAGCGTCGACCGCGCCACCCGCCGCGCGCTGGCCGCCGTGCTATGTCTCGAGGCGTTCAGCGTGCTGCTCGTCCCGCGCGCCCTCGCCCTGACAAGCGGACTCGGCGGCGTCAAGACCGGCTTGCTACTCGGGTTCGCCGCCGTACTGGTGGCCGCCGCGGCCGTGCAGCGGCGCCGCTGGGGCATCGGCCTGGGTTCGGCGCTGCACATGCCGCTGCTGCTCATCGGCATCTGGACGCATGCGTTCTTCGTGGTGGGCGCGCTGTTCCTGGGGGTATGGCTGTATCTGCTCAACCTGCGCCACGAGCTGGTCGGCACCCCCGGCGGCGTACGCATGCTCGTGTCCTGAGAGGCTGCCGGGCATGAGTGAGGAGCGCACCCTCGTCCTCGTCAAGCCGGACGGCGTGGCTCGCGGGCTCACCGGCGAGGTGATCCGGCGCGTCGAGGCGAAGGGCTATCGCATCGTCGCGCTCGACATGCGGGTGCCTACCGCCGAGTTGCTCGCCGAGCACTACGCCGAACACGTAGGCAAACCGTTCTATGAACCGCTCGTCGAGTTCATGTCGTCCGGCCCGGTGGTCGCGTTCGTGGCCGAGGGGGAGCGGGTGGTCGAGGGATTTCGTGCCCTGGGCGGCGCCACCGACCCGACTGCCGCGGCCGCGGGCACCATCCGCGGCGACCTCGGCCGCGACTGGGGCCTTCGGGTGGTCCAGAACGTCGTGCACGGTTCGGATTCGGTCGAGTCTGCAGATCGGGAGATAAAGCTCTGGTTTCCCGACTTACGGTAGATGTGGGATGCTTGCCCCGGTTCGGTGCCTCAGGCCGAGGAGGCGTTCCCACGGGCAGCTCGGCGACGCAGGGCCGCCTCTACCTCACGTGGTGCGTGTCGTCGCCGCCGCCGGACCCGACGGCCCAGTACCACCAGACGCTGTACGCCGCTGTTATCCGGCCGTAGGCGCGATACTTCACCACATGGGCGCGCCGCTCGACTGGGCTCTGGGGCACTACGAGGAGATAGCTCCCGAGCTGCTGCCGGCGGCGGTGGCGGCCATGGCTGCGGCAGATGTGCAGGCGGGCGAGCGAGTCGTCGACGTGGGCTGCGGCAGCGGCAATGTGTCGCTGCTCGCCGCCCGCGCCGGAGCTGAGGTGATCGGCGTCGACCCGGCTGTCCGGCTGCTCGAGGTCGCTCGGCAGAACGCCGCCGCCGCGGGATTGGCGGCTCGCTTCGTCCTTGGCGATGCGGCCGCCCTGCCGCTCGACGATGCCAGCGTCGACGCCGCCGTGTCGGTATTCGGCGTGATCTTTGCGCCGGACCCCGAGGCAGCCGCGGCCGAGCTCGCTCGGGTGGTCGGCCCAGCAGGGCGCATCGTGCTGAGCGCGTGGGCGCCGGAGGGCGGAATGATCCGGGTGACCAGCCTCGTTGCCGACGCCGTCCGGCAGGCGCTCCGCACGCCGGCCGGGCCGGCGCCGTTCGCCTGGCACGATCAGGCCGCGCTCGCTGACCTCTTCGGCACCCACGGGTTCCGGGTGAGCGTTGCGCAGCACAGCCTCGCGTTCACCGCCTCGTCGCCGCAGGCGTATCTCGACCGCACCGAGCGCGCGCATCCGCTCGCGGTGGCCGGCAACGCCGTGCTCGACAAGGTCGGCCAGCGCGAGGCCCTGCGCTCTCGTCTGCTCGAACGCCTCGAAGAAGTCAACGAGGACCGGGCGGCGTTCCGGGCCAGCGCCGAGTACGTGGTCGCATCGATGCGACGCGAGTAACCGTACAACCGCGCGTCGCAACCGGGTCAGAAGCGGCGGCGACCATACGATCGCCACGCAGCTTCCCCCTTACGGAAAGGCGTTCCGGCCGTGGCATTCCCCCCGCTCGCGCTGCTCTCCCGTAGGCAGCGTGTGCGCGTGCTCGGTAGCGATCTCGCGGTCGATCTCGGGACTGCGAACACGCTGGTGTACGCGCGCGGACGCGGAATCCTGCTGAACGAGCCTTCGGTGGTCGCCGTCGACACGGATACCAATGCGGTCGTGGCCGTCGGGGTGGACGCCAAGCAGATGATCGGCCGCACACCCGGCAACATCCGAGCCGTCAAACCGTTGCGGGACGGCGTGGTCGCCGACTACGACGCGACGGCCGAGATGCTGCGCTTCTTCGTGCGCAAGGTGCTCCGCCGCCCGTCGGTCTTGGCCGGGCCGCGCGTCGTGGTGTGCGTACCGTCCGGCGTCACCGGTGTGGAGCAGCGGGCAGTGAGCGAGTCGGCGTATGCGGCCGGGGCACGCCGGGTGCACATCATCGCCGAGCCGATGGCGGCGGCGATCGGCGCCGGGCTGCCGGTGAACCAGCCGTCCGGATCGATGGTCATTGACATCGGGGGCGGCACGACCGAGGTCGCGGTGCTCGCGCTGGGCGGCATCGTCGCGTCCACCAGCCTTCGCGTCGCGGGAAACGCGCTCGACGAGGCAATCGCCGACCATGTGCGCGCCGAGTTCGGGCTGTTGATCGGCGAGCGCACGGCCGAGCAGCTAAAGATCGCGGTCGGCTCGGCGTTTCCCGTCGCGGGGGCCAGGCGTGCGGAGATCCGCGGCCGCGAGATCGGCACTGGGCTGCCGCGCAACGTCACCGTGGCAAGCGACGAGCTGCGCAAGGCGATGGACGCTCCGATCACCCGCATCGTGGCCGCGGTGAAGGGCACCCTCGATCGCTGCCCGCCTGAGCTCGCCGGCGACCTGGTCACCAGGGGGGCTGTACTTACCGGTGGTGGCGCGCTGCTGCGCGGCCTGGACGCGCGGCTGCAGCACGAGTTGGGTATCCCGGTGCTCGTAGCGGAGCGGCCACTCGACTCCGTGGTGCTCGGCACCGGCACGGTGGTCGAGCACTTCGCGCAGCTGCACAAGGTCGTCGTGGACGGCCGGCGGCGGTGACGCTTCCCCGCCGGCCCGAGCGTGCACGCCGCCTCACCCGGCGTCAGCGCCTGGCCGCCGCGGTTCTCGTCGCCGTCGGCGTGGTGTTCCTGACGGTCGACCTGACGGGCTCGGGATTGCGTGGCGCGCACGGTGGAGTCCGCGGTGCGCTGGGCGCGCTCTACCGCGGGACGGACGGCGTGCTCGGTCCCGTGCGGCGCTTCGTGCAGGGCGTACCGCACGCGGCGAGCAACCGGGACTCGATCGCCCGGCTGCGCCGCGAGAACGCACAGTTGCGGGCACGCCTCGCGCAGGTTGCCGGCGCCGCGTCGACGAACGCAGCTCTGTCCAGGCTGCCGACCACGTCGCTGCCGGCACGGGTCATAGCGCTCGGGCCCGGCTCCGGCTTCGACTGGACGGTCACCCTCGACGTCGGCAGCCACGACGGTGTCCACAATGGACAGACGGTCACAGACGGAGTGGGGCTCGTCGGCCGTGTGCTGCACACGAGCGCGACCAGCTGCATGGTGCTGCTCGCCGTCGATCCGGGCTCAGGCGTCGGAGCACGGGACGCCCGCACCGGCGAGCTCGCGCTGGCCACCGGACAGGGAACAAGCGGGTTTCGGGTGTCGCCGTTGGATCCCGCAGCACGGCTGTCGGTCGGTGACACCCTGCTCACCGGACCGGCGCGCGAGTCGACGTACGTGCCCGGTCTCGCGCTCGGGGTGGTCACCTCGGTGCGGACGTCCGCCGACGGCACGACCGTCGCACACATGCGGCCCGCCGTGTCGCCTACCGCGCTGGACCTGGTCGGCGTGATCGTGACGGCGCCCCAGGCGGATGCAGCACGATGACACCGGCGCGACTTGCTGCCGCGGCCACCGCCATCGTCGTCGCTCTGGTGCTGCAGGCGACTCTCGTCGCCCCGGCGGTCCTGACCGCGCAGCTGAGTCTGCCGGCGGTGCTCGTCGCCGCGGTCGCCCTGGAGGCCGGCCCCGGCACCGGCATGTCCCTGGGCTTCGTCACCGGCCTTGCCGCTGATCTCGGTTCGGCGCACGCCGCCGGGCTGTTCGCCCTGTGCTGGCTGGGCGTGGGGGTGGGCTGTGGCCTGCTCGCCGCGCCGCATCGGCATGTAGCCGGGCAGGCGCTACTGGCCGCCGTCGCCGCCGTCCTGGCGGATGCGCTCGCCACGCTCGGGCTGACCGTGGTGGGCGAGCCGGGCGGCACCGCCCTCGGAGCGATACACGGGCTGTTGCCGTCGCTGGCCGGCAACCTTGTACTCGCCGCGGTCGCCGTGCCGCTCACGCGGCGGCTGCTGCGCGCGGACATGCTGCGGGGGGCCGGCGATGGCTGAGCAGCGCAGCCGGCGGCTGACGGTCGTCGCCGTCCTCGTCGCGTCGCTGATCCTCACCATGTTCGGGCGGCTGTACTACGTCCAGGTGCTCGATCCGCACAAGCCGACCCAGACGGCCGGCCTGCTGCATCGCGGCGAGTACACGGTGCCCGCCCCGCGTGGCCAGATCCTCGACGCGCGGGGTCGCCCACTCGTTACGAACCGCACCGCCCAGGTGATCACCGTCGACCGGGAAACCCTGCTGGAGCAGCCCGACCAGGGCGCGGCCGTGCTGAACCGGCTGGCCACCCTGCTGCGCACGCCGCCGCACGATCTCGCTCAGGAGATCACCCCGTGCGGCGTCCATGTCCCGTCGCCGTGCTGGACCGGCGAGCCGTTCCAGCCCGTCCCGGTGGAGGCCGACGCCTCGACGGCCGCCGTGCTGGCCGTCGCCGAGCACCGCGAGCTGTACCCGGGCGTCAAGGTCGACACCGAGACGGTGCGCGACTACCCGGACGGCGCGCTCGCCGCGCACGTACTCGGCTACACCGGCGCGGTGAGCGCAGTGGACGAAAAGCGCAACCCGAAGCTGAACGATGCCGACACGATCGGCCGCTCCGGCCTGGAGCAGGAGTACGACTCCGTACTGCGGGGTACGGATGGCGCCCAGGTTGTGCAGCTCGACCCCCGGGGCTATGCAGTCGGGACATCGCAGGAGGTTGCGCCGCAACCGGGCGGCACGCTGATCACCAGCATCGACCGAGATGTGCAACGCCTGGCCGAGCAGGCGATCCGCGAGCAGATCGCCAAGTCCCGCGAGGCCGGCAAGCCTGCCACCGGCGCGGCGATCGTCGTCGTGGACCCGAATACCGGTCGCATCCTCGCCGTCGCCAGCTACCCGACGTACGACCCGCAGCTGTTCGTCGGTGGCATCTCCGTTGCGGACTACCGCCGGCTCACCGCGCCCGGCGCGAACGACCCGCTGGTGAGCCGGGCCATTGCTGGCGCGTACGCCCCTGGTTCGACGTTCAAGCTGATCAGTTCCTCGTCGATCATCACGCATGGTGAGGCCACCTTCGACGGCCGATACCCCTGCCCGCCTGCCCTGTCGGTCGACGGCCGCGTCAAGACGAACTTCGAGTCCGAGTCGCCGGGATACCCGCTGACGTTGGCCGAGGCGCTGAAGATCTCGTGCGACACGTGGTTCTATGCGTTCGCGGCGAACGAGTACTACGCGGACGAGGCCCGTGCCGATGCAGGCAAGAAGCCGAACGAATACCTGCAGCACATGGCCGCAGCGTTCGGTGTGGGCACACCGCCCGGCGTGGACCTGCCTGGCGACGAGCAGGCCGCGGGCGGCTACGCAGATCGCGAGTCACGGTTGGCCCGCTGGCGCGCGAACCGCAAACACTACTGCGCCGACGCGGCACGCGGGTTTCCGCAGGAGCGCGACCCGGCACAGCGCGCCTACCTGACCAAGCTGGCTCGGGAGAACTGCACCGACGGCTGGCGGTACCGGGCCGGCGACAACGCCGACATGGCGATCGGCCAGGGTGAGACCACACTGTCGCCGCTGCAACTCGCCGTTGCGTACTCGGCGATGATCAACGGTGGCACACTGTGGCGGCCGACGCTCGGCTGGAAGGTCGTCAACCCGCACGGCAGGGTCGTCCGGACGATCAAGCCGGCCGTCAAGGGCATCCTGCCGGTGAGTCCCAGCCTGCTCCGCCACTTCTCGAACGCGCTGCATTTCGCGCACGACCACTCGGTGTCGGGGGCGCTCGCCTTCGACGGTGCGCCCTACAAGACGCAGATCGGCGGTAAGACCGGCACCGCCGAGGTGTTCGGCAAGCAGGACACGTCGTGGTTCGCATCCTGGGGCCCGCTCGACGGGCACGGCCACGCCCGCTTCGTCGCGGTCGGCATGGTGGAGCAGGCCGGTCTTGGGGCCAAGGCGGCGGCACCGATGGTGCGCACGGTCTACGACGGGCTGCTCGGCGTCGGCCAGCCTCCCGTGCTGCCCGAGTCGCGCCCGGAAACAAGCCCGGTGATCCCATGACGACGGTGGTCTCCCGCGATCCGGCCCAGCCGTTCACGCTGGTTCCGTCGCGGGTGCTGCGGCGGCGCCGGATACGGCGCGGTCTTGACGTCTGGCTGGCCGGCGCGGCCTTGCTGCTGGCGCTGATCGGAGCGGTGCTCGTGTGGTCGGCCACCCGGCAGCGGCTTGCCGACGAGGGCCGCGACCCGCAGGGCTACCTGTACCGGCACCTGGCCAATGTCGGCATCGGGCTCGCGCTGGCGGTGCTCGCCGCTCGGCTCGATGTGCGGCGCTTGCGGGTTGTCGGACCGGTGCTGTATGGCGCGAGCTTGCTGGGGCTGCTCGCCGTGTTCGCCTTCGGGCGGACGGTCAACGGAGCGCACGCGTGGTTGGCGCTGCCCGGTGGCTTGCAGTTGCAGCCCGCCGAGTTCATGAAGCTCGGCCTGATCGCGGGAATGGCGACGATGTTCGCGCAGCGAGCCGCCGACCGCCGTGCCGAGCGACCGACCACGTCCGACGTCCTGATCGCCACCCTCCTCATCACCGTGCCGCTGCTGCTGATCATGCTGCAGCCGGATCTGGGCTCGGCTATGGTGCTCGCCGCGGCGGGCTTCGGCGTGCTCATCGCGGCAGATGTCCCGGCCCGGTGGACGCTGGGGCTGATCGCCCTCGGCGCCCTCGGCACGTTTCTCGCGATCAAGTCCGGCGTGCTGGCGGAGTACCAACTTGCCCGATTCCGCGTGTTCGCCAATCCCGGCCAGGATCCGCGCGGCGCCTCGTACAACGTCATGCAGGCGCACATTGCGATTGCGAACGGCGGGCTGGTCGGCCGTGGCCTTTTCCACGGGCCGCAGACGCGCGGCGCCTTCGTCCCCGAACAGCAGACTGACTTCATCTACAGCGTGGCCGGCGAGGAGTTCGGGCTGCTCGGTGCCGGACTGATCATCGTGCTGTTCGCCGTGCTGTGCTGGCGTGGGGTGCGCATCGCCGCGCACGCGGGCCGTGCCGGACGACTGATCGCCGTCGGCGTGGTGTGCTGGTTCGCGTTCCAGGCGTTCCAGAACATCGGCATGAACCTAGGCCTGACACCGGTGACCGGCTTGCCGCTGCCGTTCGTTTCCTACGGCGGCTCGTCGATGTTCGCGCAGTCACTGGCCGTGGGCCTGTTGCTGGCCGTCGCGCGGTACTCGGCGACGCAGCGCCCCGTCGTCTGACCCAGACCGGTCATGGGGTCTTCGCGAACACGCCGATCCCGTTGGCGACGGCGCGTTCGGCTACGCCGCTGGGGTGCGCGTTGACCACGGTGACGTCCGTGCTGCCAGCAAGCCGGACCGCGCACGTCGACGAGCCGCCGCCGTCGAGGTTCACGCCGTCGTCCGCGCCGAAATCATGCAACAGCGTTGCCAGGTCAGCCAGCGTGATCCCCGGGCCGGTCGCATCCAGCACGACGAGGTAGAGCAGTTGTCCGTCGGCGCTGACGCCGCCGCCGGCGCGGATCGCCGCCGTGGTGGTATTCACACCGGAGATGGTGGCGCCGTCGCGCAGAATCGGCGCACCGCCGACCGCGAACCGGAACGGCACCAGGCGCTCGCCGACCAGCCGGTCCGTCACCTCGACCGGATCGCCGACCTGCAGTTCGCGCAGCTCGGCGGCCCCACCCTCGCGGCCGACCAGCACGACGCTGTGTGGCGCGATCGGACCGGCGCCGGGCGTCGCGCTGACCGCCGTCACCCGGCCGCCCGCCACGGTGACCTCGGCCGTATCGCTGATGCACGCGGCGGCACGGCTGGTGTCGCTGCCGCAGACCGCGCGCTCGCGAGAGACGTCGCCCCAGGCGCTGGTGAACGCGTCAATGCCGTTCTGCGTGACGGCGTACTGGTTGAGCCCGGCAAGCTCGAAGTGCCCCTGGTTGGTGATCACGGTGCCGGCGAGGTGCAGCGTGTCGAGGCGCGCCCGACCCTCCGCGCCCACCCCGATGACGTCGCGGGTCGAGGTGCCTGGCGCGAGCCCCGGGCCGAAGCGCTGCGAGTTCGGCACCGCCGCCTTCAGAGCTTGGCCGTCGGCGATCTCCGGACCGTCGGACGAGCCGGTCGGCGTGACTCCCGGGTGTTCCTCGGAGATGTTGAAGAAGTCGGCGTTGACGCCTGCGATCGCGCCGGCCTCGGCCGTCATGGCGGACACCTGCTCGCGCGCGCCCACCGCGGGCGGATGCAGCAGGCCGACCGAGACGTGGGGGTCCGCGAGGTCCACCGTGAGCAGGTCCCCGGTCGCCGTACCGGATGCGGTCGCGTATTGGAACGTCGAGAAGTCCACGCCCGGCGCGAGCGAACTCGTGTTCGTTACGACGGGGGCGGAAGAGTCGGCGCGGGCCGGCCCGGCGAGGGCGACGCCGGCGACCGCCATGATCAGGACGATGAGACGCTTGGGCAGCACAGTCATGGCTGCCCATCTTGGCGGCGCACTCCCAACGCCGGCCGACAACCGCGCAAAGTCGCGATGACATGCCGGCTCGTACCATTGGTCCGCGTGGAGTCGTTGTTCGAGCAGCTGGAACCGCTGCTGCCTCTGGTCAGCAAGCCGATCCAGTACGTCGGCGGCGAGCTGAACGCTCACATCAAGTCCTGGGACGACGTCGCGGTGCACTGGGCGCTGATGTACCCGGACGCGTACGAGGTGGGCCTGCCCAACCAGGGCGTCCAGATCCTGTACGAGGTGATCAACGAGCGCGACGACGCGTTGGCCGAGCGCACCTACTCGGTCTGGCCGGACCTCGAGGCGCTCATGCGCGAACACGGCGTCGGCCAGTTCACCGTCGACGCGCATCGACCGGTGGCCGCCTTTGATCTCCTCGGCGTGTCGTTCGCGACGGAGCTTGGCTACACGAACCTGCTCACCGCGCTGGATCTCGCCGGCATCCCGCTTTCCGCCCGCGCCCGTGACGACACGCATCCGGTCGTGATCGCCGGCGGGCACGCCGCCTTCAACCCCGAGCCCATCGCCGACTTCATCGACGCCGCGGTGCTCGGCGACGGCGAGCAGGTGGTCGCCACCATCACCGATATCGTCCGCGACGCGAAGCGCGAAGGTGCCAGCCGCGACGAGGTGTTGCTGCGGCTGGCGGGCACCGGCGGGGTCTATGTTCCGCGCTTCTACGACGTGACATACCTGCCGGACGGGCGCATCGCCGCGGTCACGCCGAACCGCGACGGTGTACCGGACACAGTCAGCAAGCACACCGTCATGAACCTCGACGAATGGCCGTACCCGAAGAAACCCCTTGTGCCGCTGGCTGAATCAGTGCACGAACGGATGAGCGTCGAGATCTTCCGCGGCTGCACGCGGGGTTGCCGGTTCTGCCAGGCCGGCATGATCACCCGCCCGGTGCGCGAGCGCTCGATCACCACGGTCGGGTCCATGGTGGACGACGGGTTGCGCGCGACCGGCTTCGAGGAGGTCGGCCTGCTATCGCTGTCCAGTGCCGACCATTCCGAGATCGGCCCGATGGCCAAGCAGCTCGCCGACCGGTACGAAGGCGAGCGGGTGTCGCTGTCGCTGCCCTCGACCCGGGTCGACGCCTTCAACATCGACCTCGCCAACGAGTTCTCCCGCAACGGCCGCCGGTCCGGGTTGACGTTCGCCCCCGAGGGCGGTTCCGAGCGGCTGCGCCGGGTGATCAACAAGATGGTCAGCAAGGAGGACCTGATCCGCACCGTCAGCACGGCGTATGCCCAGGGCTGGCGGCAGGTGAAGCTGTACTTCATGTGCGGCCTCCCCACCGAGACCGACGCGGACGTGCTCGAGATCGCAGACATGGCGCACGACGTGATCCGGGCCGGCCGGGAAGCCAGCGGCAGCAGGGACATCCGCTGCACCGTGTCGATCGGCGGCTTCGTTCCGAAGCCGCACACTCCCTTCCAGTGGGCGGCCCAGGCGGCGCCCGAGGTGATCGATGCCCGGCTGCGCAAGCTGCGTAACGCGATCAACGCCAACCGTTCGCTCGGGCGCAACGTCGGTATGCGCTACCACGACGGCCAACCGTCGCTCGTCGAAGGGCTGCTCTCCCGCGGCGACCGCCGGGTCGGTGCCGTGATTGAGGCCGTATGGCGCGACGGCGGCCGCTTCGACGGCTGGAGCGAGCACTTCTCGTTCGAGCGCTGGACGAAGGCGTGCGCCATCACCGGGGTGGACCTCAACTGGTACACCACGCGCGAGCGTGATGCCGACGAGGTGCTGCCCTGGGACCACCTCGACTCGGGCCTGGACAAGCAATGGCTCTGGGACGACTGGCAGGACGCGCTGGCCGAGTTCGAGCAGGACGACTGCCGGTGGACACCCTGCTTCGACTGCGGTGTCTGCACCACGATGGGCACCGACATCCAGATCGGCCCGACCGGCCACACGCTGCTGCCGCTCGCGCCGCGATGACACGCCGCCGCCCCCATCCTGGCGTGATCTTGGACTTGTGGTCGATATCCGACCAGAAGTCTAAGATCACCGCGATATGACCGGCGCGACGGTTCGGCGCGCCATGGCGGCCGACGTCGCCTCGCTCGCCGCGCTGCGCCGCGCGTGGGTCGAAGAAGACGGTGGCGCCATCGCCGACGGCGGGGCGTTCGA
Organism: Actinomycetota bacterium; assembly: GCA_046744105.1. Classification (GTDB taxonomy): domain Bacteria; phylum Actinomycetota; class Actinomycetes; order Mycobacteriales; family Jatrophihabitantaceae; genus DASXRA01. Next base: position 21,543 of record JBKOXO010000020.1, read on the forward strand.
GCGTGACTTTGCGCAGTGGTACGCGGCCGAGGCGGGGCGGCGGCTGACCTGGATTGCGGTGCTCGGCGACGAGAGCGTCGGCATGCTCAACCTGGTCGAGTTCCACCGCATGCCGCGACCAGGACGGCTGCACTCGAGGTGGGGCTACATCAGCAACGTCTTCGTCCTGCCAACGCACCGCAACCGCGGCGTCGGCCGCGAGCTGCTCGACGTGGCTATCGGCACGGCCCGCGAGCGCGGCTACGCGCGCCTCGTCCTCAACCCGAGCGAGCAGGCCCGGACCCTCTACGCCCGGGTCGGCTTCGGCGCTGCTGACGAGCTGATGCTGCTGCCACTCGGAGAGTGACTCGCGCGCGAGGGATGCCCGCGCCGAGCGAGACGCTGCGGCCCGGCTCACCGGCGGACGTCGGGCTACTGCCCGGACCGATCGAGCAGATCTCAGCCGACATCGCGGCAGGCATGCGGCCGCAGGGCGGCGGCAACCACCCGCTGTTTCCCGGCGCGGTGGTCCTGGTCGGGCACCGGGGCCGGGTCGTCAAGAAGGCGGCGTTCGGGCACGCCGTCCTCTACACGGACGCGGCACCGACGCGGCTACCTCCAGGCCGCCGACTGCTCACCCGCACGGACACGATCTACGACCTGGCGTCGCTGTCGAAGCTGTTCAGCTCGATCGTCGCGATGCGGCTGGTCGAGCAGGGGCGGCTGGACCTGTCCGCGCCGGTGGTCACCTACCTGCCGGCGTTCGCGTCCCACGGCAAGAGCGCCATTACCGTCGAGCAATTGCTGACCCATACGTCCGGGCTGCTACCCGACCCGGTGCCCCCGCTCTGGCAGCTACCGGATGAGCAGCGCGTGAGCGCCATACTCGGCACCACCCCACCGGCGCCGCCGGGTACCCGCTACCACTACGCCGACCTCAACATGATGGTGGCCGCGCTCATGGCGCAGGCGCTCACCGGTACGACGCTCGACGTCCTTGTGCGCGAGTGGATCACCGGGCCGCTGACCATGACCAGCACGATGTACAACCCCCCGGCGAGCTTGCTGCCCCGGATTGCCGCCCAGGAGCACCAGGCGACTCCGTCGCGTGGCATGGTGCGTGGCATCGTCCACGACGAGAACGCGTGGGCGCTCGGGGGAGTGGCCGGCCACGCCGGTGTGTTCTCAACGGCTGACGACCTGGCGATCCTGGCCCAGACCCTCCTCAACGGCGGCAGCTACGGGCACGCCCGTATCCTGTCCGAGCACACAGTCGCGCAGATGCTGACCGACCGCACCGGCCAGCGCCAGGGGCTGGGCTTCGAGCTCAACCGGGACTGGTACATGGGCGCGCTGGCCACGCCGTACACGGCCGGGCACACCGGCTTCACCGGCACCCACATCGTGATCGACCCGACAACGGCCTCGTTCGTGATCCTGCTCACCAATGCGGTGCACCCCAGCCGGTCGTGGGGCTCGATCAATCCGGTACGCCGCGCGGTCGCCGACGACGTCGCGCGGGCCCTTTCCGGCGCGGGACACTAGGGCCGTGTCCCGGCGCACCCCCGAAGGCCCGCCTCCGCCGCCGGTGGTGCAGCGAGTGCGCCTGCGCTACGCCAAGCGCGGCCGGATGCGGTTCGCCTCGCATCGTGACTTCGCGCGCGCGTTCGAGCGGGCACTGCGCCGGGCGGCGATACCGATGGCGTACTCGGCCGGGTTCACGCCACATCCGAAGGTGTCCTACGTCGGCGCTGCCCCGACCGGCGTAGCCAGCGAGGCCGAATACCTCGAGATCGGGCTGGCATCGCGGGTCGACGTCGACCGGCTGCGCTCCGCTATAGACGCCGCCCTGCCAGAGGGCCTCGACATCGTGGACGCGGTCGAGGCCGGTGGCGGGTCGCTGACCGAGCGGATGGAGGCCGCCGCTTGGCGCATCGAGATCGACGCCGATCCAGGCATGATCGCCCGCGCCCTGGCTGCTTTCCTGCATGCCGACGAGGTCGGCGTCCAGCGGCTCACCAAGGAGGGCCGGCGGACCATCGACGCGCGCGGCCCGGTGCTCGCCGCGTCGATCAGCGGAGAACAGGGCAGCCGTGCGATACTGGACGTGGTCGTTCGGCTGGTTACGCCAGCCCCTCGGCCCGACGACGTACTCGCAGCGTTGCGCACCGTCACCGGCCTCGCCCCTGAGGCACCGCAGTGGAACCACCGCGCGGTGCGCATGGCGCAGGGGCCGCTCGACGGGTCCGGCGCGATCGGCGACCCGCTCGCTGCCGACCGCGAAGCGCGTGAGGCGACGCCGTAGTCCCTGATGGGACGCCAGCACGTGGCCCCAACGGGCCAGCAGACTTTGCGAGCCACTCGCGGTGGCTCGCCACAACCGCCTCTGCGCGGTCGCGGCCAGGACAGGCCGATACGCCTGCCACAGCAGCGCCCGGAGGCCGAAACGGAGTGATCCGAGCTTATGCTCGAACCGGACAATCCAACCGCATCATCCGAATCCGAAGCCGGCCCGCCTGATGCGGCGCCGCCGACCAAGCGGCGACGCGCGCCCCGCAAGTCCGCCGCGGCGAAGACCGCCGCAAAGCGCGCCCCCGAGCCAGCAGCTGAGCCGGCCGCCGGCGCCGCCGAGCCACCTGCGAAGGCAGCGCCGCGTAAGCGGGCCACCAAGCGGGCGACCAAGGCCGCCGCTCCGGAACCCGAAACCACGGCCACCCAGCCCGAGGCCGAACCGACACC
>JBKOXO010000154.1:0-8670 GCA_046744105.1 Actinomycetota bacterium
CCGCTGTTCGCCAGCATCGCGCCCGGCGTCGACGCGGCACCACGCACGCCCAGCCGCACCGGCGAGCCCACCCCGCCCGAGAAGGGCTACCTGCACTGCGGCCCGAACGGGGCCGGCCACTTCGTCAAGATGGTCCACAACGGTATCGAGTACGGCATCATGGCCGCCTACGCCGAGGGGCTGAACGTGCTGGCCCACGCCGACGTGGGCAGCAAGGCTGCCGAGCACTCGGCCGAGATCGCTCCGATCGAGCAGCCGCAGTACTACAAGTACGACCTCGACATCGCCGCGGTGAGCGAGGTGTGGCGGCGCGGGTCGGTAATCGCGTCCTGGCTGCTCGACCTGACCGCCGGAGCGTTGGCAGCGAACCCCACCCTCGATGGGTTGGCCGGCCGGGTGTCGGACTCCGGCGAGGGTCGCTGGACCGTCAAGGCGGCAATCGACGAGGGCGTACCGGTCCCGGTGCTGTCCGCGTCGCTGTTCGCGCGGTTTTCCAGCAGGGGCGAGGCGGTGTACGCCGACAGGCTGCTCTCGGCGATGCGTCAGGCCTTCGGCGGACACGTAGAGCTTCCCGCCGGCGAATAACGGCGATGAGGTTCTCGGCCCGCCGGAACCTCCCGCCCAGTGCACAATGACCGGCTGCGGGGCTCCGGGCGGGATTTCCCGGTCGGACCCGCGTCAGGGTATTAGCTGGATCTTGCGTCCGATTCCGCGTTGGAAGCGTGTCAGGGCTTCCTCGAAGTCGGTGAGGGGCAGTCGGTCGCTGATGAACACGTCGGGGTCGAGTAGGCCTGTGGCGAGTAGGTCCGCGGCGCGTTCGAAGCTGTGTAGCACGGCCATTGAGCCGGTGATGGTGATCTCTTTGTTGTAGATGTGGTAGGGCTCGATCTCGACCCTCGTCGAGGTCGCGGTGACGCCGAACTGTAGGAAGGTCCCGCCTGGTGCCACCCGGGGCAGTCCGTCCTGGATGGCGGCGGCGGCGCCGGTCGCGTCGATGACCAGTTCCCATCCGCGCGGTCGCTCCAGTTCGTCGGCGGAAGTTACCGCGCTGGAGCAGCCGAGCGTGATGGCCGTCTCGAGCCGGGACGGGTTGATGTCCACGACATCGACCGATGCCGCGCCGCAGCGCTTTGCCAGCTGGAGCATCATCAGGCCCATCGTCCCTGAGCCGTAGATCAGCACGTGTGATCCGAGCTGAGAACTGAGGACGTCGTAGCCGCGAATCGCGCACGACAGCGGTTCGATGAGTGCGGCGTCCTCGACGCGGACGTGGTCTGGCAGGACGACGCAGTTGGCTACCGGGGCGAGCGCGTACTGGGCGGCGCCTCCCGGCACGCTGACGCCGATAGCGTTCCAGCGCTCGCAAAGGTTGTTTCGGCCGAGTCGGCAGTAGTGGCATTCGTTGCAGTACATGGAGGGATCGACGGCGACTCTCTGGCCGGGTTTCAGTTCGGTCACGTGCGAGCCGACGGCAACAATCGTGCCGGCGAACTCGTGTCCGGGGATGATGGGCAGCGATGGGGCGAACTCGCCGGCGAGGATGTGCAGGTCGGTGCCGCATATGCCACAGGCTGCAACTTGCACCACGACATCTCGAGGTTGCGGCGTTGGGTCTTCGACCGTCATCACACCGACTTCTCCGACGGCTTTGATCACTGCGGCTTGCATGCTTCGATTCTCCTTCGGTTAACGCCGCCTCAACGAGCGATCACCACTAGCGAGGCGGCGCGACGGCTACTTCACCGCGCCCATTGACAGGCCGCGGACCAGCTTGTCCTGGGCGGCCCAGCCCGCGAGGAGAACAGGTAGGCAGGCAACCGTCGCGGCTGCCGACAGGTGTGCCCAAAACTGGCCCTCGGGCGCCACGAAGCTGACCAGGAAGATCGGCACGGTGCCGGCGTTGGTGGTGGTGAGGTTCACCGCAAGGAAGAATTCGTTCCACGCAAAGATGAAGCAGATCAGCGCGGTCGCAGCCAGTCCGGGACTGATGATCGGCATGACTATCGAGCGTAGCTGCCGAGGCAGACCCGCCCCGTCGACCTGTGATGCCTCGATGATCTCTGCCGGAACCTCGAGCAAGAACGACCGCAGCATCCAGACGGCGATCGGCAAGTTCATCGCCGTGTACAGGATGATCAGTGCCAGCTGGTGGTCGAGCAGGTGCAGGTTTTTCGCAATGATGTAGATGGGAATGATCGCGCCGACGATCGGCAGCATTTTGGTCGAGATAAAGAAGAACAGGACGTCGCGCCATTTCCTCACCGGGCGGATCGACAGTGCGTAAGCGGCGGGGAGGGCGAGTGCGAGGACGATCAGCGTCGAGGTCACGCTGATGGTGATCGAGTGTTCCAGGTAGGACCGCAACCCCCTGTTCCAGACCGCGGAGTATTCGTCGAGGGTTGGTTTGAAGAAGAAGCGCGGTGGGCTGGTCGCTGCGTCCTCCTCGTGCTTGAAACCGGTCAGTGCCATCCACAGGATCGGGAAGAAGAAGATCAGCACGATGATCCAGGTAAGGAGGCCGAGCGCGATTCGGCTCGGCAGCCTGGCACGGTGACCCGCCATCGTCACACCTGCTCTGTTCATCGTCCGGCCATCCCCTCGTCACTGAACAGGCTGGAGATCAGGCGTAGGGCAAGGGTGGCGATGACGATGGTCGCGATGACGACCACGACACCCATCGCGGACGCGCGGCCGATGTCGAAGCCGCGGAACGCCACCTCGTACAGGTAGTAGGGCAGGTTGGTTGTCTTCTGGCCCGGCCCGCCTGCGGTAATCATGTAAATCGCGTCGAACGCCTGCACGATGTATATGGAGCCGAGCAGGATTCCGAGTTCCAGGTACGGACGTAGGTGCGGCAGCGTCAACGATCGGAAGATGCGCAGTCCGTCAGCGCCGTCGACCCGCGCCGCCTCCAGGATGTCCTGACTCTGAGACTGCAGCCCGGCGAGGACGATCAGGATCATGAATGGCGTCCATTGCCACGTGAGGACGGTGATGATCGTCGCCTGGGAATGGCTATTGATCCAGTCGACGTTATGTACGCCAAACGGCTTGAGGAAGAAGTTCAGCAGGCCAAACACCGGGTCGAGAATCGTGAACTTCCACACCAGCGCCGCCGCTGCCGGCATGACCAGGAACGGGCTCACGATGAGCGTGCGCAGCAGGCCGCGGCCGAACACCTTTCGGTCCAGCAACAGTGCGATGCCGGTGCCGATCACAATGGACAAGATGACCGGTGCCGCCGTGAAGACAACAGTGTTCACCACCGCGGTACGGAAGATCTCGTCGGAGAAGATCGTGCGGTAGTTCCGCAGCCCGACGTAATGCTTGGTGCCGGGATGGAGCAGGTTCCACGACTGCAGGCTGTACCACACCGTGAGCAGGAAGGGGATCTGCGTGACAACGACGACGAAGATCAGCGCCGGCAGGAGCGGTACCCGGCGAGTCCAGCCGCCGGCCCGCCGAGTCCGGGCAACGGCGCGTTTCGATACAACTGTTGGCGGCGCCAACGTCGACGTCGGAGGAGTCACGCAACCTCCCTCTCCGAGGCGCCCCCGGTAGAACTCGCTCGGCGAGTCCCGCCGGGGGACCTGGGTATCTGTGCTGACTACTTGTAGGACTGCGCGACTTGGTTGGCGTATCCCTGACTCTTGCTAAGGGCTGAGTCCACCGACTCCTGGCCGGCGATCGCCGCGGTTATCTCCTGGGACACCTTCGTGCCCAAGTCGGCGAACTCTGGAATGCCCACGTACTGGATGCCGGAGTAAGGCTGGTCAGCGACCCCGGGATGGTTGACGTCCACGGACTGCATCGACTTCAGGGTCAGGGCGGCGAAGTCGGCCGCGGCCTTCTGATACTCGGGGTTCTGGTACGTGGAGACCCGCGTTCCCGGCGGCACCGCGGCCCAGCCGTTCTTCTGCGCGTCGTACTTGACGTAGTCCTTGGACGTTGCCCAGTTCATGAACTGCCACGCGGCATCCTGGTGCTTCGAGGAACCTTCGATAGCCAGCGCCCACGCCCACAGCCAACCTGCGGCGCTCGTCTTGACAACCGGAGCCGGCGCGAACCCGAGCTTGCCGGCGATCGGGCTCGGCGGCGCGTCCAGGGTCGATGCCGCTACCGTCGCGTCGTACCACATGGCCGACTTGCTCTGCTCCATGTTGTTCAGGCACTCGTTGAAGCCGTCATTCGCTGCCCCCCGCTCACCCGCCTTCTTGATCAGGTCGACGTAGAAGTTGACGGCCTGCTTGAACGGGTCTGCGGTGAGCTGGGGGTCCCAGTTGGTGTTGAACCACTGCCCACCGAATGTGTTCACCACAGTGTCCAGCGGCGCGAGGTTCTCGCCCCAACCGGTCTTGCCTCGTAGGCAGATCCCGGAGACGCCCTTGGCCGGGTTGTTCAGCTTCTCGGCGATCGCCGCGACCTGGTCCCAGGTCGGGTTGGCCGGCATGGTCTGGCCGGCTGCCTTAAGAAGGTCCTTGCGGTACATCAGGAACGACGACTCACCGTAGAACGGGACGGCATAGAGCTTCCCGTCGGCCGACAACGCGTCACGAACCGGCTTGATGATGTCGTTCACGTCGTAGTTCGGGTCGCTGGCGTCGCTCGTGAGATCTTTGATCCAGCCGTTCTTCGACCAAGTCGGAATGTCGTTCGGGCCGATCATGACGACGTCGAATTGCCCGCCGCCCGCGGCGACGTCCTTCGTCACCTGGTCGCGCAGGGTGTTTTCGTCCAGGGTCACAAACTTGACCTTGATGCCCGGGTGCGAAGCCACGAAGCCAGCCGGCGTCAACTTCTCGATCGTGCTCATCAACGGGTTGTCGACCACGGCGACGGTGATAGTTCCCGTCTTACCGCCGCCGCCACCGCCACTACCTCCGCCCGACGAACTCGAGCTGCACGCGGCCAACGCACACGCCGCGATCGACGCTGCAGCAACCACCTGGACTGCGCGCTGCCGCTTACCGCGTACGGGGATGCAGCTGGGTCGAGTCATAGCCGCATTCATTTTGATCGGTCCTCCTCAAATGAGCATGACCTAGCTCATGTGATACAGGGCACACAGTAGAGGCCGCCTGTCTCCTGGCTGTCAATAGGCGTGTGCTCAAATGAGCGCGCATCTGGCTCATTGCGCTACCCTGCCGTCACGGAGGTTGGCATGGACCCGACGTCGGAACTGCGGCTCGCCGCTCTCGCCGCGCGCCGCTACTACCTCGACGACCAATCCAAGATCGACATTGCCGCGGAACTCAGCCTGTCCCGCTTCAAGGTCGCCCGACTGCTCGACCTGGCCCGCTCCGAAGGCATCGTCACAATCGAAGTACACGACCCGCGCAACGTCGATAGAGAGCTGTCCGAGACGCTGTGCACGGCCCTCGGCATCCAACGGGCGCTGGTCCTCGACACCGCGCCCGAACCGCGCACCCAGGTCGGCGCACTCGCCGCCGAGTACCTGCGCGAGACTGTCACGACCGGTGCCAGCGTCGGGCTGGCCTGGTCCCGTTCCACCCGGGCGCTGGTCGAGCACCTGCACGACCTGCCCACCTGCACCATCGTCCAGCTGTGCGGGGTGGTCCAGCACGCTGTCGGCGAGGAGCAGAACGTCGAGCTGGTGCGCCGCGCCGCCCACAACGTCGGCGGCACCGCGGTCACCTTCTACGCGCCGCTGGTCGTCCCCGACCCAGGCACCGCCGCCACCCTGCGCCGCGACCCAGGCATCGCCGAGGCGCTGCGTCGCTGCGGCCGGCTCTCGGTGGCCGTCATCGCCGTCGGCCAGTGGGCGCCCGGGGAATCCACCGTCCACGACGCTCTCCCCGCCCGGCAGCGCACGCAGTTCGCCAAGCGCGGCGCCGTCGCCGAGAGCTGCGGCATCCTTGTCGCCGGCGACGGCCGGCCGCTACCCGACGGGCTGCAGAAGCGCACCATCGCCGCCACCGAGGCGCAGCTGCGCCGAGCCGGCGATGTGGTCGCTCTCGCGACCGGAGCTCACCGCACCGCAGCCGTCCGCGCCCTCACCCGCAGCGGGCTCGTCACCACACTGATCACCCACCGCGCCGTCGCCGAGCGGCTGCTACATCTAGAAGGGCACTGATCGGACCGCGACCGATCTCGAGCACAGTCGCGCGCACCGCTGGCCGGCAAGCACACTCCGCCGCGCTGAGCATCCAGGCAAATCCCCGGACTGGCCGCGTTCTTGTGGAGGGATGGATCACACGGGGTGCTCTGTTCGCGTGCCCGCCCACTCCGTGTGGAAGGTGCCGTCCCGGTCGACGCGCCGGTACGTGTGCGCCCCGAAGTTGTCGCGCAGCCCCTGGATGAGCGCCGCCGGTAGCCGGTCGCGGCGCAGTGCGTCGTAGTACGCCAGCGACGACGCAAACGCCGGCGTCGGGATGCCCGCAGTCGCGGCGGCCGCCACCACGCGCCGCCACGACTCGACGCCTGAGCGCACGGCGTCGGCGAAGTACGGGGCCACGAGGAGGGACGGCAATTGCGGATCAGCGTCGTACGCCTCGCGAATGCGGTTCAGAAACCGGGCCCGGATGATGCAGCCGCCCCGCCATATCGTCGCCATCGCGCCACGGTCGATGTGCCAGCCGTACTCGGCGCTGCCCACCGCGATCTGGTCGAAGCCTTGTGCGTAGGCGACTACCTTCGACGCGTACAGCGCGCGGCGCACGTCGTCGACGTCGAGGTCGACCTTGCTCAATGCGCTGCCGAAGGCATTCCGGGCTGCGGCCCGCTGGTCCGCGTGGCCGGACAGCGATCGGGCGAACGTCGCCTCCGCGATGCCGGTGATCGGGATGCCCAGGTCGAGAGCGCTTTGGACGGTCCAGCGGCCGGTGCCCTTCTGCTCCGCCTGGTCGAGCACCACGTCCACGAACGGCCAACCGGTCTCCGCATCGGTGTGGGCGAGCACGTCCGCGGTGATCTCGATCAGGAACGACTCGAGGTCGTCCTCGTTCCAGGACTTGAAGATCGCGGCAAGTTCCGCCGGCTCGGGCGACACGCCGGCGCGCAGCAGGTCGTAGGCCTCGGCGATCAGCTGCATGTCCGCGTACTCGATGCCGTTGTGCACCATCTTGACGAAGTGGCCGGCGCCGTCCGGGCCGACGTGTACGCAGCACGGCGTGCCGTCCACCTGCGCCGCGATCGATTCGAACATCGGCCCGAGGCGGGCGTACGACTCAGCCGAGCCGCCCGGCATGATCGACGGTCCGTGCAACGCGCCCTCCTCGCCCCCGGACACGCCGCAGCCGACGAAGTGCAGGCCGCGGTCACGAAGCGACGCCTCGCGCCGCCGGGTGTCCATGTAGTGGGCGTTGCCGCAGTCGACGATGATGTCGCCGTCGTCGAGCAGTGGGACGAGCTCTTCGATCACCGCGTCGGTGCCCGCACCGGCTTGCACCATCACGATGATCGCCCGTGGGCGCTCGAGCGAGGCCACGAAGTCGACCACCGATTCGCTGGGCACGAACCGTCCCTCGTCGCCGTGCTCAGACATGAGCGAACGGGTGCGCGCGTACGTGCGGTTGTGCAACGCGACGACGTGCCCGTGCCGGGCCAGGTTGCGGGCGAGGTTGCGCCCCATAACCGCGAGTCCGGTAACGCCGACCTGTGCTGTCTCCACTCGCGTCACCGTACGCTCACCCGCATGCGCGGATACCGACCGAGCCTCGCCGCGTGACTGCCCTCGCCGCGATCTCCGTGGCCGCCTGGCTGTGGCTCGCCCTGGTGTGGGGGCGCTTCTGGCGCACCGACCAACGGCTGCCTGCGTGTGTTCGGCCGGACGGTTGGCCTTCCGTGGCCATCATCGTGCCGGCGCGCGACGAGGCGGCGATGCTGCCGCAGACGTTGCCATCGCTGCTCACTCAGAATTACGCCGGCCCGATGCGGGTGATCGTCGTCGACGACGGAAGCGCCGACGGCACCGGATCGCTCGCCCGGTCGCTCGGCGCCGAGGTCGTGGACGCCGGGGATCCGCCGCCCGGCTGGACCGGCAAGCTCAACGCGCTGCGCTGCGGCTTCGAGGAGGCGCCCGAGGCCGACTTCGTGCTGTTCACCGATGCCGACATCTCGCATGCCCCTTCGTCGCTGACGGCTCTCGTGTCGGCGGCGGGCGGCCTCGATCTCATCTCGCAGATGGCGCGTCTTCGCGTCCACACCGTCTGGGAACGCCTCGTCGTCCCGGCGTTCGTCTACTTCTTCGCGATGCTCTACCCGTTCCGGTGGGTGAACCGCGCGGGGTCGCGTACCGCCGCGGCAGCCGGTGGGTGCTCGCTGGTCCGCCGCGTCGCCCTGGAGCGGGCCGGTGGGCTCGAGGCCGTCCGTGGTGCGGTGATCGACGACGTGGCAATCGCCCGGCTGGTCAAGCGCTCGGGCGGGCGGATCTGGCTCGGCCTCGCCGAGTTCGTCGAGAGCGTGCGACCGTATCCGCGGCTGGCCGACCTGTGGCGAATGATTGCGCGCAGCGCGTTTTCGCAGCTGCGTTATTCAGCCGTGCTGCTGATCGGCACGGTGCTCGCGTTGACCGTCGTCTTCGTCGTGCCCGTCGCCGCCCTCGCCGGCGGTGCGATTGCGGCGCTGCTCGGCGGCACCGCGTGGCTGATCATGGCGCTGACGTTCGTGCCGATGCTGCACTACTACCGCCAGCCGGTCGTGCTCGGGGTT
>JBKOXO010000123.1:0-12384 GCA_046744105.1 Actinomycetota bacterium
TCCTCGGCTTCAAGAAGGTGCTCGACCACACCGCGGTGGAGCAGCAGATCGAGAAGGGCGGCTTTACGAACGTCGTCTGCAACAACGGCAAGAACCCCACCGTCAAGAAAGGCGCGACGTTTACCTGCACCGCCGACGGCGGCAAGACGGTCACCGTGACGATCACCAGCTCCAGCGGCGACTACGCATGGAGCCCCGCGAGCTGACACCGCTCCCGTCGCGATGAGCGCTCGGGTGGCGATGAGCGCTCGAGCGAAGAGCCCGGCCCGCGCGCGCCCGAAGGGCGCTTGCGCTCGCAGCTGCGACCGGCCCCTTGAGGGTCGCGAGCAGATGCGAATTGGGCCGGCTTGGATCAGCGGGCGATCGCGTTGAGCACGCGGTTGATCGAGCTCTCGATGTCGTAGCGGTCGGCCAGCTCCACCAGTTGGGCGGGGTTCACCGGCGACTCGGGCAGCGCGTCGTCGAGTTCGGGCACCGGCGCGTCGGTGCGCCCGCGTACCACCGCCGGCGCCACCGCCAGGTACTCGGCCGCGGCGAGCACCTTCGTCACCGCGCCCGCCGGGAAGCCGTCGTCGCCGGACTGCGCAGCCGCCAGAATTTGCTCGACCGCGCCGTATCGCATGACGAGCGCGGCCGCGGTCTTCGCGCCGATCCCCGGGACACCGGGCAGCCCGTCGCTCGGGTCACCGCGCAGTGCCGCGAAGTCGGCATAGCGCTCTGGCGGAACGCCGTAGCGTGCGCGCACCTCGTCTGGACCGAGCTCTTCGAGCTTGGCCACTCCGCGGCCCACGTAGAGCACCCGGACCCGCTCGGTCGCCAGGGCGATCAGATCGCGGTCACTGCTCACGATCTCGCAGCGGCCGCGCTCGCGGGCGGCCAGTGTCGCAATGACGTCGTCCGCCTCGAAGCCCTCGGCGCCACCGACCGCCAGGCCGAGCGCGGCAAGCACGGAAAGCAGCACCGGGATCTGCGGCACCAGCGCGTCCGGGACGGCCTCGGTGCGGCGGTCCGGCGCCAGCCGATGCGCCTTGTACGACGGAACGAGCGCGACCCGGAAGGCCGGGCGCCAGTCCACGTCCAGGCACGCCACGTAGCGCGCCGGGCGACGGCGGTCGATCAGCGTCGCGGTCATGTCGAGGAACCCGCGCACCGCGTTGATCGGCCTGCCGTCAGGGGACGTCACCGATTCGGGCACCCCGTAAAACGCGCGGAAGTAGAGGTTCGCCGCATCGACGAGCATCAAGGTCATGAGGCGGCTCCGATCACCAGCACACTAGTGGAGCGCAGTCGTCGGATCGCCGGGCAGGCATAGCGTCACGGCAAGGACGGTAACGTGCGCGAGGCCCGAAACCGGAGGCCCGCGAAATCGCGCAGCGATCGCGGGTGCAGATGCTGGGAGCCAGGAGGAATTGTGCTGACCGTGATCGGCGAGGCCTTGATCGATCTCGTCGACTCCGGTGATCAGCGGACGTTCACGGCGCACCTATCGGGCAGTCCGCTCAACGTCGCCGTGGGACTGGCCCGGCTCGGCCAGCCGACGCAGTTCCTCGCCCGCTTCTCACAGGACACCTTCGGGCGGCGGCTGCGGGACTTCGCGGAGCGCAACGGCGTCGGACTGACCGGCGCGGTGGACGCCCCGCAGCCGTCCACGCTGGCCGTGGTGAACCTGGACGAGCACCGCAAGGCCCACTATGACTTCTACCTCGACGGCAGCGTCGACTGGCAGTGGCGCCCGGACGAGCTCGTGGTGCCGGACGGCACGGCGATCCTGCACGCCGGCTCGCTTACTTCGTGGACGCCGCCCGGCGCCGAGCATGTGCTGTCGGCGTTGCGCCGAGCCCGGCCGGCGGCGCTGGTGAGCTACGACCCGAACGTGCGCCCCGCGCTGCTCGGCACGCCGGCACGCGCCCGGCCGCTGATCGAGGCGGCCGCGGCCACCGCTGATCTCGTCAAGGCCAGTGACGACGACATCGCGTGGCTGTACCCGGGTGACCGACCGGGCGACACCGCGCGGCGCTGGCTCGGCCTCGGCGCGACCGCTGTCGTGATCACGCGCGGCGCACGCGGGGCCGTCGGGTTCCGGCGCGGCGCCGACCCGCTCGAGCGGCCGGTCCGGCCCGTGCAGCTGGTGGACACGATCGGGGCAGGTGACGCGTTCACGTCCGGGCTGCTGGACGCGCTGGCTCGGGCCGGCGTGCGCGACCCGGCGAGCCTTGCAGCGGTTGATCTCGGCGCGGCGCTGGACGAGGCAATCCTGGTGGCGGCGCTGACCTGCGAGCGCGCCGGCGCCGATCCGCCGACCGCGGCGGAGATCGCCCGAGCCTCTTAGGAAACGGCCTACTACGGCAGCCCGAAGTCGTGATCTTGGGCGTGACGCGGAACGGCCACCGCGTGATCATGGCGGTTTGTGAGGACACGGATGATCTTGTGGTGGCCGACCGCTTCCGGCGAGCTCGCCTACTTCTGTGGTTACGTTTCACTCGCGGCCGCCCAGTGGCGGCGCACGTCGGGCGCGAGCTCAGCGGCTCGCTCGTGCGGGAAGAACAGCTTGCCGCCAGTGATCTCGACCACCTCGTGGGCGGAGGGGATGGTGTCCCGCAGCCAATACGCCCATTTCGTGTCGAAGAACGCGTCATCTGTGCCCCAGACGATGAGCGTGGGTACGTGGAGATCGCGCAGCCGTGGTTCAGCGGCCAGCAGGTCGGCGGGTCCGAGCGCTGCGATCAATTCTTGGAATCGTGCGGCAGCGGCAGGAGTACCTAGGGCCGGTTCGAGAAACGCGTTCACGAGTTCCGGGCTGAGGAACGCCGGGTCCTGATAGCCCGTGGCGAAGAAAGCCCGCGCGGCGGCCGGGTCGGCGAGGATCGCCGGAGCGGCCGGCGCGAGCTGGCCGCTGCGCGCGAGCTCGACCGTGGAGGCCATCGCGGCCGGCGGGATGTTGTCTTGCGTCTCGCAGTTCGTGAGCGTCAGCGTCCGCAGCAGTTCTGGATGGCGGGCGGCAAGAACCTGGGCTATCGCGCCGCCCGTGTCATGGGCGACAAGATCTACTGGCGCGAGGCCGAGGCGCCGGCAGGTCTCGGCGAGGACGTCGGCAAAAGCGCCGATCGTCATCTCTTGTCCCGGCGTGGCCGTGCTCTGGCCGTGGAGGGGCAGGTCGATGGCGATACACCGCCGTTGGTCGCCGAGTTGCGCAATCAGCTCGCGCCATACGTAGGCGTTCGTAGCGATCCCGTGCACGAACAGCGCGGGCAGGCCCGAGCCGACCTCAACGTAGCTCACCTCGGCCGAGGGTGTCGTGATGGTGTGCCGGTGGTCGTCGAATCCCGGAAGAAACACCTTGCGCCTCCTTGATCTGTGATGCGGGAGCGGCCGGTATGCTCAGAAACCGACGGACAGTCTAGAAGTTATTAAACAGACTGTCTGTTTGTCAAGGAGGAGAGCAGTGGACCGAAGGATCGACCGCGGGCGGGCGACGCGCGAGCACCTGATCGCCGTGGCGACAGAGCTTTTCGCGGCGCGTGGTTACGAGGGCACCTCGACCGAGGCCGTCTTGGAGCAGGCCGGCGTGAGCCGCGGATCCTTGTACCACCATTTCGGGAGCAAGGAGCGCTTGTTCGAGGCGGTCGTCGAGCGCGTCCACGGTCAAGTTGGCGAGGCCACGCTCGAGGCCACTGCCGCGGTCGGTGATGCCGACGCCCGCACACTGCTGCGGACCGGCTATCTGGCTTGGGTTCGGCTCGCAGGCGAGCCGGTCGTGCGCAGAATCCTGCTGATCGACGCGCCCACCGTGCTCGGATGGCGGCGCTGGCGGCAGATGGAGGAGCAGTACGGCCTCGGAATGCTTAAGGAGGTCCTGCAGGGCGCCGTCCGTGAAGGCCGCCTCGTCCAGAAATTGGTCGAGCCGTTCTCACACATGCTCCTGGCGACAGGTAATGAGCTCGCCCTGATGATCGCGCTCGCCGACGACGTGCCCGCGGCTCAGGCATCCGCGGAGGCGGCGTTCGACGAGTTCGTCACGCGCCTCCTCCCGCCCGTGATCGGATGACGGGCCGGGTGATCATCGTCTCAGCGTGGGCTTGGTGGGGAACTGCCTCCCGTCCCGAACGCCGGGCTCCACCTGGCCGAACCGGCCGGCGATCTGGCCGATCAGGCCGTCGAAAGTCGTTCGCGTCACGCCGCCACGCCCAAGATCACGAAGTCGGGCTGCCATACTAGTAGACGCTGCAGTTCGGATCCGAAGAACCGCGGACCACCAGCTGCGTGGGCAGCACGTTTACGTACGGCTCCGGGTCCGGATCCTCGATAGCGGTCAGCAGGCGGGTGGTGAGATCCTCGGCCTGTTCGATCACCGGCTGCCGGACCGTCGACAGGTCGAGTAGCGACGCCATGGCGTGGTCGTCGAAACCGACGACCGCGACGTCCTGCGGCACCCGCAGCCCCGCTCGGCGGATCGCACGGATCGCGCCGTAGGCCATCTCGTCGGACTCGGCGAACAGCCCGGAGGGCCGGTGGCGTCGCTCGAGCAGCGTCTGGGTGGCAAGCTCGCCGCCATCGACGGTGAAGTAACCCAGGATCTCCAGCTGCGGGTCGTAGTCGATCTCGGCTTCGCGCAACGCGTCGAGGTAACCGACCCGGCGGTGATGCGGGGGAGTGAACCGCATCGGATCGTCAGTGTCGCCACCGATGAGCGCGATGCGCCGGTGCCCGAGCTCGACCAGGTGCCGCACCGCCGACCGGGCGCCCTCCTTGTCGTCAATGCGCGTCGAGTGCACACCAGGGCGGTCGACCCCGACCATCCCGATAGGGACGTTCAGGCTGGAAAGCGTCTCGGCCTCGTCGTCGGTGAGCACCAGGCTGGCGAACACGATCGCGTCCACTCGCTTGCGTACCGGCAGCACCTCGAAGAAGCGCTGGCGGCCCTCCATGTCGCCCAGGTTGTACAGCAGCAGGTCGTAACCGGCTTGGTGTAACACGCTCTCGACGGCGCCCAGCACCTCGGCGAAATACCAGCGATGCACGAACGGGACGACGACGCCTACGGTCGCGGCGCGTCCACTTGCCAGTCGGGCCGCGAACGGCGAAGCGACGTAGTTCAGCTCGCGCGCCGCCGCGAGCACCCGGTCACGAGTGGTAGTGGCTACATCGGGCAGCCCGCGCAGCGAGCGTGAGACCGTGGCGATCGACACGCCCGCGAGCTTCGCGACGTCCTCGATGCTCGCAGCCATGGCCTCTGATCCGTTGGGCGGATTGGAATGTCGCGAACGGTAACCCATTGTCGCGCCGCCGCAAACCACACGGCATGCTTCGAAGCGTGCGCACCCTCTACCGCAATGGGCGGATCTACCCAGGTGCGGCCACCGCGCTGGTGACCGACGGTGGCCGGATCACCTGGATCGGCTCGGATCCACCGGGGCCGGTGGAGCGGTCCGTCGACCTCGACGGCGCCCTGGTCACGCCCGCATTCGTCGACGCCCATCTGCACGCCACCGCTGCCGGGCTGACGCTCACCGGGCTTGACCTGTCGACCGCCTCATCGCTGCGCGCGGCGCTCGACGAGGTGGAGCGGCACAGCCGCGCGGCACGTGGCCGACCGGTCCTGGGTCATGGCTGGGACGACACCCGCTGGCCCGAACACCGGGCGCCCACCGCGGCCGAGCTGGACCGGGCAGCGTACGGCGGCGCGGTGTATCTGTCGCGGGTGGACGCCCACTCGGCCGTCGTCTCGTCGGCGCTGCTCGCGGCGGCCGCGTCGCTGCCAGGCTTTCGAGCGGACGGGTGGCTGATCGGCGAGGCACACCACGCCGTGCGCCGAGTCGTGTTCGGCAGCCTCAGCGCGGGCCGGATCCGCGACGCGCAGCGGGCGACGCGGCGCCGCGCGGCGTCGCTCGGCATCGCGTGCCTGCACGAAATGGCGGGCCCCGAAACGTCCTCGGCGGACGACCTGGCGGGGTTGCTGGCGCTGGCCGCGGCTGAACCCGGCCCGGAGGTCATCGGCTACTGGGGTGAGCTGTTCGGCATCGACACGGCCCGCGACCTGGGCGCTGCCGGCGCTGCCGGCGACCTGTACTGCGACGGCTCGCTCGGCTCGCATACCGCGGCGCTGACCACGCCGTATACGGACGCACCGGACACATCCGGCGAGCAGTACCTCGGCCCTGAAGAGATCGCCGAGCACATTCGCCGCTGCACCGACGCTGGGCTCCAGGCAGGCTTCCACGCGATCGGGGACGCGGCGGTCGACGCGATTGTCGCCGCGGTGGAGCGGCTTGGCCCAGGCTCCGGCCAGGGGCACCGTGTCGAGCACGCCGAGATGGTGCGCGCCCCCGCCCGCCTGGCGGCCTCCGGGCTGATCGCCTCGATGCAGCCCGCCTTCGACGCCACCTGGGGCGGCTCCGATGCTATGTACGCCGAGCGGCTCGGCTCAGAGCGAGCCGCCGAGCTGAACCGGTTCGCGGCGCTGGCCGAAGCCGGCGTGCCACTCGCGTTCGGCTCGGACGCCCCGGTCACCCAGATTGATCCGTGGGCGGCCGTGCGGGCCGCGGCATACCCGCGGACGCCGGCGTCGGCGATCAGCCCCGAAGCGGCATTCGCGGCGCACACCCGAGGCGGCTGGGCGGCGGCCCGGCGCACCGACGAGGGAGTGCTGGCGCCAGGCGCCCCGGCGACGTTCGCCGCCTGGCAGGTCGGCGAAGTGCGCGACGGGCTGCCCGACCTGACCCCGGGCGCCGACCTGCCGAGTTGCGTGCGCACGGTGATCCGCGGAGAAACGATCCACCCGCTCTGACGTTCACCGGGGATACTGGCGGGATGCTGCCGACGCCGCGCCCAGCCGACCCGCCGGTCGGCACGCGGTGGGCGGCGCTGATCGCGGTCGGCGCCGGCCTGGTCGGCGTGCTGGCATTCCCGCGGTTCGGGGTGTGGCCACTCGCGTTCGCCAGCGTGGCGTCGTTCAGCGTAGCGGTGCACGGCCGCCGGGCCCGGCAGGCGGCCTGGCTCGGGCTGCTCTACGGAGCCGCGTTCTTCGGACCGCTGCTGCACTGGACGGGCGTCTACGTGGGTGCCGTGCCCTGGCTGATCCTCGCCGCGGCGCAGGCCGGGTACTTCGCCGGGATGGGCGCCATCCTCTCCGTGCTGCAGCGCCTGCCGCTGGCCCCGCTGTGGGTGGGTGTGACCTGGGTGGCGCAAGAGGCGGTCCGTGACCGGTGGCCGTTCGGCGGGTTCCCGTGGGGACGCCTCGCGTTCAGCCAGGCCGAGTCGCCGCTGCGCTGGCTGGCCGCTCTCGGCGGCGCGCCGCTGGTGAGCTTCGCCGTGGCGCTGGCTGGCGGCGGGCTGGCAGCGGCGCTCCTAGCGGTGCGGTCGCGGGGCTGGCGATCCCTCGCGGCGGGCGCCGCCGTGCTGGTCGCGGTGCCGGTGGTGGGCCTCCTGCTCGGCATCGGCCTGCATCCGGACGACCACGGGCGGACCGAGACAGTCGCCGTCGTCCAGGGCAGCGTCCCCGAACGCGGCCTCGCCTTCGAGGATCGCGCCCGCCAGGTCCTCGACAACCACGTGGCGCAGACGCTGAAACTGGCCGGCGAGATCAAGGCCGGCACGCAGCCGCAGCCGAGCCTGGTCCTGTGGCCGGAGAACTCCTCGGACGTCGACCCGTACACCGACGCCGCCGCAGCTGCCGAAATCACCCGGGCGGCGCGCGCCGTCAACGCACCGATCCTCGTCGGCGCGATCCTCGACGGCCCAGGGCCCAAGCACGACCGCAACGTCGGCATCCTCTGGTCGCCGACCAGCGGCCCAGGCGCTACGTACACCAAACGGCACCCGGTGCCGTTCGCCGAGTACATGCCGCTGCGCAGCATCGCGACGGCGATCAGCTCCAAGGCGAACCTCGTCGACCGCGACATGGTGGCCGGCCACGGCAACGGGCTCGTCTCCGGCGGGCCGTTCCCGGTCGGCGACGTGATCTGCTTCGAGGTGGCCTACGACGAGCTGGTGCGCTCATCGGTGCAGGCCGGCGCGCAGTTCCTGGTGATCCAGACCAACAACGCCACATTTGGACACTCGGCCGAGACCTACCAGCAGCTGGCCATGAGCCAACTCCGCGCGGTCGAGCACGGCCGCGCTGTGGCACTGGCGTCGACCACCGGAGTGTCCGCGGTGATCGGCCCGGACGGGCAGGTCCGGCAGCGCACCGGGCCGCTGTACACGCCGGGGGTCCTGGTCGCGAACGTCCCGCTGCGCACGGCGACTACGCTGGCCACTCGGCTCGGCGCGATCCCCGAGTACGTCCTGACGGGCGTGGCGCTGCTCGCGCTGTGCTGGTCGATGTGGTCCGCGCACGCTGTCCGCCGCCGGGCCGGTGAGCAGCACGCGACGTCCGAGGCAGAGGAGAAGACGATGAGCGTGAGCGAGCGAGAACCAGTCGGCCAATGACAGGTCCGGCTAACGACCTCCGACGCGTCCTCCTCATCGTCCCGACCTACAACGAGCGCGACAACATCGAGGCGATCATCGACAGGGTGCTGCAGTCCGTCCCCGACGCGAACGTCCTTGTCGCCGACGACGGCAGCCCGGACGGCACCGGCAAGATCGCCGACGAGCTCGCCACCAACGACCCGCGGGTGCATGTGCTGCATCGCACCAAGAAGGCCGGCCTGGGCGCGGCCTACGTCGCCGGATTCGGTTGGGGGCTGGACCGAGGCTACGACGTCCTTGTCGAGATGGACGCCGACGGCTCCCATGCGCCAGAGCAGCTACCCCGGCTGCTCGGCGCGCTGCGACACGCGGACCTGGTGCTCGGGTCGCGCTGGGTTCCGGGGGGAACGGTCGTCAACTGGGCGAAGTCGCGCGAGCTGATCTCCCGGGGCGGGAATCTGTATACCCGCATCGCCCTTGGCATTTCGCTGCGCGACGCGACGGGCGGCTACCGCGCCTACCGGCGCCGCGTCCTCGAGAGCATCGACCTCGACAGCGTCGCCTCGCAGGGGTATTGCTTCCAGGTTGACCTGGCCTGGCGTGCCGTGCGGGCCGGCTTCCGGGTCGTCGAGGTGCCCATCACGTTCGCCGACCGGGAGCGCGGCGAGAGCAAGATGAGCGGCGCCATCGTCAGAGAAGCACTGTGGCGGGTCACCCAATGGGGTGCCCGCCACCGTGTAGATCAGGTGCGCCGCGCGCTGCGGCGCCGGGGTATGTCAGGCTGACTTCTGGCCACGCCGCGCCCGCAGCACATCGAGGCGCTCTGCCAGCACTTCCTCCAGATCGGCCACCGTGCGCCGCTCCATCAGCATGTCCCAGTGCGTACGCGGAGGCTTGATCTTCTTCGTCTCCGGCTCCGGTCCGTCGACGAGCTGCGCGCTGGCCCCGTCGAGGCGGCACTCCCACGTCGGTGGAACCTCCGCCTCCTCCGAGAACGGGATCGTGAACTCGTGGCCGCGGGCACAACGGTATGCGGCGAAGCTGCGTGGCGCCGGCTCGGCGCCGTACTCGGTCTCATAGCTAACAGCGCCCATCCGACTGCCCCGCAGTGTGCGATCTGCCATAGTGGGCACCTCCAAGACTGTCCTCAAACACTTCCGTTAAGCGAACGGACAACACCCTGCCAGGATTCCCGACCGGCACTGGCAGTAACCAACCCGGAGAGTGCACCTTGGCCTTCGCACGGCGCGCCCGCTCTATAGACATAGACGAGCCAAGACCCGACGGCGTTGCGTGGCCAGCGGGTGACTCTCAGGGGATGCACAGCCCGAGCGTTGCCCTGGGCGCCGGACGGCTGGCGATCGGTGGGGCATTCCTCGCGTTTCCGGTCGCCTCGGTGCGGCTGCTAGGGGTCGACCGCGCCTCTGCCGCTCGGCTGTCCTGGCTGGCCCGGATGGCTGCGGCGCGCGATCTCGCGCTGGGCGTGGGCGTTCTCGGCGCCGCGGTCACCAGGCGCGGAGGGGTTCCGGCACTGGTCGCCACGGCGCTGGTCGACGCGACCGATGCCGCGCTCATCGCCCTGGCCGCCCGGGACGCGCGCGTCGACCGGGTTCGGGGCCTGACGATGGCGGCGGGTGCCGCCGGGGCGGCCGGCGCGGGCCTACTCGCCGCCGCGGACGTGCTCAGGCGCCGCCGTCGAGCAGGAGCGTCCGCAGGTGTCGCGTAGGAGGTGAGCCGGCGCTCAGCACGGCGTCGTGCAGCTGGAGTGGTGTCCACTGTGGACGCTGCCGGGCCAGCTCGCCGGTAAGGTCGCGCACCTCGCTGTAACCGACGTAGTACGTGCACAGCTGGGTCGCGGTGAGCTGTACCCGCCGCCACTTGCCCGCGGCCTCGCCCTGCTCCTGGAAGCCGCGGCCCTTCATCAACGCCATGGCGGCCGCCTCGTCCAGGTCGCCGTGGTGGAAGCGGATGTCCATGATCGTGTTGATGATCGTGCGCAGCCGCATCTTCAGCTGCTGCATGCGCAGTGCGGACGCCGCCTTGGCGGATACCTCGCTGCGGTAGCCGTGATCAGCCATCAGCTCCTCGCTGTAGACCGCCCATCCCTCGACGAACGGGCCGCTCCACCAGACGGCCCGCACCGGTGTGCTGGCCCGGTAGCGGTTGGAGTGCGCGAGCTGAAGCGCATGGCCCGGCATCGCCTCGTGTACAGCCAGGTTGTGCAACATGTGAAGGTTGTACTCACGATAGAAGGACGCCTGCTGCTCGGGCGCCCAGTCCGACGGGGTAGGGGAGACGGCGAACTCGGTAGACACCTGCGCCGTCTCCAGCGGTCCCGGCGGACGGCAATATGCGACGGAGACCCCGCGGTCGATCTCGGGCATCTCGATCACGGCGATCGGATCGTCGTAGACCGTGACCAGCTCATGCTCCCGCACGAACCGGGTGGTGTCGGCGAGCGCATTGCGGCACAGGTCGAGGATGGTGTCATCGGTCGGCGCCGCGGCAGCCAGCTCGCCGAGCACTGCCCGCACCGTTGTCGCGTCGGGCTGCCGTAGGCCCGCGTATCGCCCCGCCTCGTCGATGATCAGCTGTGTGGACTCGTCGAGTTCGGTCTCTGCGCGGGCGAGCAGCGCAGCCGGGTCGAAGTCCGTGTCGAGGGTGAGCGCAAGTTTTCCCGCGAACAGCTGCTCGCCGACGCGTGGGTCGCGGCCGGTGCGGTCAGCGCGAGCGGCCAGCCAGGCTCGGTGATCGGCGACCGCCTTGCGCGCGGTGTCGGCCGCCGGCTGCAGCCGGTCGCGCAGCCCTGGGGCGTGAGCCAGCGCGGCCGGCACGGTGTCGTCCAGCAGCGACAGCGTCCCGTCGAGCTGGCGCAGCGCCGTGTCCAGGTGGACGGCCGACATCTCGCCCAGCCGCTCGCGCGCGGCAGCGAGGTAGTCGGGGACGCCGGAAAGCCGCGCTGCGAGCGACGTCAGCCGCTCGGGCAACGGCGCGAAGTTGCGCGTCAGCAGCGCGTGCAGCCCGCCACCCGGGTTGTGCGGCATCGGATTCCACTCGGCCTCCCGCAGCTCCTCGAGCTCGAACAGCTCGGCACGCAGCACGGTGCGCAGGACCTCGGCGTCGATCGCCTCGGCCTCGTCGCTCGTGGCACAGCTCGCAAGTGCAGACAGCTGCTCGCGCAGCTGCTTCGCGCGGGCGGCAGCACCGGCCGGTGATAGGTCGGGCAGCTCGCCGTCGTGCCGATGATCACCAAGGTAGGTAGCCGAAACCGGGTCGGCGGCGAGGTAGCTGTCAAGGGCAGTGCGGGCAACGTCGCGGAACTGGGTCATGGCGACGACGCTATCCGTTCAGGTAGGCGAGCACTGCGAGCACACGGCGGTTGTCGTCCTCCGACGGCGGCAGCCCCAGTTTGGTGAAGATGCTGTTCGTGTGCTTGCTGACCGCCTTCTCCGTGACGTACAGCCGACCTGCGATCGCGGCGTTGGAGCGTCCTTCGGCCATCAGGCCGAGCACCTCGTGCTCGCGCGGTGTGAGCGCCCTGAGCGGCTCATCGCCGGCCCGCTTCGTCAGCAGCTGCGAGATCACCTCCGGATCCATCGCGGTGCCGCCCGCGGCCACCTGCCGTACGGCGTCGACGAACTGGCCCACGTTGAACACCCGATCCTTCAGCAGGTAGCCGACACCGCCGGTACGGTCGGCGAGCAGCTCCCGGGCGTACAGCTGCTCGACGTACTGGGAGAGCACCAGTACCGGCAGGCCAGGTATCTGCGCCCTTGCCTCGATCGCGGCACGCAGTCCCTCGTCGGTGAATGTCGGCGGTAGCCGTACGTCCACCACAGCGACGTCGGGCCGATGCGTGACAAGCGCGCGCAGCAGCGACGGGCCGTTGTCGACGGCCTCGACGACGTCGAAGTCGTGCGCCTCCAGGAGCCGGATCAGCCCGTCCCGGAGGAGGGCGAGGTCTTCGGCGAGGAC
>JBKOXO010000002.1:0-6348 GCA_046744105.1 Actinomycetota bacterium
GGGCGTGAGGCCCCAACCCGGCTCACCATGGACATCAACTGTGAAGTACACGGAGCCGTAGTGCTGCATCAGACCGGACCACAGCAGGCCCATCTCGAAGGACAAGATGGTGCCCGATACCGCCCCGACCGCGAACAAGACACCCAATGCTCGAGCCCACCGGCGGTCCAGTAGGCGGTACGCCGTGTCCTGGGTGCGGTAGCCCCGCCACTCCAGGAACAGAGTGAGACCGGGCAGCCCGACGCCGAGACAGGCCAGGATGATGTGCCAGCCCAGTGAGAAGCCCATCTGTGATCGCGGGGCGATCACGCTGGCGCCTTCAGCAACCAGCGCCAGGTGAGCTGTCATCTACCGATCACTCCCCGTCGTCCTTGCCATCGGAGGCCGCGTTCGCCAAGGGCTTGACGCTCAACAACTTCTCGCGACTTCGTCGGCCGCTACATCCAGGCCCACCCCGACTACCGAGACCTGCTCGATCCCCAGCACCCCGGCCACGTGCTAGGCGGTCACCAACCGAGACCTCGGAGCCGGTCGAGTCCGCCGCTCCGCGTCGTCGCGGCCCTCGCGCACCATCGGTGGAAGTGCGCGTCACTCCTGTCCGAAGGTGTAGTTCTCAGCCTTTTCGATCAGCGGCTTGGCGACGTCGAGGATTGTCACCAACTGTTCGTCGACTCGACCGCGCCAGACCCACAGCAGCAGCTCGTCGTTCGCGAATCGCCATTCCGAGTGCACGTCGGCCTCCGCGCAGCGGGCGGCGTTCTCGTTGGTCACCACTGCGCGGCCGAAGTCCTCGTCTTCTCCGACGAGGGTGAACATCCGCGACCAGCGCTCGTGGTCTATGTCGATGATCGGGCCCGGGAGCTCGTCGTCGTGCCAGTTCAACCACTCCGTGCGCACGGCGGCGAGAGCGGGCACAGGATGGTCGAGGTCGACGACACACACCAGGAATCGGTTGGCGGCGTCACGCTGGTAACCGTTGTCCTCGACTGAATCGCTCATAAGGACGTAGTGATACTCGAAGGCAGTGATAGAGCGGCCGTGCAGCGACCCGCGTACAACGTTGCGGGCGCGTCGGAAGCTGCCAACGCCGAAGGGGTAGAAGGGCCACTGATGGACCAGCTTGCGCCGGCTGTGTTCGTGCTGGAGCCCGTGGGCCTCGGCGAACCGGATCGCGACAGCGTGGTCGTCTCGTTCTGACTGCTCGGCGGTGCTACGGCGGATCATGGCCGCTCCTATCCCCTCTCGGCAGGACCAACGTCCCGCAACGCGCCTGCGACGACTGACGCCCCGATGTCTTCCGCTGATTGCGCCACGCGCGAGCAGCGAACTGGGCGGCCCGACCCATCTAGGCCGTTGAGGCCTAACTTGAGCAGCAGCGATGGCGCGTCGCGGCCACGGTTCATTGTGAACGCGATCCGGGCGCGCAGCACATCTACCTCGGCCCGTTGCAGCTCGCCCAGCGGGCTCGCGTCCGCTACGGACAGCAGCTGCAGCGATGAATCCGGGGTCCCGGCTTGGAACGTGGCCTGGGCGGCGGCGAGCGCCCGCTGTCCGCGGCGTGCCGGTTCAGGTGTCAGCTCTGACGCACGCTCGAGGAATGCGGCCGCCGCGGCTAATCCGCCCCGCGCACGTGCCCGGTCAGCGGAGCGTTCCAGTTCGGCGGCGACGTCCTCGTCGGGCCCGGCGGCGGCTTGGGCGTCGTGCCATGCGCGCCGATCCGGATCGGCCTGCGAGTCGGTGACCTGCGCGAGCACCCCGTGCACGCGACGGCGTTCGTCTGGTTGGGCGGCGCGGTAGATCGCCGAGCGCAAGAGCGGATGACGGAACCGCACCCGCGTCGCGAACTCGGCCAGGCGTGCCGCCTCCGCGGGCGGTGCAGCCGTTTCGACGCGGATGCCGAGTTGTTCGGCCGCTCGCCGGACGAGCACCGGGTTGCCTACCGGTTCCGAGGCGGCCACGAGCAGCAGTTGCCGTGTCTCGGCTGGGAGTGGCGCGACCTGCCGTTGGAAACTCTGCTCGATCCAACGCGGCAGCCTGCTCCCGCTCAACAGCCCGAAACCACCCGCCAGCTCCGTGGGCGCGAATCCTCGAGGCAACTCCAGCAGTGCCAGTGGATTGCCTCCGGCCTCGGCGAGGACGCGATCGAGCACCGGCGCGTCGACCGGCCCACGGTAGGTGGACGTCAGCAGCAAGCGCGCCTCGTCCTCCGGCAGACCGGTGATCGGCAATTCCGCCAGGCCAGCCAACTCCGGCACCTCAGGCTGCTCCGCCGTGGGCGACTCGCGCACCGCGAAGATCATCGCCACCGACTCGGCCAGGAGCCGGCGCGCGACGAAGGCGAGCACCTGTGCCGACGCCCGATCCAGCCACTGAGCGTCGTCCAAGACGCACACCAGCGGCCGGTCCCGCGCCGCCTCGGCGAACAGACCTAGCACGGCCAGCCCCACCAGGAAGCGGTCCGGCGGGGGGCCAACGGCCAGCCCGAACGCGGTGCGCAGCGCCTCCTCCTGCGGGTCGGGCAGCCGGGCGAGCCGGTTCAGCATCGATGCGCACACCTGGTGCAATGCGGCGAATGCCAGCTCCATCTCGGACTGGATGCCGGCGGCCCGGACCACCTGAGCGCCCGTCGCCGCTTCGAGCATGTAGTCGAGCAACGCTGTCTTTCCGACCCCGGCCTCGCCGCGCACGACCAACGCGCCACTCTCACCTGCCCGCACGTCGGCGATCAGCTGGTCGAGCAACTGGCACTCGGTGCGCCGGTCCAGCAGCATGCCGCTCACCTGCCCTCGGCCGCTAACCCAAAGGGCAGTATCCGGCATCGACGAACCACATGCCATCTCCCGGCAAGAGTGCGCACCGGGTCCATTGCCCGATGGTCAACATGGATCCATTCACCGGCGCGACCTCCTACCGCGGCGGCGAGACCGCATCCGCAACGGGAAGGCGATCTTAGTCGCGCAGCGGAGCATCATCAGGCCGGGCAGAACGATGTGTCCGCCCGGTCGTGGTTACTGTTAGTCAGTCGCTCACGCAGCGCGCGACTGCGGCGAGGTCGTGACGACCGCACCCTTGTGCAGCCAGCGCAGGTTGCTGAACTGGTGCCGGACCCGCCAGTCGTAGACCGCATGCACCGACAACCCGGTGAGCGCAAGCACCGCGATGCCAAGCGCGAACGCGAAGCTCAAGCACGTGACAAGTTCTTATAACATGAATAGGACGATGGCTCGCCGGACAGCTTAGTTAGCTGGCAATTGGCATGGCAGCGGGCTGCCAGGCACGCGTTCGACTATTTAGCCGTGGCCACGGCCGCGGACTTTGTGTGGCTCGTGGCTCTTGAACGTCGACCAGGTCGGCACTGGTGAAGTGGAGCAGGAAATCGAACTCCGCGGTCCGCACAGCGGTGGCCACCTCGCGTTCGACAGCCAGGACATGGAACTGCCAGTCGTTGATCCGGAAGATGTCTCCGATGGCCAGTTCTCGGGCGGGGATTTTCATGACGAGCTCCCGGTCTACTGCGTTGTCAGCAGTCACTGTCTCGCCTACGGGCGCCGGTCGGCCCAGGGATGGCCACGGGCGGGACCACGGGGCCTGAAACCCCGGGGCTGACGACAAGTACGTCGCGCGCTCCGACGCGATGTGGACGTCCGCCAGGAGCAGGTATTCGGAGTGGACAATGGCGGGTCCATTGACCTCGCCAACCACAGGCATCGGCAGGTCGATCAGACGCTGTAATATTTTGGCGCCTTCGGTTCGGGTCTTGTCCCATGCGAGCGGCTTGAAGATCTCACCGAGACTGGGCCCGTCGATCTGATCCATGAAGGTGTCGCCGGTTACTCGCCGCGTTCTCTCCAGGATTCGGGTGGCTCCTCAGCGCCCGGTTCGTCGTCGGGATCGGACTCGGCGGTGAGCTGAACACCGGACTGAGCCTTGTCGCGGAACTGATGCCCACGCGGTACCGGGGCGCTGCTGTTGGGACCGTGAACGTCGCTGGCGGGGGCTAGGCATCTTCGCGTCCTCCGCGCTCGCAGCACTCATGCTCGGACCGCTCGAGGCCGCACTCGGCGGACCGACGCGTCCCGGATAGGCCGAATCGAGCAGGGCCCGCGCCTCCCGCTCGGGCAAGCCCTCGACTCTCAGCGCCGCTATACCGGTCGGCTCTGCCGCCTCGTGTGGGGCACGGACCGCGAAACGAGCCCTACCGATTCCGCGACGAGCCGGCGATCCGCGAAGGCCAGCATCTGGCCCGATGCGCGGTCGAGCCACTGGGCGTCGTCGACAATGCAGAGCAAGGGCTGCTCACGCGCAACCTCGGCCAGCAGACCGAGTACGGCCAAGAACACCAGGCAAACGGATCGGGCGCGGTGTCGAGCTTGAGCCCGAGCGCGGTAAGCAACGCATCACGTTGGGGCACGGGCAGCCGTTCGATGCGATCAGGCATCCGAGCGGACAACTGGTGCAGGCCCGCGAACGGCAGTTCCAGCTCGGACACGACACCGGTCGCGTGCGCGATCCGGAACGGCCGCCTAGGCCGCGAGGTACTCCAGCGGCTCCGTCTTGCCGACTCCGGCCTCGCCGCGCATGACCAGCGCACGGCTGCCTCCTGCTCGGAGGTCGCCACGCAGCCGATCGAGCGCTTGGCACTCGCGACGGCGGTTCAGCAGCACATCGCTTCCCGGGACGCATCCTGTCGTCGGGATGACGGTCGAGTGGCCCGAGTCGCCGGGCCAGCCTGCCCAGGGGGTCCCCTAGGGGAACTCGCTGATGCGGCGAACACCCCGAGGCGGGCATGCTGATCTCGATGCGACCCGGCAACCGGCACCGACCGTTAAGAGGGCACATGACTGCGACCACGGCTCCAGCGCTCCACGTCTCGACCACGGAGCGTGTGTGGTGACTACTTCGCGCGGCTTTCGCGGTCGGCGCCGCGTCGACGCCGATCCGGCCCGGGTGCCGCCGGGACAGTACGTGACGAGCGACTTTCCCGTCCTGTCCGCCGGCCCGACGCCGCACACCCCACTGGCGGACTGGACGTTCACGATCCGCGGGGAGGTGGACGCGCCGCTGTCCTGGACCTGGGACGAGCTGCGCGCGCTGCCCAGCGAGACCTTCACCGTCGACATCCACTGCGTCACGAAGTGGTCCAAGCTCGGCACGACCTGGACCGGGGTTTCGCTCGACACGCTGCTCGACGGCGTCGAGACGAGCGCGGAGTTCGTCTACGCGTTTTGCGATGGCGGGTACACCACCAACCTCCCGCTGGAGGACGTCACCGGCGGGCAGGCCTGGATCGCCTACGAGTACGACGGCGAGCCGGTCGAACCGCAACACGGCGGCCCCGCCCGACTGCTCGTGCCGCACCTCTACTTCTGGAAGAGCGCCAAATGGGTGCGCGGCATCGAGCTGCGCAACTACGACGAGCCTGGGTTCTGGGAACGCTACGGCTACCACAGCTATGGAGACCCGTGGAAAGAACAGCGGTACGCCGGCGACTGAACTGGCAGCTCGCCACGGTGGCTGAGCTGATCGACGAGACGCAGCGCGTACGCACCATCGCCCTCGACCTACCCGACTGGAGTGGACATCGGGCCGGTCAGCACGTGGACGTCCGGCTCACCGCCGACGACGGCTACCAGGCGCAGCGCAGCTACTCCATCGCCTCCGCCCCCGAGGAGCACCAGCTGATGCTCACGGTCGAACGGCTCGACGACGGGGAGGTCTCGCCGTACCTCGTCGACGAGCTCCGCGTTGGTGACAAGCTGGAGATGCGGGGACCGATCGGGGGCTACTTCGTGTGGGAGGCCGAGCTGGGTGGCCCGCTCCAGCTCATTGCCGGCGGCTCAGGCGTCGTGCCGCTTCGTTCGATGTTGCGTCACCGCGACGCCATTGGGAGCACCGTGCCGGCCAAGCTGCTCTACTCGGCCCGCTCCCTACCCGACCTCATCTACCGCGAGGAGATCCTGCGTGCGGAGCATGGCGGCGTCGATGTCAGCCTGACCCTCACCCAGGAACGTCCGGAAAGATGGCACGGATATGCCCGCCGGATCGATCGGGATCTTCTCGCGGAGGTCTGTTGGCCACCGACCAAGCAACCACGCGTATACGTGTGTGGTCCGACCGCCTTCGTCGAGACCGCGGCAAGCACGCTTGTCGCGCTCGGCCACGACCCGGGCCGGATCCGGACCGAGCGGTTCGGCCCGAGCGGGAGTTAGCTAATGGATGCGCTGGACGGCAACGCAATCGCGGGAACGCTCTTCGAGGTCTTCGGCAGCGAGATGACCACCGCCGTCGGGACCTGTGCGAACTGCGGATCGACCGGGTACGTCGCCGAGTACGCGGTCTACCTGGGCG
>JBKOXO010000055.1:0-3886 GCA_046744105.1 Actinomycetota bacterium
GTCGAAGCGCTGGAAGAACGGGTGCGTTTCGATCTGGTTGACGGCGGGCGTGAGCTGGACACTGGCTCCTCGCTCTTCTTCGACCACCGTGACCCCGAGATGGTCAGCAGCCTCGGCGACTACCGCCCCGATTGATCCGGCCTTGTCGCCCTCGGAGACCACCGCAACGAACACCGGAGGCGCCCGCTTGAACGAGCATCATGGCTCGAAGCCTCCGGGGAGGGTCCGAGCACACTGAACGCCCAACCACGAAAGGAACCCACAATGCGGGGAGCCATCCTTTACGGCGCCGGCGACATCCGCGTCGAAGAGCGCGACGACCCGAGGATCGAAAAACCCACCGACGCCATCATCAAGCTGTCCGCCACCTGCGTGTGCGGCTCGGACCTGTGGCCCTACCGGGGCATCGAAGCCATCGACGGGCCGGCGCCGATGGGACATGAGTACGTCGGCATCGTCGAACGGGTCGGCAGCGACGTCCGCACCATCAAGCCAGGACAGTTCGTGGTCGGCAGCTTCTTCGCCTCCGACAACACCTGCGAGATCTGCCGGGCCGGGTACCCGAGCTCCTGCATCCACCGAGAGTCTGTAGGCGCCCTTGGAACGCAAGCCGAACTGGCTCGCATCCCCCTCGCAGACGGCACCTTGGTCGCCACAGCCGAAGTCCCCTCCGACGACCTCGTCCCTAGCCTGCTCGCCGCCTCTGACGTGCTCGGCACCGGCTGGTTCGCCGCCGTCGCCGCTGAAGCCGGGCCCGGCAAGACCGTCGCCGTCGTCGGCGACGGCGCCGTCGGTCTGCTCGCCGTTCTCGCCGCCAAACAGCTCGGCGCCGAGCGGATCATCGCCATGAGCCGCCACAAACCCCGCCAGAAGCTCGCCGTGGACTTCGGCGCCACCCACATCGTCCCCGAACGAGGTGACGACGGCCTCGCTCGCATAAAGGATCTCACCAACGGACTCGGCGCCCACTCAGTCATCGAGGCCGTCGGCACCCAGGAATCGATGACGCAGGCCCTCCGCGCCACCCGTCCGGGCGGCCACATGGGCTATGTCGGCGTCGCCCACGGCGTCGCGCTGCCCGGTGAGGAGCTCTTCTTCTCACACGCCCACCTCCACGGCGGCCCAGCCCCGGTGCGCCGCTTCCTACCCGAGCTGATCGACCTCATCTACAACCGCCACATCGACCCAGGCAAGGTGTTCGACCTTGAACTACCCCTGAGCCAGGCCGCCGAGGGCTACCGCGCCATGGACGAACGCCGCGCGATCAAGGCGCTTTTGCACCCCTGACCAGCCGTACCGGCATCGATCAGTCCGGTATCACTGCCGCTGGTGATCGATCGGGAGGCCCTGCTCCAAGAACGCCAGCGCATCGTCGACGGACGTGGGCACATCGACGTCCGGGTGCTCGGACCAGGTGCGCAACTGCGCCATCATCACGCCGACGACCGCGCCGGCGAACGTCTGGACCTGCACGTCGGTGAGCTCGCGGCCGAGCCGTTCCGCGACGACTTCAGCGAGCAACTGGCTGGTCTCCATCACGTTCACCAGCGCCGCGCCACGCACCTCCGGAACCTGCATCGCCAGGATCGCGCGCTCGCGCATGTCAGCCAGCTCCTCCGCCGGGACTTGCTCGAACACCGACCGGATCGCCCGCCGCAGCGCCTGTACCGTGCCGACCTCCGCGGGCTGGGCACGGAACGCCTCAGCGATCATGGGGTCGTACGCGTCGGTGAGGACGAGGTCCTCCTTGCTCCGGAAGTACCGGAAGAACGTGCTCTCGGAGATCTCCGCCGCGTCGCAGATCTGCGCGATGGTCGTCGCCGTGTAGCCCTGCCGGCCGATGAGCACGAGCGCCTCGTGCTGGATGGTCTCGCGGGTGCGGGCCTTTTTCCGTTCCCGCAGCCCGGGCCTAACCGACCTGGACACGCTCGCCCTCCTCTGCGACGTCTGATGCCTTGGCCCCTGCCGGCAGGAACGCCAGCGCGAGCAAAGCGCCCACGAGCGCGACCCCTGCCGACGCCAGGAGCGCTACGTCCATCCCGTGACTGAACGCGGTGCGCACTGCGTCGAGCAGCTGCGACGAACCGTTCTGCTGCGCAAGCTGGACGCCGACGAACACGCTGCCCTTGACCTCGTGTGCCGTCGCGGTCGGCAACCCGGCGAGGGCCAGCCGGGACCGGTACGCCGAGCTGAGCAGGCTGCCCAGCACCGCCGCACCGAGCGGCCCGCCGATCTTGTTCAGCGCCTGCATCACCGCGGCGCCGACACCGCTTCGTTCCTCGGGTATCTCGACGAGCGCCGCGGACGACGCCGTCGCCATCGCCAGGCCGACCCCGACCCCGCAGATCGCCATCCAGGTCGCGATGAACGCCTCGCCGGTACCGACATGAGTGGTCGCACCGAGCGCCATACCCCCAGCCATAAGGACGAAGCCGAGCACCACGGTGAGCTTGGCACCGATCAGCCGGGCAAGGTTGTCCGCGGGGACGGCGCCCAGGATCAGCCCACCGACCATCGGCAGCAGGCGCACGCCCGATCCCATCGCGTCCGTGCCGCGGACCGCCTGGAAGAACTGCGGCATGGTGAACAGCACACCGATCATGCACATGACGCCGACCGCCTGCAGTATCACGCCCCAGGTGTAGGAGTCCGAGCGGAACAGCGCGAGGTCGACCAGGGTCCCCGCGCCGCGCCGGGTGACCCGACGCTCCCAGGCGACGAATGCGACGACCACTGCGACGCCGCCCATCATCAGAGCGATCGCGGGCGAGTTGCCCCAGCCGTGCTGACCGGCCTCGATCAGGCCGTACGTCACGCTGACCAGACCCGCCGTGGACATGAGGATGCCGAGCGGGTCGAGGTCCGGAGGTCGCGGCGCCCGCGACTCGGGAATCAGCGCGACCGTCGCCACGACCCCGATCACCACCACCGGCACGTTGATCAGGAACACCCATCCCCACCAATAATGCGACAGCAGCCAGCCGCCGAGGATCGGCCCGATCGGCATCGCGACGAAGTTGGCCGCGGCCCAGACGCCGACCGCCTTCGGCCGTTCCTCCCTGGTGAAAAGCACGGTCAGCGCCGAGATCGCCATGACGATGACGCCGGCGCCCGCCACACCGAGCACCACCCGTGCGCCGATGAACTGCCCGACCCCCGTGGAGTATGCGCAGGCCACCGAGCCGAGCCCGAACAGCGCGAGCGCGCCGATCATGACCTTCTTCCGGCCGATCCGATCGCCGAGCAGGCCCACCGGCAGCATCGCCGCCGCGAGCACCAGCAGATACGCCGACTGGAACCACTGCAAGTCGGATTCGGACGCGTGCAGCTTGCCGGCCAGTGTCGGCAACGCGACGCTGAGAATCGTCCCGTCGAGGCTGACCGCGAGGACCGACAAGCTGAGCGCGCCGAGGGCCCACCACTTCCGGGTGTCCGAGCTGTTCATGAGGGCGTCCTTCTTTTGGAGGTCACTTTCAAAAAGTATCGACCCCCAACCGGTGCGGATGCCCAGGGGCCTAAGTCCTGCCTCAGCCCGACCTCGTCGGCGCTACAC
Organism: Actinomycetota bacterium; assembly: GCA_046744105.1. GTDB lineage: Bacteria > Actinomycetota > Actinomycetes > Mycobacteriales > Jatrophihabitantaceae > DASXRA01. Next base: position 3,554 of record JBKOXO010000055.1, read on the forward strand.
CGGTGGCCGGACTCATCGCCACGTGGATCGAGCCGCCCCGGTCCGCCTCGCCGTCGCCCCGGCTCGACGAATCAGGGCCGGAGCCGCGATGTGGACGCTCCGCTAGCCTCGTGGTCGTGGCCGACCTGCCGGTGCTCGATGCCGCCGAACAACGCGTGCTGGGCAGCCTGCTGGAGAAGGAAATCACCGTCCCGGCGTCGTATCCGATGACCCACAATTCGGTCCGCATCGCATGTAACCAGGCCAGCAGCCGCGAGCCCGTCGTCGACTACGACGACGAACTGGTGCATCGGACGCTGCGCGCGCTTAAGGAGAAGGACCTTGTTGCGCTGA
>JBKOXO010000223.1:0-9734 GCA_046744105.1 Actinomycetota bacterium
AGCGCGTCGAGGCGCTCCAGCGACAGGGCCAGGTGTGCGCCGCGCTTGGTGGCGCACACCGCGTGCACCTCGTCGACGATCACCGTGTCGACGCCGCGCAACGCCTCACGCGCGCCGGAGGTGAGCAGCAGAAACAGTGACTCGGGCGTGGTGATCAGGATGTCGGCGGGCCGCCGGGCGAACAGCCGCCGCTCGTCCGCGGACGTGTCGCCGGTGCGCATCGCCACCGTGACGTCTGGCTCGGGCAGCCCGAGGCGGGCCGCCGCCTGGCGGATCCCGGCCAGCGGCGAGCGCAGGTTGCGCTCGATGTCGACGGCCAGCGCCTTGAGCGGACTGACGTAGAGGACGCGGCATCGCCGCAGTGGCTCGTCGGGCACCGGCAGCGCGGCGAGCCGGTCGAGCGACGAGAGGAACGCGGCCAGCGTCTTGCCCGACCCGGTCGGCGCCACGACCAGGGTGTGCTCGCCGCGGGAGATCGCGTCCCAGGCGCCCTCTTGCGCCGGCGTGGCCGCCGCGAAGGCACCGTCGAACCACGCCTGGGTGGCTGGGGAGAAGCGAGGCACGCCGTCTAGTCTGCCTCGCGCCTACGACACTCTTAGCCGCTCGGTCAGCCGGGCCTTGGCGGCCGGCCAGTCGTCGTCGGTCATGGCGTATTGCACGGAGTCGCGCCAGCTCCCGTCCTTGCGGATGCGGTGCTTGCGCAGCACACCCTCCTTCATGGCGCCGAGCCGCTCGATGGCCGCCTGCGACCGGGTGTTGTAGATGTCGGTGTGCCAGACGACGCGGGCCGCGCCGAGCGTGTCGAAGGCGTGGCTCATGAGGAGCAGCTTCGACTCGGTGTTGTGCCCGGTGCGCCACCACCGGCGTGCCAGCCAGGTGTGGCCGATCGAGATGGTGCGCAGCGCCGGGTCGACGTCGTAATAAGACGTGGTGCCCGCGAACTCGCCCGTCAGCGTGTCAATCTGGGCATACGCGAAGCGCTCGCCGCGCGCCCGCGCGCCGAGCGCGGTCAGAATCTGGTCACGCGCGTCCTCGGCGGATTTCGGCGGCCAGACGGCCATCCACCGGAACACCTCGTCGCTGTCCTGCTCGGATGCGGCGAGATAGCCCTCGGCGTGCTCGAGCGCGAGCGGTTCGAGGCGGATCTTCGTTCCGGCGAGGACGGGCAGTGCGTACCACAGGTCGATCACGGGGGCGATGGTGCCAGCTGATCGGGTGGCGCCGCCCGGTCCACTCCTACAGTGATGGATATGCGCCTGACCGACTTCTGGAACCGGATGGAGGAGCGCTTCGGCGCCACCTACGCGCGCAGCGTCGCCGCCGACTATCGGCTGCCGGCACTTGGCGCGACGGTCGACGAGGCGATCGCAGCAGGCGTCGAGACGAGGGACATATGGCGTGCGGTGTGCGACGAGTTCGACATGCCCGCCCACTTAATTTGATCCGCCGGATGCGCACCCGCGCTCGCACCGCTCGCTTCGCTCGGGTGCAATCGCGGGCACGCACGCGCCTTCGGCGCGACCGCGTCGCGGCCGGCGGGCTCTTCGCGCGAGCGCTCATCGCCTGCTGGTTCCTTTCGGTGGTCGCCTAGCCGCTCTGCGCCTCATCGACCCCTGCTACGGCGTGTCGTGTGGCTACCTCGAACGAGTGTTCGCCTAGGCTGTGGATTGCCGGAACGTCGTCCACAGCTTCGCCCGGCACGGCGAAATTGTCGGCGCCGGGCTCTAGCGTCTCGGCTGACAACTCCGCGAACTAGTGAATGAGGTGGCCTGATGGCAGCAGGGTTCGACCGCGACAAGGCGCTCGACGTCGCCCTGACGCAGATCGACAAGCAGTTCGGCAAGGGATCGGTCATGCGCCTTGGCGAGCGTGCCGCGGCGCCGATCGAAGTGATCCCGACCGGGTCGATCGCGCTCGACGTCGCGCTCGGCATCGGCGGCCTGCCGCGCGGACGGATCGTCGAGATATACGGACCAGAGTCGAGTGGCAAGACCACGGTGGCGCTGCATGGGGTGGCAAACGCGCAGGCGGCTGGCGGTGTCGCCGCGTTCATCGACGCCGAGCACGCCCTCGATCCCGACTACGCCCGCGCCCTGGGCGTCGACACCGACGCGTTGCTGGTCAGTCAGCCCGACACAGGTGAGCAGGCGCTCGAGATCGCCGACATGCTCATCCGTTCCGGGGCGCTCGACGTCATCGTCATCGACTCGGTTGCGGCGCTCGTGCCGCGCGCCGAGATCGAGGGCGAGATGGGTGACAGTCACGTCGGCCTACAGGCCCGGCTGATGAGCCAGGCGCTCCGCAAGATCACCGGCGCGCTCAGCAACGCCGGTACCACCGCGATCTTCATCAACCAACTCCGGGAGAAGGTCGGCGTCATGTTCGGCTCGCCGGAGACCACGTCGGGCGGCAAGGCGCTGAAGTTCTACGCCTCCGTCCGGCTGGACGTGCGACGCATCGAGACACTGAAGGACGGCGGCGACGCGGTGGGCAACCGCACTCGGGTGAAGGTCGTCAAGAACAAGGTGGCCCCGCCGTTCAAGCAGGCCGAGTTCGACATCGTGTACGGGCATGGCATCAGCCGCGAGGGCTCGCTCATCGACGTGGGCGTTGAGCAAGGGCTGATCAAGAAGTCCGGGGCCTGGTACACCTACGAGTCCGACCAGCTCGGCCAGGGCAAAGAGAATGTGCGCTCCTTCCTGCGCGACAACCCCGACCTTGCCGACGAGATCGAAAAGCGGATCAAGGAGAAGCTCGGGGTCGGGGCACGCGTCGACAGCGAGACGACGCCGGCCGACTCACTGCCTGCCCCGGTGGATTTCTAAATCGGTATGACGAGTGACGAGCAGGACCCACCCGGCGACGCCGAGTCGGTGGCCCGGGCGATTTGCCTGCGCCTGCTCGGGCAGCGGGCACGCACCCGGGCGGAACTGGCGCTGGCGTTACGCCGGCGGAGCGTTCCCGATGCGGCAGCCGGCTCGGTATTGGATCGGTTCGCCGAGGTCGGGCTGATCGATGACGAAGCACTCGCCCAGAGTGTTGCGCTTAGCCAGCACCGCGAGCGCGGGCTTGCCGCACGCGCCGTGGCGGTGAAGCTGCGGCAGCGGGGGTTGCCCGACTCAGCCGTCGAGGCGGCGCTCGGGCTCATCGACGCGGACAGCGAGCGCGAGGCCGCGCGGCGACTCGTGGCGCGCAAGCTGCCGGTGTTGCAGGCTCTGCCTCCGGAGACACGCGCCCGGCGGCTCGTCGGCATGCTGGGCCGCCGCGGATACTCGCCCGCGCTCGCCGGCGACGTGGTGCGGGACGTAATGGAAGGCGAGCTTACCCAGCGCCTGACGGGCGACCTCGCCGGAGCGTGACCGAATGTGGCTTATGCGTGACGTTCGAGCGCGTCTTACTTGACCACCAGGGGTCGGGATTCTTAACCTCGGGCTATCAGGAGAACGCTCGGGCTCATCCCAGGTGAGCCGTACATAGATCCGATCGCCGCCCCGACAGGAAGGAACGATTGCAGCCTCGGTGAGTTATCCGCCGTGATTTGGTCATCTGGCGGTCTCGGGGCTCGGCGCAAGGCGCCGTAGCTGACCGAGAGCGGGTACCCGTGCACTTCTGATGCCCGACGGCCACGGCACAGGAGGCGAGATGCAAGGGGTTCTGTACGCGGCGATCGGTGCAGCTTTCATCGTTGGCTTGTTTTTCGTCGATTCCTACCGTCGCCACGGTTCCGCCCGTACGGAGCGCCCCGACGCGGCAGACCCTGAGGCGGCGGTCGAGGGGACGACGGCGTATGCCGAGTCGGCCCGCCGAGTGGCCGAAGCCGAGGCGTCCTCGATCCGGCAGCTTGCCCAGCACGAGGCCGACGTGCAGCGGCGAGCCGCTCAGGCGGAGATCGAGGCACTGCGCCGGGCGGCCGAGTCTGACGCGGCGAGCGTGGCTGCGGCGGCTCAGGGCATCCGCAGCAAGGCGGAGGCAGACGCCGACGAGGTGATCGTGCAGGCTCGGCGTGCGGCGGAAGCGGAGGTCGGGCAGCTGACCGCCGAGCTTCGCGAAGCAGAGCACGCACTATCAGCGCAATCGCGCCGCCTGGACGAGGCCCAGCAACGTCTTGATGCGCAGTCGGCCCAGCTGGAGGCCGAGAAGGCAGACTTCGACCGCGCGGTGCGCCAGCTAGGCGAGCGGGAGCATGAGCTGGCCGCGCTCGAGGAGCGGCTCACGGCGCGCGAGGCCGAGCTCGACCAGCGCGAAGCCGAGCACATCCGCGAAATCGAGCGGGTGGCAGGCCTCAGCGCCGAGGAGGCGAAGGCCGAACTGCTCAGCGCCGTCGAAGCCAACGCTCGGCGGGACGCCGCCACGCTCGTGCGCAGCATTGAGAGCGAAGCGCGCGCCGAAGGTACTACCCGGGCGCGATCCATCGTCGTTGAAGCCGTCCAGCGGGTTGCCAGCGAGCAGACCACCGAAACAGTGGTCAGCGTCCTGCACCTGCCCGGCGACGAGATGAAGGGCCGGATCATCGGGCGCGAGGGTCGCAACATCCGCGCGTTCGAGGCAGTCACAGGCGTCAACGTGATCATCGACGACACACCCGAGGCGGTGCTGTTGTCGTGCTTCGACCCGGTGCGTCGCGAGGTCGGCCGGCTCACTCTCGAGAAGCTCATTCTCGATGGACGCATCCACCCGCACCGCATCGAGGAGGTATACGAGGCGAGCAAAGCCGAGGTCGACAACCTGTGCCTGCGTGCGGCCCGCGACGCGCTTGCGGAGGTCGGCATTTCCGACTTGGACGAACGGCTGCTACCGACCTTGGGCCGCTTGAGGTACCGGACCAGCTATGGGCAGAACGTCCTTGGGCACTTACTCGAGACGGCGCACATCGCCGGGGTCATGGCCGCCGAGCTTGGCATCGAGCCCACGTTGATCAAGCGCTGCGCGTTCCTGCACGACATTGGCAAGGCGCTCACCCACGAGGTCGAGGGCAGCCACGCGATCATCGGGGCCGACCTGCTGCGCAGGTACGGCGAGAGCGAGGCGGTCGCGCACGCCGTCGAGGCACACCACAACGAGGTACAGCCGCGCACCATCGAGGCGGTGCTCACTCAGGCCTCGGACACCTGCTCAGCCGCCCGGCCCGGCGCGCGCCGCGAGTCACTCGAGACGTACGTCAAGCGCCTGGCCCGCATCGAGGAGATCGCAGGCGGCAAGGCGGGCGTCGAGAAGGTGTTCGCGATGCAGTCCGGCCGAGAGGTGCGTGTCATGGTGCAGCCCTCGGAGGTGGACGATCTGGCGGCCCAGGTCATCGCGCGCGAGATCGCCAAGCAAATCGAGGACGAACTCACCTATCCGGGACAGATCCGGGTCACGGTGGTGCGCGAGACGCGTACCACCGAGGTCGCGCACTGACTCATCCCGCCTGGGCGTCGCGCGATCCGGACCGCTCGCTTCGCTCGGGCCCGTCTCGTGCGCCGCTCCGCGCCTTGCGGCGCGGGCCGCGTCGCGGCGGCGGGGCTCTTCGCGCGAGCGCTCATCGCCCGGTGGTTGCGTTGCGTGTGGTCGCCTTTCGCTAGCTGCTTGGGCGCGAGCCGATTGTCAGCAACTGGCGCGCTGGCTGGTGCGCCGGAGCGTCCGCGCCGCGCCAGCGCCGGTGCGACATGATGCCGGCATCGGCCACGAGGTGGTGTGGTGCCGCGTAGGTGGCGGCGGCCGTCACGATGTCGCCGGGAGCCGCCGCGCCGGCCACGTGCACCAGCCGGCCGTCACGTGCTCGCCCGGACACCCGGCCGGTCGCCTCGTCCTTGCGGCCCTCCCCGGTGCTGACCAGTACCTCGACGGGCCGGCCGATCAGCGCCTTGTTGCCGGCCCAAGAGATCTCGTCCTGGACGGCGATGAGCCGGTCGTAGCGTTCCTGCACGACGGCCTTCGCCACCTGGTCGGGCATAGTGGCCGCCGGAGTGCCGGGACGCTTCGAGTACTGGAACGTGAACGCACCGGCGAAGCGTGCCTCGCGCACGGTGGAGAGCGTCTCCTCGAAGTCGGCGTCCGTCTCGCCGGGGAATCCCACGATGATGTCCGTGGTGATCGCCGCATCCGGCATCGCGGAACGAACACGGGCAATGATGTCGAGGTAGCGCGCCTGCCGGTACGAGCGGCGCATCGCGCGCAGCACGGCATCCGAGCCGGACTGCATCGGCATGTGCAGTTGCGGCATGACGTTCCACGTCTGCGCCATGGCCGCGATCACGTCGTCGGTGAAGTCGCGCGGATGTGGGCTGGTGAAGCGCACCCGTTCGAGACCGTCGATCGAGCCACAGGCACGCAGCAGCTTCCCGAACGCGAATCGGTCGCCGAAGGAGCGGCCGTAGGAGTTGACGTTCTGGCCGAGCAGCGTGATCTCGACGACGCCCGACTCGACCAACGCTCGGATCTCGGTCAGCACATCACCCGGGCGACGGTCGGTCTCCCGGCCGCGCAGGGACGGCACGATGCAGAACGTGCACGTGTTGTCGCACCCGACCGATACGGAAACCCACGCGCTGTAGGAGGATTCTCGCCGCGACGGCAGGTCGGAGGGGAAGTTCTGCAGCGCCTCGACGATCTCGACCTGCGCCTGCGCATTGTGGCGTGCGCGTTCGAGCAGCACCGGCAGCGCGGCCAGGTTGTGGGTTCCGAACACCACATCGACCCACGGCGCGCGCTCGACGATCGTCCCGCGGTCCTTCTGCGCCAGGCAGCCGCCGACTGCGATCTGCATGCCGGGACGGCGCTTCTTCGCCGGATACAGGTGGCCGAGGTTGCCGTAGAGCCGGTTGTCGGCGTTCTCGCGCACCGCGCAGGTGTTGAACACGACGAGATCGACGTCGTCGCCGCTGTCCGAGAGGGCGCGTACGTAGCCCGCCTCCTCGAGCAGGCCGGCCAGCCGCTCGGAATCGTGGACGTTCATCTGACACCCGTAGGTGCGGATGGAGTAGGTGCGCATGACCCTGTCGAGGATACGGCGGGGCGTCACTCCGGGATGAGCGTGCGCCGCTGCGCCACCTCGGCCTCCGCCCGCGCGATGCGCGCCGCGTCGCCGGAGGCCCTGGCCCGCTCGAGCTTCGCCTCCGCCTCTCCGAGCCGCGCCCGGAGCTCGGAGAGGAACGGGTTCGACGCGGCGCTGCCGCGCTGCCACTGCGCGTCGACGGCGTCGCGAACCCGCTGTTCGGCGGTGCGCATGCGCTCATCGTTGCGGCGCATCGCGTCACGTGGCACGTGGCCGACCTCGTCGTAGCGGCTTTGCAGGACGCGCAGCGCGGCCTGCGCCGCCTTGGGATCATGCAGGTCTAGTGCTTCTGCCTCAGCGATGATCGCCTCCTTGCGGCGCTGGTTCGCGACCTGCTCGGCGTCGCGTTCGGCGAACGTGGCCGAGCGGCGTGCGAAGAAGGAATCCTGGGCAGCTCGGAAGCGCGCCCACAGCTGCTCCTCAATGTCACGTCCGGCCCGGCCTGCTGCCTTCCACTCGGCCATGAGGTCACGCATCGCGGCAGCGGTTTCCTTCCAGTCCGATGACTGGGCCAGCTCCTCGGCGCGCTCGATCAGCTTCTCCTTGGCCTGCCGGGCCGCCCCGCGCTCGACATCGAGCTGCGCGAAGTGTTGGCCGCGGCGCTTGCTGAATGCGTCCCGGGCCGCGGCGAACCGCTTCCACAGGGCATCGTCGGTTCTGCGGTCGACGCCCTTGATCTGCTTCCACTCGTCGACGATCGCGCGCAGCCGGTCGCCCGACGCCTTCCACGACGTGGCCGACTCGGCGATCTGCTCGGCCTCGGTGACAAGTTGCTCCTTGGCGGCCACGGCGTCGGCGCGGGCCTGCGCGCGAGCGGCAGCGTTGGCGTCGGCGCGCTCGGACGCGGCATCGATCAGCGCGACGAGACGCGCGTCGAGCCCACCTAGGTCACCCACCACGGAGGCAGTCGGCAGCTGCTCGTGTAGCTCGACAGCGTGGGTTCGGGTTGCGCCAGGATCACCGGCGCCCGACTCGAGACGCTGCTCGAGCAGGGTCACCTCCGTTTCGAGGTCCTCGTACCGGCGCATGTAGTAGGCGAGGCCGGCCTCTGCGTCCCCGGCCTGCCACGATCCGACGACGCGCTCGCCGTCGGACGTGCGCACGTAAACCGTGCCGTCCGCGTCGATGCGTCCCCATTCCGAGCTCATGACACAGCATTAGACACGATCGGTCCAGGTGAAGGGGCGGCTACTGTGCCCACGTGATCCTTGGCGCGGCGTTCCTCCCCAATCCGCCGGTGCTCGTGCCGGCGGTGGCGAGCGGCGCCGCCGGCGAGCTGGAGCCGCTGCGCCGAGCCTGCCGCGAGGCGCTGCGGCGGGTGCACGGCGACGGCACACGGCTAGCGATTCTGGGCCCGGCCGACACCTCGGCCATGCACTCGCCCGTCGCCCGCGGCAGCCTGGCCGGCTATGGAGTGTCCCTCGACGTGCACCTCGGCTCGCCAGGCTGCGGGGGAGCGGTGGAGCTTCCGCTGGCGCTGACCGTGGGTGCGTGGCTGGTGGGCCAGGTGCTCGGGCCGAGCAGCGGCGCGGTGGGCTTCTCCGTCGGCCCCGATTTCGCGGCGAGCCGGGCGGCCGTGGACCTGCTCGCGCTTGCCGAGGCAGCTCCGCTTGCGCTGGTGGTCATGGGCGACGGCAGCGCACGGCGCTCGACGACTGCTCCCGGCTATCTCGATCCCCGTGCCGAGCCGTTCGACGCGACGGTGGCGGCAGCGCTGCGCGACGGCGAGGGCGAGGCGTTGGTCAATCTGGACGAAACGCTCGGCGCAGAACTGCTCGCCGCGGGCGTTCCGACCTGGCGGGCGGCCGGGGCGCTGCTGGCCGGCGGCCGCTACGACGCCGAGCTGCTCTACGCCGACGCCCCCTACGGCGTGGGCTATTTCGCCGCGGCGTGGCTCGCGCATGCCTGATGTCATCGCGGTGATCGGCCCGACGGCGACCGGCAAGTCCGACCTCGCAGTGGCCCTGGCGGAGCGCCTAGATGCCGAGATCGTCAATGCCGACTCGATGCAGCTCTACATCGGCATGGATATCGGCACCGCCAAGCTTCCGCACGAAGCACGCCACGGCGTGCCGCACCATCTGTTGGACGTGTGGCCGATCAGCAAGTCCGCCGCGGTGGCCGAATACCAGCAGCTGGCTCGGGCGGCCGTCGCAGAGATCCACGCGCGGGGGCGGGTGCCGATTCTCGTCGGCGGCTCGGGGTTGTACCTGCGTGGTGCCCTGGACCAGCTGGAGTTCCCGGGCGAATCGCCCGACATCCGCGCGCGTCTCTATGCCGAGCTGGAGCATGCCGGCGCGGCAGCGCTGCACGCACGGCTGGCCACGCTGGACGCGACCGCGGCGGCGGCGATCTTGCCGACGAACGGGAGGCGCATCGTGCGCGCGCTCGAGGTCATCGAGCTGACCGGCCGGCCGTTCATCGCCACGATGCCGGGGTTCGAGTCGGTGTACGACTGCGTGCAGCTGGGGCTGGACCGTGACGACCTTGATGAGCGCGTCGGGCACCGGGTGCACCGCATGATCGCGGCGGGCCTGCTCGACGAGGTGCGCGGGCTGCTGCCCGCCGGGCTGCGTCACAGTCCGACGGCGGGCAAGGCACTCGGCTACGCGCAGCTGCTCGGCTGCCTGGACGACGCGGGCCGCCTGGTGCGTGATCTCGACGAGGCCGTCGCCGTGACGGTGCGCGCGACGCGGCGCTT
>JBKOXO010000233.1:0-3742 GCA_046744105.1 Actinomycetota bacterium
CCTCGTGGCGGGCGCGCGCGCGTAGTCGAAGCGCGGGGCGACGTCAACGACGAAACGCATCTGTCCGCGCACGGCGAGGACCTGGCGGATCATGCGGTGGCGACGGACCGCCTCGCCGGTCTGCGACGGGGGCATGAAGTCGTGCACTTCCCCGACTCCGTCGGGCATCAAGAAGCGCGTGATGAGGATGTTGGTGTCGGGGAGGTAGAGCTGCTTGGAACTCCAGCCGTCGCAGTCGGGCGCGATGCGGAACAGGCCACCGTGGTCGGCGTCGAGGATGGCCGCGAAGACGCTCGGCGAGTCGAAGCGGGGGCAGCGGTACCAGTCGATCGTCCCGTCGGTGCCGACGAGCGCGACGGTGTGCAGGTCGCCGATCAGGCCGTGCTCGGCGCTTGGCAGGTAGCGCATGCTCGGCGCCCGAGCTCCACCGGACACGACTCGCCCTCCTGGACCAGTACGGACGTCGCGCGCCATGCCGAGCCTCCTCGTCGCCTTTAAGGCACGAGCACGATGGCGGCTACCGCCGCGGCGCCGCAGGCGAGTGCATGATGCGATCTCAAGAACGCGCCCACCCGTCGCTCCGGCAGGTCCGACGCGGTCAACCGTTCCAGGAGATGTGCCCCGGCCATTACGTCACACTCCTTCTCCCGATCGGGCGCGCGATCGTGCGTAAGGCGTCGCGCGCGGCGTCAACTTCCCGAGTGCCGCCAGCGCCGTCGGTCGGTGGCGATGAGGTCGTTCGCTTCGCGGGGGCCCCATGTTCCCGCCTGGTACAGCGGGATCGGTTCGGAAGACGCGGCCCAGTACTCGATGATGGGGTCCACGATGCGCCAGGATCGGCCGACTTCGTCCGCGCGGATGAACAGCGTCGTATCACCGTGCAACGCGTCGAATATGACCCGCTCGTAGGCATCGGCTGAGCCGTGTGGGAAGCCTTCGGCGTAGGCGAAGTCCATCGAGGCCTTGCGGATGTCGAAGGACCGGCCGGGCACCTTGGCGCCGAATCGGATGCTGAGTCCCTCGCTGGGTGCGACACGCAGCAGCAGCGCGTCGGGTTCGGGATCTGAGCCGGGAAACAGCGGCAGCTGCGGCGGGCGCTGAAACTCGACTGCCACCTCGGTGACGCGCTGCGGTAGCCGCTTGCCGGTGCGCACATAGACTGGGACGCCGGCCCAGCGCCAGTTGTCGATGTCCAGGCGCAGCGCGACGAACGTTTCGACCGACGAGACAGGGTCCACTCCCGGTTCTTCGCGATACCCCGGCATCGGGTGCTCGCGTGTGCCGCCGCGTGCATACTGTCCGCGCACGGCCCGCCGGGCGATGTCCTGCTCGCCGACGAAGGGCCTGATCGCACGCAGCAGCTTCAGCTTTTCGTCACGGATTGCCTCCGGGTGGAACGACGTGGGCGGTTCCAAGAGGAACAGCGACAGCACCTGTAGTACGTGGTTCTGCACGATGTCGCGCATCGCGCCGGCAGTCTCGTAGAACCCGCCGCGGCCCTCGACCCCGATCGACTCGGCGACGGTGATCTGCACGTTGTCCACCCAGGTGCGGTTCCAGATCGGTTCGAAGATCGCGTTCGCGAACCGGACAGCGAGCAGGTTCTGCACCGTCTCCTTGGCCAGGTAGTGGTCGATTCGGAAGACTTGCTCCTCGGCGAACACCGACGAGATCTCGGCGTACAACTCGCGCGCACTCTGCTCGTCCCAGCCGAACGGCTTCTCGATGACCAGGCGGACGAACCCGCCGGTCCGCGACTTGTCCAGCCCGGCAGCGCCGAGATGCACGGCGATCGACCCGAACAGTCGCGGTGGCGTGGCCAGGTAGTACACGCGGTTGCCGCCGGTGCCGCGCTGCTGGTCCAGGTCCACGACGAGGTGCTCCAACGCGGTGTACGTCGCCGGATCGTCGTAACCGCCGGCCACGTATCGGGCACCGGCGATCAACTGGTCTACATCGGGACCGGACGCTTGCATGGCCTGGCGACACCGAGAGCGGAACTCGTCGTCGGTCATCGCGGTGCGCGCCACGCCGATCAGCATGACCTCCGGCGCCAGCGCTCCGTCGGCCGCGAGGCGACCGAGCGCCGGCAAGAGCTTTCGGGCGGTCAGGTCACCCGAGGCGCCGAAGATCACCAACGCGCAAGGAGGCGTCCGGCTAGCCACCGCAGTCGAGGCTGAGAATGCGGCCTCTGCAGTATTCGACACAGCCAACGTTCGTCACCTACCTACGTACGCGATCGACGCCTGAACCGCGGACCGCGCACCCACTCGAGCGCATCGTTGACGCCCACGCAGTCATACCCGCAACGCGCATGCTGGTGTCGGTTCATGGCACGAGCACAAGCTTTCCCTTCGATGCCGAGCTCTCCAGCAGTTCGTGGGCGCGGCGAGCGTCGGCCAGCGGCAGGCGCTCCGCGACGACCGGGTGGATCTTGTCCGCACGGAGCAGTTCGAGCAGCGCGCGGAAGTCCTCCCGGTACCACTCTGGGTAGCGTGGACCTCCGCCCACAGGAAGCGGATGGCGAGCTCCCCTGGGAATCACTTGGTGGCCTTCGCGCAGCTTCTGGATCCGGTACACGGACATGCGCCGACGAGGCGAGAGCAGGCCCCAGAGCGCGACGCCCGCGGTCGCCGCGTACCACGCGATCCACCCTCGCCAGCTCCTGCGGCCCCGCGCGAGCATGGTGTGGTGGCCGTATACGACGAGCCTTCCGCCGGGCCGCAGCGCGCGGAAGGAGCGAAGCGACAGCGCGCCGCCGATCCCGTCCAGCACGACGTCCACGCCTTTGCTCGGGAGCTCGCGCACTCGGGCCAGGAAGTCCTCGTTGCGGTAGTCGATCGCCACCGCGCCGAGCCGTTCGACCGCGGCACGGTCGCGAGCTGAACAGGTCCCGTACATCCGAAGCCCCGCGACCACTGCCAGCTCGAGGACCGCGGTGCCCACCCTGCCGGCCGCGCCGTGCACCAGCACGGTTTCACCGCGCTGCACCTTCGCCGTGCGGTGCAGCAGCTGGTAGGCGGTCATGTAGGTCAACACGAGGCCCACGACCTCGGCCGGGTCGAGGTCCTCGGGCACCTCGACCGCGTCCGCCTCCAGCACGCAGACGTGCTCCGCGTAGGCGCCCCACACCGTCAGCGACGCGACCCGGTCTCCCACGCGCAGCCTCGAGCAGCCCGGGCCGAGCTCCTCGACCACGCCGACGAGCTCGTAGCCGGGCGTGAACGGCGGCTGCGGCACGCCGAGGTACGTGCCGGCGCGCAGCTGGGCATCGGTGACAGACACGCCGGCGGCCAGAACCCGGACGCGGACCTCGCCGGGCCCCGGTCGGGGCTCGCCCTCTTCCACCACCCTCAAGACCTCGGGCCCGCCGTACTTGTCGACAACCACACGCTTCATGGCCTAAGCCTCCTTACTGGACCCGCTCTGAGGGTGCCCGTGTCGGGGCCGGCATGGAGGCAGCGGGCACCGGTACTGGCGCAATGCGCCGAAGCTGTGCGGGAGGGATCAGCAGGTTCCCGCGCCCACGCCCGCACGGTCAGGAACAGCGCAAGGCCCAGGACGAGAACGGCAGTGACCGCGTGGAAGGCGCCCAACCCTGCGAGGAAGACCTCTACGATGACGGCGGCCGCAAACAGCGTGATCAAAATCCGGTAGATCCACGCAGCTGCTTGCCTGACCGTGTTCATCGGACCCTCCTTCAGCAGCTGGAGGGCGGCTCTCACCGAACACGCCTCGGCAC
>JBKOXO010000159.1:0-13781 GCA_046744105.1 Actinomycetota bacterium
GTCTTGTGCAGGTTGAGATGCGAGACGTCGGCGCCGAACTTGCCCGGACGGGCGAGCCCCACCATCGCGTTCAGGTTGGCGCCGTCGACGTACACCTGCCCGCCGGCCTCATGCACCATCGCGCACACGTCGGTGATGTGATCTTCGAACACGCCGTGCGTGGACGGGTAGGTGATCATCAGTGCGGCGAGCACGTCCGCGTGCTCGGCGATCTTGGCGCGCAGGTCGTCCAGGTCGATCTCGCCCTCGTTGCCAGCTGTCTTCACCACGACGACGCGCATGCCGGCGAGCACCGCGCTCGCGGCGTTCGTGCCGTGCGCGCTGGCCGGGATCAGGCACACGTCACGGTGCGCCTCGTCGCGGGCACGGTGGTAGGCGGCGATGGCGAGCAGGCCCGCGAACTCCCCCTGCGCGCCGGCATTCGGCTGCAGCGACACGGCGTCGTAACCGGTTAGCTCGGCGAGCCACCTACTCAGGTCGTCGAAGAGCTGCGCATACCCGTCCCATTGGCCGGCGGGCGCGAACGGGTGCATGTTCGCGAAGCCGGGCAGGCTGATCGGCTCCATCTCCGTGGTCGCGTTGAGCTTCATGGTGCACGAGCCGAGCGGGATCATGCCGCGATCCAGCGCGTAGTCCCGATCGGCCAGCCGCCGCAGGTAACGCAGCATGGCTGTTTCAGAGTGATGTGCCGAAAATACAGGATGGCTGAGAAACTGCGAGGTGCGCGCCAACGCCGGCAGCAGCGGCTGCTCGACGTCGAGCCGCTCGACGTCGGAGTAGCCGAGCCCGAGCCCGAACGCGCGCCACACCGAGACCAGGTGCGCGCGACGGGTCACCTCGTCGCAGGAGACCGCAACCGTGTCGTCGTCGACCAGGAGCAGGTCGATGCCCTCGGCCAGCGCCGCCGCCACAACGGCGCGCGCCCGCCCCGGTGCCTGCACGGTGATCGTGTCGAAGAAGGGCACGTCGCGGACCTCGATGTCAGCTTCGCGCAGCCCGGCCGCGAGAATGCCGGCCATCCGATGGACGCGCTGCGCGATGGCCGTCAATCCGTCCGGCCCGTGGTAAACGGCGTACATGCTCGCGATGTTGGCGAGGAGCACCTGCGCCGTGCAGATATTGCTGGTGGCCTTCTCGCGCCTGATGTGCTGCTCGCGGGTCTGCAACGCGAGCCGATACGCAGGTGCGCCGTCGGCGTCGACCGACACGCCGACCAGCCGCCCCGGGAGTTGCCGTTCCAGCCCGGACCGCACCGCGATATACCCCGCGTGAGGCCCGCCGAACCCGATCGGCACACCGAAGCGCTGCGTCGTGCCGACGGCGATGTCCGCCCCGGTGTCGCCGGGCGCCGCGAACAGCGTCAGCGCGAGCAGGTCGGCCGCGACCACCGCCAGCGCTCCACGCTCGTGCGCGGCGGAGAGGATCGGACGCAGTTCGCGGACGGCGCCGGACGCGCCGGGGTATTGCACCAGCACGCCGAACACGTCCCCGTCCGGCAGCGGCGAAGCGAAGTCGTGGACGATCACGTCGAGCCCGAGCGCGCGGGCTCGGGTCTGCACGACCGCCAGGGTCTGCGGCAGCACGTCGGCGTCGACAACGAAGGCGTCGCCGGACTTCGCGGCGCGGTGCGCCAGCGCCATCGCTTCGGCGGCGGCGGTGCCCTCGTCGAGCAGCGACGCACCGGCGATCGGCAGGCCGGTCAGATCCTCGACCATGGTCTGGAAGTTGAGCAGCGCCTCCAGGCGGCCCTGGCTGATCTCGGGCTGGTACGGCGTGTACGCCGTGTACCAGGCGGGGTTCTCCAGCACGTTCCGGCGGATCACCGGCGGAGTGATCGTGTCGTAGTAGCCGAGCCCGATCATCGAGGTGGTGACCCTGTTGCGGGCGGCGAGGTCGCGCAGTTCCGCGGCGACCTCGGCCTCGGACGCCGCCGGCGGCAGCGCGAGGGTGAGCTTCTCACGGATGCTGGCCGGCACCGCGTCGCCGAGCAGGTCGTCGAGCGAGGAGTAGCCGAGCGCCTCGAGCATCCGCTGCTGGTCGGCGTCGGCGATGCCGATGTGCCGGGACGCGAACTCGCTCGAGCGCTCGAGATCGAACAGGCTCTTCATCCGGCTAGCGCCCTTCCTGACGAGACGGCGGCCGCCCGCGCCGTGCAGCGCGCGCGCCCCGTCTGTCGGGCGGTTGCCCTCCAGAGTGGCCTCCTACGCGCGGTCCGGGTGCCTGAGAGGTTCCGGGGAGGTTGCCCCTTCGGCGCCGCACCGACTGTGGCGGGCGGACTCTCCCGCGCGTGTTCAGCGGCCGAGGTCGACGGTACCAGCCAAGCCCGGCGGGCCGGGTCAGGCGCTGGCGGTGCGTTGCTCGCGGCGCCGCGCCAGCTCGTCCGCGAGCGGCACGCGCACGCTGGCATCGGTGCCGTCGGCACGTTCGCCCGGCAACTGCGCAAGCGATCCGACCAGTTCCCGAAGCGCGCCGCTGACCGCGATGCCGAACACGCCCTGGCCACCGCGCAGCAGATCGACGACCTCTTCTGAGGACGTGCACTCGTACACGGTGGTGCCGTCGGAGAGCAACGTGATCTGCGCCAGGTCCGCGACGCCGCGGGCGCGCAGGGTATCGACGGCGGTGCGGATGTTCTGGAGCGAGACGCCGGTATCGAGCAGCCGCTTCACGACCTTCAGGACGAGGATGTCCTTGAACGAGTAGAGCCGCTGGCTGCCCGAGCCGGTGGCCGAGCGGATCGACGGTTCGACCAGCCCGGTCCGCGCCCAGTAGTCGAGCTGCCGGTATGTGATGCCCGCGGCAGCGCAGGCAGTGGGCCCGCGATACCCGATGTGCTCGCCGGGCGTCGCGACAGGATCGGCGAAGAGCGTCTCTTGTTGTGGCACGGCGTCATCGGCCATCAGGGCGCCTCCTCGCGGATTCACGCATGCGGCGAGATGGCGGGCATCGCCGCCGCAGTTGTCGATGAGCCGACCGTAAGACCGTCGCTGATGCCGGTCAATGCGACGCGCCGGGCATCGTCATCTCATCCAGAGGTTGAGAGTACCCGCGGCTTATCCGCCCGATGCGAAGTCCTCAGGCGAGACGTTGTCGAGGAACTCCCGGAACCGCTCGACCTCGTCCTCCTGCTCGTCGGGAATCTCGATGCCGGCGGCGTCGAGAACGGCGTCCGAGCCGAGAATCGCGACGTCGCAGCGCAGCGCCAGGGCAATCGCATCCGACGGCCGAGCACTGACGCTCACCCCACCCTTGAACCGCAGTTCGGCGTAGAAGACGTCGTCGCGGAGCTCGGTAATGTGCACGGCCTCGAGCCGCACCCCGAGCGCCTTGATCACGTCTCGCATGAGGTCATGCGTGAGCGGGCGCACGGTCTGGACGCCCTGCTGCTGGAACGCGATTGCGGAGGCCTCGACGGCGCCGATCCAGATCGGCAGGTAGCGCACCCCGTCCTCTTCGCGCAGCAGGACGACCGGCTGGTTGGCCGGCAATTCGACACGCACACCGACGACGCGCAAGGCATGCACGAGCGTTCCTCCTGGCTGCTCGACCTGTGCGGTTTCGACGCTACACGCAATGGATGGGTGGCGTCGTCGCCGGATTCGCTCAGGCGGAGCCACCCGCAACGTCACGCAACCCGATTTGAACGAGCGCGGCGTGTAGCCGCACCGAGAGCGCGGCCAGCTCGCGCACCGCCTCCTCCGCGCGCGCCTTGGCCTCGGGACCCTTCTGCCGGGCCAGCGGGCCGACGACCTGGGAGAACAGGCCGATCTCCCGGTCGGCCGCGGTCCGGAACGCGCGCAAGTGGCGCCCCTCCAGGCCGTAACGGGCGAGCTCGGCGACGACCTGCCCCACGGCCAGCGCGTCATCGTCGTAGTGCCCGCCGGACTTGGCGGCGATCATGCCGAACTGCTCGAGTTCGTCGAGCTGATCGCCGGTGAGCCCGGTCGCATTCAGCAGCTCGTCCCGGGAGAGCCGCAGCGTCGGCGCCACCGGCCGGAAGTGCTCCGCGGTCGGCGCGTTGTCGGCGATGGCGAGATGCGGTACGCGCGGGAGTCCTCCCGGCCCGGCCGGCACCAGCCCGCGGTCGATGGCGTCGAGCTGGTCCTTGATCACCCGCAGCGGTAGGTAGTGATCGCGCTGCTGAGCAAGGACGTAGCGCAGCCGCGAGACGTCCGACGGGGAGAACTTGCGGTACCCCGACGGCGTCCGGTCGGGGCTGACCAGACCTTCCGTCTCGAGGAAACGGATCTTGCTGATCGTGATGTCAGGAAAGTCAGCGCGCAGCTGGGTGAGCACCTCGCCGATGGACAGCGTCGCGCGGGTGGCCGCGTCGCTCGCCGTCATCGGGCGGCTCACGCGGGCTGCCCGGCCCCGACCCCCGCCCGGACCGCGGCGGTCAGGTATACCAGCCGAAACTTGCCGATCTGCACCTCGTCTCCTCCCGCGAGGGGCGCCGCGTCGATGCGTTCACGGTTCACGTACGTGCCGTTCAGCGAGCCCACGTCATGGACGGTATAGCCACTTCCCTCGCGACGGAACTCGGCATGCCGACGTGACACGGTGACATCGTCAAGAAAAATGTCGCTGTCCGGATGACGCCCAGCGGTCGTGACGTCCTGGTCGAGCAAGAAGCGGCTGCCCGCGTTGGGCCCTCGCTTGACGACGAGCAGCGCCGATCCGGGCGTCAGGGCGTCGACAGCGCCCTGGTGTGCCTCGGCCGAGAACTCGCTGTCCGACTCGCGCAGCGCGCCCGTCGTGGAGAAGACGCTCGTGGCGTCGGGCGCGTTCGGATAGCTTGCCTCCGGCAGCGCCGCTCCGCAGTTCGAGCAGAAACGGCCGCCAGCGGGGTTCTCGGCGCCACAAGCAGTGCAGAACACTCCCGGTGCCCCTTTCCTCTTGCGAACCATGCGAGCGCGGTCCTTTACCGATGATCGCGCGGTCGGAAGTGCACACGCCCGCCGGGGTTGTGATCGGGACGAGTGCGTCGCGCGACCACGGAACCGGACTGGTGCAGCGAGCCTAGTTTGCCCGACCTGTCGAGGCAATCGGCTACCGCCCCTACACCATCCGGCCTTGGCGGATCCCTGTCCCCACCGCTCGCTGCGCTCGGGTGGGACCGCGGCTCCGCTCGCGTCTTCGGCGCGGCCGCTGTCTTCGAACCTCCGTCCCGCCCCAAAGGGCGGGTCGTCGCTTCGCTGCGCGATTTCGCAGGATCCCCGGGTTCGCGCGAGCGCTCATCGTCACGAGCTGAGGGTCCCATAGGCGCCGGGATCGAGCAGCTCGTCGACCTGCGCGGTGTCGCTGATCTCCAACTCGATGATCCAGCCGTCCCCGTACGGGTCGCTGTTGATGAGCTCCGGGCGGGACTCCAGCTGGTCGTTGCGCGCGGTGACGGTGCCGGTCACCGGGGCGTACAGGTCGGACACGCTCTTGGTCGACTCGACCTCACCGAACGCCTCACCCCGGTCGACCTTTGCACCCACGTCCGGCAGCGAGACGTACACGACATCGCCTAGTGCCTCCTGCGCGTAGTCGGTGATGCCGACCCGGATTGTCGTACCGTCGCCCCGAGCCCATTCGTGCTCGGCGGTGTACTTCAGGTCGTCGGGAACTTCTGCCATGGTGGGACCTCTCCGATCGGGGGCTCGTCAGAACCCTATCGTCGGGCGGGCGCGGCGTACTTGGGTTTGCGCAGCGTGCTCAAGGCGCTTATGGCGATGCGCTGCCGGTCGTCGATTTGCGCGTCGCCGCCGGCATTGCGGGCTGTGGCCGCCACCCCGCCCGGGATGTTGAGCGCGGTGTCGAGCGTCTTCGGGTCGCCGATCGCCAGCACCTGATAGGGCGGCTGCACCGCACGGCCGTCGACGCGCACGCCGTCAACGGCGTCGCTGAAGCTCGTCGACGTCGTGACACGCACCGGGCCGAACTGAATCGCCTCCGCCCCAGCGCCGCGTAGCTCCTCGACCACGTCGAGCAGATCCTCGGCCTTCAGCTTGCGCTGTGGATCGCTGATGCTCACCGCGACGCCCGGGCCGGTCGCTGCCACGCTGCCAAGTAGCACCTGTAGCGACTGAAGCTCACGTTGAGCCTGCGCCTGCGCGACCTGGTCGCTGTTGCCACTGCGGCGCAGTTCGTCGAGTGTGTTCTGCAGCTCGGCGATTTCCTGATTGAGGCGCTCGCCTCGTGCGTTCTGGTCGTCAAGGATGCGAATCAGGTCATCCTCACGTGCGTTCTGGAGGCTGTCCGAGGATGAGTTCGAGTGCACCTGGACGGCGATCCCGAAGCCCAGCACGGCGGTGAGCACACCGATCAGCGCCCCGGCACGCTTACCTTTCCCGCCGGGCGCGAAGACTCGTCTCCACCACTCGCTTCGCTCGGGTGGATCCGGCTCTTCGCTCCGCGCCTTCGGCGCGGGCCGCGTCGCGGCGGCGGGCTCTTCGCGCGAGCGCTCATCGCCTGGTGGTTGCGCTTCCTCGGCGTAGTTTTCACGGACGCCCTCGGCGCGCGTATCTGATTCGCTCCGCAAGCGTCGCTCTTCGCGCGAGCGCTCATCGCCTGGTGGCGTTTCCTCGGCGTGATTGTCAGGGGCGTCGTCGGTGCCGGTCATGCGCGGAAGAGATGCCTTCTGATCGCGGCCGCGTTCCCGAAGATCCGGATACCCAGGACGACGACGACGGCGGTCGACAGTTGGCCGCCGACGCCGAGCTTGTCCCCGAGGAACACGATCAGCGCGGCGACCACGACGTTCGACACGAACGACACAACGAATACTTTCGCGTCGAAGATGCCGTCGAGGCGGGCGCGAATGCCGCCGAACACCGCGTCGAGCGCGGCCACCACCGCGATCGGCAGGTACGGCTCGAGCACGTGTGGAACGGTGGGCCGAAGAACTAGGCCGACCAGAACGCCGACGACCAGCGCAAGCCCGGCGATCATCGGCTGCGCCGGGTCGGGGCCGGGCTGGCGTAGCGCGGCGTTGCCGCAGCGGTGGCCGGCAGATGCAGCGCTCGTTCCTGCGTCCAGGAGAACGAGATGCCCTCTACCGATGTGAGGGTGTGGTAGCGGCCCGCCGCGTCGCTGTCGGCGAAGCTGGTTACGAGCACGTCGCTGTCTCCAATGGCATCGATCGTGTAGGGCGAGGTGATTGGCGCGAAGTCGACCAGGACGGCCTGCCCGGCGAACCGGATCGCGGACGTCGGCGTGAGCCGCACCCCGTTCACCGCGATCGCCTCGGCGCCGTCGTGCCACAGCTCGTTGACGAGGCTGCGCACGTCGCGGTCGGTCAGCACCTGCGTGCCGTTGATCGGCGTGGTGCCCGGGCGGCCCGTGCTCGGGCTCGCACTGGGCTGCGGCGGGTCGGCGAGCTGCACCCGCAGCCCCTGGCCGACCACCGGTGTCGCACCGGCGAGCAGCTGCGCGCGTTGCAGCCGGGTACCGAGCGACGTTCCCGGCAGCACGCTCTGGCGTGCCTTCGCGATGTCACTGTCGAGCTGCTGGGCCTTCGCCTCCAGCGCATCGCCCGAAGCCTGCGCGGCCTTGACACGTGCGACGAGGCTGTCGTGCACCTTCGCCGCCTCGGGCGCAGATCGATGCGTGTGGACGTATGCGACGGCCAGCGTGAATCCCACGAGCAGGCAGCCGAGCACAACGGCCGGCCGGTCGAACCAGCGGCGCGGCGTGTCGGCCCCGCGCCGTGCCGCGGCGGCCGCATAGCCGGGATCGGCGGTATTCGTCACTAAGTCGACAAGTAGCTCTGTCGGCGAAGTGCTACGTCGAGAAGTCATGTCGCTGCGGCCCGCCGGGTGAGCTGCTGCACTTGCACCAGGTACAGCGCGCCGGCCCACAGGTACAGCGCCGTGCCCCAGATGGTGAACGCCCAGGCAATGGGCCGGGCCACGTCCGCCACGGTTCCGTGGTGTGCGGCGAGCAGCAGCAACGGGAACGCGTAGAGCAGGCAGAACGTAGCCGCCTTGCCCAGGTAGTGCACCGGGGGCGGGCCGTATCCGTGGCGGCGCAGGATGGGCAGGGTCAGCGCCAACAGCAGGTCCCGCCCCACGATCACCGCGGCGAGCCACCACGGGATGATGTGCCGCAACGTCAGGCCGACCAACGTGGCGAGGATGTACAGCCGGTCGACGGCGGGGTCGAGCAGTGCGCCGAGCGTGCTCTCCTGGTTGAGCCTGCGGGCCAGCACGCCGTCGGCCCAGTCCGAGATGCCGGACAGCGCCAGCACGACCAGCGCGGCCACGTCGGCATGGGGGCCCAGCAGCAGCCACAGGAACACCGGCACCCCGAGCAGCCGCAGGAAGCTCAGCGCGTTCGGGACGGTGACCACGCGGTGCGCGGCAACCTCATCGGTGTTGTCTGAGGCGCCCGACGCCACGCCACCTCCGTCTCCGGCTGATCGGGCCGGCTCCTCCGGCACTCTGGAACGAGTCGGGACGGCGGGATTTGAACCCACGACCCCCTGACCCCCAGTCAGGTGCGCTACCAAACTGCGCCACGTCCCGGTCGTGCGGAGAACCCTAGCGTAGATGCTGCGCCAGCCGCGCCCTCAGCGGCGGGCGAGCCGGCGCTCGCGCACCCGCACCGATATCTCGATGGGCGTGCCGATGAAGTCGAAATCCTCGCGCAGCCGGCGCTCCAGGAAGCGCCGATAGCTCGCTTCCAGGAACGCCGTCGTGAACAGGACGAACCGCGGCGGGCGGCTGTCGGCCTGGGTGGCGAACAGCACGCGGGGGACCTTACCGGCCCGTCCGGGCGGAGGCGTGGCCGCGACCACATCGGTGAGCCAGGCGTTCAAGCGTCCGGTCGGGACGCGCCGGTCCCACGATGCCAGGCCGGTGCGCAGCGCGCCGGCCAGCTTGTCCACTGCCCGGCCCGTCAGCGCGGAGACGTTGATCCGCGGCGCCCACTGCACCCGCGCGAGCTCGCGGCTGACCTCGCGCTCGAGACGCTCCCGTCGGTCGTCGTCGACCAGATCCCATTTGTTGAAGGCCAGCACGAGGGCGCGTCCGGCATCGATCACCGCGCCGATGACCCGCTGATCCTGCTCGGAGATCGGCTCTGAGGCGTCCAGTAGCACGACGGCGACCTCGGCCGCCTCGATGGCACTGGCGGTCCGCAGGCTGGCGTAGTACTCCATGCCGGCGGCCTGGTGGACGCGCCGGCGCAGGCCGGCCGTGTCGACAAAGCGCCATGTCTCCGCACCCAGCTCGACCAGGCTGTCCACGGGGTCGATCGTGGTGCCAGCCACCGGATCTACGACGGCGGTGGCATCGCCGGTCAGCCGGTTGAGCAGGCTCGACTTGCCGACGTTGGGCCGCCCGACGAGGGCGACCCGCCGCGGCCCCTCGACCTGGGGCAGTTCAGCGGGGGCGTCGGGCAGCCGTTCGAGCACGGCGTCGAGCAGGTCGCCGCTGCCCCGGCCGTGCAGACCGCTGACCGGATAGGGCTGGCCCAGCCCCAGGCTCCACAGCGCCGCCGCGTCCGCCTCGCCGCGCTCGTCGTCCACCTTGGTGACTGCGAGTAGCACTGGCTGGCTGGCACGTCTCAACGTCCGGGCGACGGTGAGATCGGTGTCGGTGGCACCAGTCTGCCCATCCACGACAAACAGGACGAGGTCGGCGGCTTGGACAGCGCGCTGCGCCTGCGCCGAGACCGTCGCCTGCAGCCCTTGTGCATCCGGCTCCCAGCCCCCGGTGTCGACGAGGGTGAACCGCCGGCCGGCCCACATCGCGTCGTAGGCAACCCGGTCCCTGGTCACCCCCGGGACGTCCTGCACCACAGCCTCGCGGCGGCCGAGCATGCGGTTCACGAGCGTCGACTTGCCGACGTTGGGCCGGCCCACCACGGCGACGATCGGCACGACGCTCAGTGCATCGTCCTCGCGCGGCTCGTCGATCCCGGTCACGCTGTCAATCCTGCCGGACGCGGTCGGGCGCCCGTGGCGGGGACGGATGCGCATTGCCTGCCGGACGCGGTCGGGCGCCCGTGGCGGGGACTGATGCTCCTTGCGTGCCGTGCCGACGCCGCTTGGTCCTCAGCCGTCCGCGATGGCCCGCTCTTGCACTATGTCGACAAGACGATCTACCACTTCGTTGATAGATAGTTCAGTCGTGTCGACCACAATGGCATCTGCCGCGCGGATCAATGGACTCACCGGGCGTGAACTGTCCAGTTCGTCGCGGCGGCGCAGGTCGGCGGCCACAGCAGCGACGTCCGCCAAGGAACCGAGCTCGGCGGCCCGCCGCGCCGCGCGTGCCCGCGCCGACGCGGTGAGGTAGAACTTGACCGGCGCGTCCGGGCATACCACTGACCCGATGTCGCGTCCCTCGACCACGATCGAGCCCTCGATCAAGGCACGCTGCTGCTTGACGACGATGGCTCGTACCTCAGGGATCGCCGATACGGCGCTGACTGCCGCGGTGACCGCAGCAGAGCGGATCTCGGCGTCGACGTGGCGCCCGTCCAACTCGACCGCCACATGCCCAGGGTCCGTCGTGATCCCGATCCGCGCGCCGCGGACGACATCGGTCACCTCAGCCTGATCCTGCAGCGGCACCGCCTGCTCGAGGACTGCCAGCGTGGCAGCGCGATACATCGCCCCGGTGTCGAGATAGTGCGCGCCAAGGCGTCGCGCCAGCTCGCGCGCGACCGTCGACTTGCCTGTCCCGGAGGGACCGTCCACCGCGACGACGCCTCGGAATCGGGCTGCCGGGCTGCTGGCGGGCTCGTTCGCACTTGTGCCGGCGGAGTCTGGGGTCACGTCCTGTCCTGGGGGTCCGACCTGGTGATCACCGGCAACCTATCGTGTCACGTGACCTGCCGCTCGCAGTGCGATCACGTCGTTGCGACGCCGGCGTAGTACATACCCGATGCCTCACGTCTGCTCGTGAAGTGCAGAGCGCGACACGCTACGGCGGTGAGACTAGCCGTCCAGTTGACGGTCAGTCTCACCGTGGGAGATCTGTCCGCAGCGCAGCGGCGCCATCTAGGTACACATGCCGGATGTCAGCACGTGGCCGCTCTGACTCGGCGTGGACCAGGACCCGCAGCACCCGTGGCATCGCACCAGGCACCGCGATCTCGCTCGCGCACAGCAGCGGCACGTCGGTCAGACCCAACTGCCGAGCCGCGTAGGCAGGAAACTCAGCGGTGAGATCGGGAGTTGCCGTGAACATCATGCTGATCAGGTCGCCCGGTTGGATGCCGTTGCGCTCGAGGACCTGCTCGATGAGCGTCGCGGCGCAGCTGAGGATCGCCTCGCGGTCGTCAGCGTCGACTTGGATAGCGCCACGCACCGCCCGCACTGCCCGCACCACCGACCTCCTTGCTCCGGTACCGACATACCGGTAGCACCACATATCGCTATCCCTGTACAGCTCTGAAGCAGCTTAAGGCTTGAGTGGTACGACTGTTCATCAATGACACGCTATGCCTTCTTATCGACTTGGCATCCTGCTGCTTGATCGCGTCGGCAGCGTCACGCCACATGCGTCGCTCCGCCTAGAGCTTTAGCCATATATCGATGTACCACTTCGGACCCCGCGATCTGGAGGCCGGCACTGGTGCTCGACCACTGCTTCATGAGGGAACCTACCGAGGCCGGGAATCTGGGCAGTGCAGCCGCCTGCGGATCAGCTTGGCGGTTTGCCGATTTGCCGACATAGCTCTAGTTGGTAGCTCACGGCTGACCGACCGACTAAGCAATTAACTGCTCAAGCTGTTAAGAGTTTCATCGCTACATCATGGACTCAATCTAGCGATTTAGTTCTTTAGTGCTCAAGCGGCCTATAGCTATATCAGCTAGGAGTTAAGTCCCTTAGACGTTAGGTCGCTCTAGCGCTAGAGAGTTCTAGTGATGTGTCGTTGTGTCGACAAGGTCATAGATCTCTCCGACCTCCGCCGACGTCAGCGCACGCACTGCACCGGCACGCAGCGTGCCGAGGTGAACCGGCCCCACTGCCGTCCGGACCAGGCGCTGCACCGGATGCCCCACCTCGGCCAGCAGCCTGCGGACGATGTGTTTGCGTCCCTCATGCAGCGCCACCTCCACGAGAGTCCGACCGGCCGCACGATCCACCACCCGGAACCGGTCCACGCCCACGGGCCCGTCCTCCAGGTCCACGCCGGCGCGTAGCCGAGGCCCGACCTGGCGCCCGACCCCTCCCTCGACCGTCGCGAGATAGACCTTCACCACCTCGAACCCGGGATGCATCAGCCGGTGCGCCAGCTCACCGTCGTTGGTCAGCAGCAGCAATCCCTCGGTGTCGGCGTCAAGCCGGCCGACGTGAAACAGGCGCTGCGGGCAGTCCGCCACCAGGTCACCGACGGTCCGCCGTCCCCGCGCGTCGGACATCGCGCTGAGGACCCCGCGCGGCTTGTTCAGGGCCAGATACACGAACTCGTCCCGAACCTCGATGCGCTTGCCGTCCACGCGGATCACGGCTGTCCCGGGATCGACGCGCACCCCCAGCTCCGTCACCCGAACGCCGTCCACCTCGACCCGGCCCGCGCTGATCAGCTCCTCACAGGCGCGCCGCGAGCCCAGACGTGCCGCAGCAAGGACCTTCTGGAGGCGAACGGCCTCAGCCGGCATGTCTTACCGTCAACTTGACACTTCATCGCTTTCTAGGCCGGTCAGATCAGGTAGTAGCGGAGCTAGAGACGGAAGCTCATCGAGCGAGCGTAATCCCATCTTCTCCAGGAACAGCTCCGTCGTTCGGAACAGGCCGCCCCCAGTGTCCGGATCGGAGCCGACTTCCGTGATCAACCCGCGCGCGATCAGCGTCCGGACCACACCGTCGACGTTCACACCCCGAATGGCCGAGATCCGGGCACGGGTCACCGGCTGTCGGTAGGCGACAACGGCCAACGTTTCGAGAGCGGCCTGAGTCAGGCGAACCCGCTGGCCGTCCATCAGGAACGACTCGATCGGGCCGGCGAGCTCTGGACGGGTGTAGAGCCGCACACCCTCTCCGATCTCGCGCAACTCGACGCCACTCCCGCGGCTGGCCAGCTCCCGCGCCAAGTCCCTCAGCGCCGCCTCGATTTCCGGCACGGGCCGCTGCAGGCCAGCAGCCAGCGCGGTGGCCGTGACCGGGGCATCCGACACGAACAGCACTGCCTCGACGGCCGCTCGGAGCACCGCCGGGTCGGCGAGGTCCGGGCGCCCCAGCACACCCTCAGCCGCTGCGGGCTCGGGCTCGGTCGCGTCGGGCTTCGCGGGGTCACCCGGCTCGAATTCTGCGTCGGTCACCCGTACTCCTCGTCCACCGCGTCGTCCCCGAACTCTGCGCCTTCGGCCGCAATCCAGCGGATGCGGAGCTCCGCTAGCGCCGCCGCCTGGTCGAAGGCGACGGCGCCGTCCCGGTACAGCTCTAGCAGACCGAGGAAGCGGGCCACGACTTCGAGGGTGTTCTGGCAGTCGGCGACGATGGCCCGGAAGGTGGCCGCGCGGTGGCGGCGCAGCCGGTCCCGGATCACCAGCATGTGCTCGCGGACGCTGACCTGCGGCACGTGGACGTGATCGATCCGAAGCTCCGGCGCCGGCTTGGGTGCCAGCGCCGCAGCCGCCAGTGTCGCCAAGCGCTCCGGCGTCACCCCGATCATGATGTCCGGCATCAGCTGTGCGAAGCGCGGCTCGAGGTCGGCGCTACGCCCGTACCGGCGTGACTGGGCGCGCTCCAGCTCAGCCAGATACGCCGCGGCGAGCTTGTATGCACGGTATTGCAGCACCCGGGCGAACAGCAGATCGCGCGCCTCGAGCAGCGCCAGGC
>JBKOXO010000056.1:0-6339 GCA_046744105.1 Actinomycetota bacterium
GTCGCCAACGAGCACGAGGGCGGCTTGGTGCTCGACGCGTTCCTGATCCGGGCGATGGCCGGCGCCGGCTGGGAACCGGCGCTCGACGAGTGCGCCAAGTGCTCGGCACCCGGTCCGCACGCGGCGTTCAACGTCGCCGCCGGGGGAGCGGTCTGCGACGCGTGCCGCCCGCCCGGCTCGACACGCCCGGACCGCGACACACTCGTCCTCATGGCAGCGCTGCTTTCCGGCGACTGGGCACGCGCTGACGCAAGCCTCGCCGGCCCGCGCCGCGGGGCCAGTGGGCTCATCGCCGCCCATCTGCAGTGGCATCTGGAACGGCAGCTGCGCTCTCTGCCCCTTGTCGACCGCGCCTTCTGACCCGGCAGATACCGTGACCGGGTGACGTCGCGCTGGCCCGACCCGCCGCCGCACCCGTCTGGAGCGCAGCCCCCGCACATCCCGCCGGAGTTCGTGCCGAAGCACGTCGCGATCGTCATGGACGGCAACGGGCGGTGGGCGCACCAGCGTGGCCTGCCCCGTACCGAAGGGCACCGTGCCGGCGAGGCGGCGCTGATGGACGTGCTCTACGGGGCGATAGAGCTGGGTATTTCGACCGTGTCGGCCTACGCGTTCTCGACGGAGAACTGGCGGCGCACACCCGAGGAGGTCCGCTTCCTCATGGGCTTCAACAAGGACGTCATCCGGCGCCGGCGCAATGAGCTCGCCGAAGCCGGAATACGCATCCGCTGGGCGGGACGCCGCCCGCGGCTGTGGCGCAGCGTCGTCGATCAGCTCGAGGACGCCGAGCAGTACACGCGTGACAATGACCGGCTCACTCTGCAGTTTTGCGTCAATTACGGCGGCCGCGCCGAGATCGTCGACGCGACCCGTGCGATCGCGCGCGAGGCCGCCGCCGGACGGCTCAACCCGGCCAAGATCGACGAACGCACGATCGCCGCCCACCTCGACGAACCGGGGCTGCCCGACGTCGACCTGTTCATCCGCACCTCGGGCGAGCAGCGCACGTCCAACTTCCTGCTGTGGCAGTCGGCGTACGCGGAGCTGGTGTTCGTGGACACGCCGTGGCCGGACTTCGATCGGCGACACCTGTGGCGCGCGTGCCTGACCTACGCGTCCCGGAATCGGCGCTTCGGCGCGGCCGGGCCGATCGAGGCAGGGGATCTGCTGTAGGGCCTACTTGCTGGCGGGGAAACCGGATCGGCCGGTCGATACGCTGGAGGCTCAGTCACCGACAGTTCTGGAGCACCCGTGCCCACCGATCGCAATGACGCCGTCGTCAACCTCGCCAAGCGGCGAGGCTTTGTCTACCCGTCCAGCGAGATCTACGGGGGATCGCGGTCGGCTTGGGACTACGGCCCGTTGGGCGTCGAGCTGAAGGAGAACATCCGCCGTCAGTGGTGGCGGACAATGGTCATCAGCCGCGACGACATCGTCGGCCTCGATTCTGCCGTCATCCTGGCGCCTGAGGTGTGGAAGGCGTCCGGCCACCTAGAGCAGTTCGTCGACCCACTGACCGAGTGCAAGGTCTGTCACAACCGCTTCCGGGCCGACCAGCTCGAGGAGGCGTACGAGATCAAGCACGCTCGCCCGCCGACCAGCCTCGCCGACGTCAACTGCCCACACTGCGGCACAAAGGGCCAGTTCACCGAGCCGCGAATGTTCAACGGGCTGCTCAAGACGTATCTCGGCCCGGTCGAGGATGAGGAGGCGCTGCACTACCTGCGGCCCGAAACCGCTCAGGGCATCTTCGTCAACTTCCTCAACGTCATGACCACGGCGCGCAAGAAGCCGCCGTTCGGCATCGCGCAGACCGGCAAGAGCTTCCGCAACGAGATCACGCCGGGCAACTTCATCTTCCGCACGCGCGAGTTCGAGCAGATGGAGATGGAGTACTTCGTCGAGCCGGGCACCGACGAGCAGTGGCACGAGTACTGGCTTCAGGAGCGGTGGAACTGGTACGCCGACCTGGGCATCGACCCGGCGAACCTGCGCTACTTCGAGCATCCGAAGGAGAAGCTCTCGCACTACTCCAAGCGAACCGTCGACATCGAGTACCGGTTCCGCTTCGGAGGCACCGAGTTCGCCGAACTCGAGGGCATCGCCAACCGCACCGACTTCGACCTGACCACCCACGCGAAGCACTCGGGTGCCGACCTCACCTACTTCGATGCCGACAAGGGCGAGAGGTGGACGCCGTACGTCATCGAGCCGGCCGCCGGTCTCACTCGCGCAGTGCTGGCGTTCCTGCTCGATGCATACGCCGAGGACGAGGCGCCCACCGCGCAGGGCAAGCTGGAGAAGCGCACGGTGCTGCGGCTGGACAAGCGGCTCGCCCCTGTCAAGGTCGCGGTGCTGCCGCTGTCGCGCAACGCCGACCTATCGCCGAAGGCCCGCTCGCTCGCCGACGTGCTCCGGCGATCCTGGAACGTGGAATTCGACGATGCCCAGGCGATCGGGCGGCGCTATCGCCGCCAGGACGAGATCGGCACGCCGTTCTGCGTCACAGTCGACTTCGACACCCTCGACGACAATGCCGTGACGGTGCGCGAGCGCGACTCGATGAAGCAGGAGCGCATCACCATCGACCAGATCGAGGGTTACCTGGCCGCCCGCCTCGCCGGCTGCTAGTCGATTCCCCGGCGCACAGCGGGAACGACCTGCGCGGCGACCATGCGCAGCGTCTCGACAGCTCGCTCGTGGGACAGGCCGGGCAGCCGCGCCCAGTGCGCGAAATGGTCGAACGGCGCCTCGCGGTACAGCGTGGCCAGCCGCTCGGCCACGTCGGCGGGCGTCCCGACGAGGAAATCCGCCCGGTCGAAGGACGCCTGCGACGCGTCGCGCAGGGTGCTGAGCTGTCCTTCGAGGTAGGCAATCCCGGGACGCGCCTCTGCCCACGCCTGCTCCGCGTCGGGAGCGACGTGCAGGATGCTCGTCAACACCACGGGAAACTCGCGCCGCGGATTGGCGGCGAGCACCCCGTCGAGCAGTTGCCGGCGCGCCACGAAATCGGCGGGCTTGCCGCAGTACACGATCAGTCCGTCGCCGATGCGAACAGCGCGCTCGACGGCCCGTTCGGCGACCGCGCCGACCAGCAGCGGCACCCGCCGTCCCGGCTGCGGCCGCACGGGTACGCCGGCGATCCGCCAGTGCCGTCCTGAGACCGTGACCTCGGCATCGTCCCAAGCCTGGCGCAGCACCGAGATGCCCTCCTCAAGTCGCCCGGGCCGGTGCGTGCGGTCGACGCCGAATCCGGCGAACTCGGCAGGTGCGTATCCCTGGCCGACCGCAAGCACCAGTCGGCCGCCGGAGATCAGGTCGACCACGGCGGCGTCCTCGGCGACGCGAAGCGGGTGGTGCAGCGGCAGGACCAGGACGTTGGTGCCGATGCCGATGTGGCTGGTACGGGCGGCGACGGCGGCGGCCGCCACGAGCGGCGAGGGCAGCATCCCGTCGTCTGTGAAGTGGTGCTCGGACAGCCACACCATGTCGTAGCCGAGCCGGTCGGCTTCAGCGGCCTCGGCCAGGCACTGTGCGTAGTACTCCGCGGTGGTGGACGGATCGCCGCTGGGCCGGCGGAAGTCGTGCATGATGCCGAATCGCGGCACCGCCGCCTTGTCGAAGACCACGCGGGTACCCAACCACGCCGGACGGCCAGCGTCTAGGTTGTAGGGGCTCGTCCCGAACTGGCCGGTTATCGCAAGGGAGAGGCCGCTCATGACGCACCCGGAATCCGGGCAAAACTCGGCGGAGCAGCCACAACCGATCGCATCGGCGCAACAGGCACCGCCAGCTCCCGGCGAGCCGCCCACACCTGGCGACCCGCTCACGCCCGACGCCCCGCCGCCGCCGGGCCCGCCTCCGCGCTCCCGCACCACCCGCAACCTGATCATCACGGGTGTTGCCGCGCTGGCCGTGGGGGGTGGCGTTGCCGGCATTATGGCGGCGACGAGCGGACGTGACAGCGCGCGGCCGTCCACGGCCGACGCCGAGGTTGTGGTCAATCGCTACCTCACCGACATCAACAAGGGCGACAAGTCCGATGCCGAAACGCTGATCTGCTCGCGGTTCCGCAGCGACTGGCGGCGGAACCTGCAGGCGCCGGCCAACGACTTCGACTTCAAGATCGACGCCAAGACAGTCACCTATGTCGGACCCGGCCAGTTCCCGAAGTCCACGATGCTGACCTACGTCCTACAGGTCGAGGACCACGGACAGCGCAGCGAGTCGAGAGTGCAGTTCACGATCACCGACGAGAGCGGACCCAAGATCTGCGCGGAGAGCTGATACAGCCCACTACCTATTCTGATGTCGTGTCGCGCACCAACATCGTCGTACACCAGTGCGAGATACGGCTGTCGGACAAGCTGATCATCAAACCGCCGGTCGTGCTGGCGCCGATGGCAGGCATCACCAACATCGCGTTCCGACGACTGTGTCGCGAACATGGTGCGGGCTTGTACATCAGCGAGATGATCACCTCTCGGGCGCTGGTCGAACGCAATCCGAAGACGATGCGGCTGATCCGGTTCGCGGCCGACGAGCGTCCGCGCAGCCTTCAGCTCTACGGCGTCGACCCGTGGGTGGTCGGTGCCGCGGTGCGCCTGATCGTGGAGGACGATCTGGCCGATCACGTCGACCTCAACTTCGGCTGCCCGGTGCCGAAGGTGACCCGCAAGGGCGGTGGGGCCGCGCTGCCCTGGCGCATGGGGCTGTTCGCCGAGATCGTGACGGCCGCGGTGCGCGCCGCAGCCGGCGCAGTCCCGGTCACGGTGAAGATGCGGCTCGGCATCGACCGAGAGCACTTCACCTACCGCGAGGCCGGCCTGCGCGCGCAGGACGCCGGCGCCGCCTATGTCGCGCTGCACGGCCGCACCGCGGCCGACTTCTACGCCGGAGATGCGGCCTGGGCGCCTATCGCAGAGCTCACCGAGCTGCTCGACGTTCCGGTGCTCGGCAATGGCGACATCTGGGAGGCTGACGACGCGTTGCGCATGATGCGTGAAACCGGCTGCTCCGGCGTGGTGATCGGCCGGGGGTGCCTCGGCCGCCCGTGGCTGTTCGCCGACCTGGCGGCGGCGTTCGCCGGGCGGACTGAGCGTCGGCTGCCCATGCTCGGCGAGGTGGCGGGCGCTATGCGCCGGCACGCCGAGTTGCTGGCCGACTGGGCCGGCGAGGACGTCGGGTTGCGTGACTTCCGCAAACACGTCGCCTGGTACCTGAAGGGCTTCGCCGTCGGCTCGGACGTGCGCGCGGCGCTAGGCGGCGTCAGCACCCTGGCCGGGCTGGACGACCTGCTCGGCAAGCTCGACGCCGACCAGCCGTTCCCGCACGAGGTGCTGGGCCGCCCACGCGGGCGCACCAGCGGCCGGCGGGGCGTCGCTCTCCCGGAGGGATGGCTCGCGTCGCGGCACGAGTGTGCCGTACCGGAAGGTGCCGAGCTGCCGCACTCCGGCGGCTGAGTTTTGTCAGAGGGCTCCTGCATAGTCCGGGCATGGGCTCAGGGCGGCTGAGCGCGGCGCAGGGCACCGCACTGTACGTCGGTGCTGTGCTGGGCACCGGTGTCGTCGCGCTTCCCGCACTGGCCGCGAAGGCCGCCGGCCCGGCGTCGCTGATCGCCTGGGCAGGCCTGGTCCTGCTGTCCGTACCGTTGGCCGCGACGTTCGCCGCGCTCGGCTCCCGCTACCCGGATGCTGGCGGCGTGTCGACGTACGCGCGGCGAGCATTCGGTGAGCTGGCCGGGGTGGTGGTCGGCTGGTGTTTCTACTTTGCGGTGCCGGTGGGCGCGCCGGCGGCGGCACTGTTCGGCGGCGCGTACGTGTCGGCAGCCACCGGCGGCGGCTCGACCACCGCGACCGTCACCGCGGCGGTTCTGATGTTCGCGGTCGCGCTGATGAACGCCGCCGGGCTGCGAGTCAGCGCCCGCGCCCAGGTGGCACTGGCCGGAGTGCTGCTGGCGCTACTGGTCGCCTCGGTGGCGCTGTCGTTGCCGGACGCACGGGCTGCGAACCTGAGCCCGTTCGCCCCGCACGGGTGGCTCGCGATCGGGTCGGCCGGGGCGCTGCTGGTGTGGAGCTTCGCCGGATGGGAGGCCATCACTCACCTGGCCGCGGAGTTCCGCCGCCCGGCT
Source organism: Actinomycetota bacterium (assembly GCA_046744105.1). Lineage (GTDB taxonomy): Bacteria > Actinomycetota > Actinomycetes > Mycobacteriales > Jatrophihabitantaceae > DASXRA01. Next base: position 6,131 of record JBKOXO010000056.1, read on the forward strand.
CGCGACCTGCCCCGGGCGACGGGCGCTGCGGTCGTCGTGGTCGGCGTGCTGTACCTGGCGGTCGCATTCGCGACAGTCGCCGTGCTCGGGCGATCCGCGGCCGACTCGTCGGCGCCGCTGGGCGAGCTGATGGCCCGTGGGCTCGGTGGGCCGGCCCGCACCCTGGCTGCGGTGGTGGCGGTACTGCTAACGCTGGGCACCATGAACGC
>JBKOXO010000158.1:0-33322 GCA_046744105.1 Actinomycetota bacterium
GGGCGAGCGCTCATCGCGACGGGAGCGGTGTCAGCTCGCGGGGCTCCATGCGTAGTCGCCGCTGGAGCTGGTGATCGTCACGGTGACCGTCTTGCCGCCGTCGGCGGTGCAGGTAAACGTCGCGCCCTTCTTGACGGTGGGGTTCTTGCCGTTGTTGCAGACGACGTTCGTAAAGCCGCCCTTCTCGATCTGCTGCTCCACCGCGGTGTGGTCGAGCACCTTCTTGAAGCCGAGGAATTGCGGCTTGGCGACGAACGACGCGGCCACGAGGGCGGCGACCACCACGAGCGCGGCGACGCTGACCCACGGCCACACGGCGCGCTTCTTCGGCGGCGCGGCCGGTGGGTAAGCAGCGTACTGCGACTGCTGCCCGTACTGCCCATACTGCCCGTACTGCCCGTACTGCCCGTACTGCGGCGGTGGGGCGCCGTAGGGCTGCTGCGGATAGCCCGGCTCAGCCTGGTAGGGCGCCTGGCCATAGCCCGGGGCCTGCGGTGGCGGGTAGCCCTGGGAGGCTTGCTGATATGGCGGCCCCCCGGGTGCGAACGGCTGCGGGGGCGGTGTCTGGGGAGGGGTCGGCGGGTAGGCGGGCGGCCCGAACCCCTGCGGTTCCGACGGCTGGTACGGCGCACCCGGCGGAGGGGGCGGGAACGCTGGCATCTGCTGGGTTGGCGCCGGCGCGGGCGCGTCGTAGCGCACGTCCGAGCGCGAGAAGGCCTGGGTGCGCTCATCGTCCGACGACGGCTGCGCAGGTTGATCCGCCGCTGACGGCGGCTGCCCGACGGGTTGGCCGGCTTCGTCGTGGCGGGGGGCGGCTGCGCTGGAGTTCTCGATGTTCAGGGGTGGCGACACGGGCCGCGCGATGGTGGCCTCTTCCGGCTCGTCACCTTGCTCCTCCGGCGCCCATTGGCGCTGCCCCGGCGGCGGCCAGGACTGCGGCTGCTCGCCTTGACCGCTCTCGCCGTGCTCGCCGTTATCGGTCGTCATGGTGTGCCTCTTCCGTCTACAACGCGTCTACGCTACTGCGCGGCCGGCCCACCGTACCGATTCAGCCGAGGACGCCCTGCGCCACCACGCCACGGCGGATCTCGCGAGCTGCCTCGCGGGCTCGCGCGGCCACCGGCGCCTCGCCGCCACCCGGCGACGGTGCGGCGGCAATCTGCTCGAGCAGATCGAGCAACTGCTTGCACCACCGGACGAAATCGCCCGCGGAGATCTCGACGCCGGCCTTCGCCGCCGAGCTGAGCACCCGGTCCAGGCTGTCGCGCCGTGTCCACCGGTGCGCGGCCCAGACGAAGCCGAGTTGCGGCTCTCGGGTGCGCGGCAATCCGCGGCCGGCCTCGTCGTCGGCCAGATCGGCCCAGATTCGCGTCGTGGCGGTGAGCGCGTCGCGGACACTCGCGGTGGGCATCCGATCGATCGTCTGCTCGTCGCGGCGCGCCTCGTAGACGAGCGTTGATACGACGGCCGCCAGCTCGGCGGCGTCCAGCGCGTCCCACTCGCCTGCCCGCAGGCACTCCGCGACGAGCAGGTCCGACTCGGACCAGATCCGCGACAGCTGCCGTCCCGCTGGTGTGGTCTCGTCCTCGGCGAGGTAGCCACGCGAGTCCAGTAGGGCGCAGATGTGGTCGAACGTGCGGGCCAGTGAGTTCGTGCGCCCCTCGATGCGCCGGCGCAGCGCCGCGGTCTCGCGCTCGAGCCGCTGGTAACGCTCCGCCCAGCGGGCGTGCGCCTCGCGGTCCGGGCAGTCGTGGCACGGGTGGGCCCGGATGGCCGTGCGCAGCGCGTCGATCCGCTCGTCTTCGACGGCGGGTTGACGCTGGTTGCGGCCCGGCGGGGGCGGCACGTCCAATGTGCGCAGCGTCGACGCCAGATCCCGGCGCTCCTGCGGGGAGCGGTGGTTGAAGCGCCGGGGCACGCGCACCGTGGCGAGTGGCTCGACGCTCGTCGGAAAGTCGGTGAGGCTGAGCCGTCCGGACCAGCGCGCTTCCGTCACTACCAGCGGGCGCGGGTCAGCGCGGGCGTCCACGCCCGGATCCAGCACGACGGCAATGCCCGCCCGCCGGCCGGCCGGCACCCGGATCACATCCCCGGGGCGCAAGCTCTCCAGTGAGGCCACTACCGCGCCGCGCCGGTCGCGGGCTCGCTCGCGGGCAAGCGCCGCCTCCAGCTCGGTGAGCTCGCGACGCAGCGCGGCGTATTCGGAAAAGTCTCCGCGATCGCAATGCATCTGCGCAGCCTGTTCGCGCATGGTCGCCTCGTTGCGACGGATCTGCCGCACCAATCCGCCGACCGACCGGTCGGCCTGGAATTGGGCAAACGACGCGTCGAGCAGCTCACGCGCCGCCGGGCGTCCCATCTGCCCGACCAGGTTTACAGCCATGTTGTAGGACGGGCGGAACGACGACCGCAGCGGGTAGGTCCGCGTCGAAGCCAGCCCGGCCACTCGATCCGGGCCGGCCTCGGGGCTCCACAGCACGACCGCATGTCCCTCGACGTCGATGCCCCGCCGCCCCGCCCGGCCGGTGAGCTGCGTGTACTCCCCTGGCGTGATGTCCACGTGGGTGTCGCCGTTGAACTTGGACAGCCGTTCCAGCACGACGGTGCGGGCCGGCATGTTGATGCCCAAGGCCAGCGTCTCGGTGGCGAACACGACGCGGACGAGGCCGCGTACGAACAGTTCCTCGACGGTCTCCTTGAACGCCGGGATCAGCCCCGCATGGTGGGCGGCCACACCGCGGCGCAGCCCGTCCAGCCACTCCCAGTACCCGAGCACATCGAGGTCCTCGGCGGGGATCGCCGCGGTGCGTTCCTCGACGATCGCCGTAATCTCGTCCCGCTCACCCGGCTCGGTCAGCCACAGCCCGGACAACACGCACTGCCGGACCGCCGCGTCGCAGCCCGCCCGGCTGAAGATGAACACGATGACGGGCAGCAGGCCCTCACGGTCGAGGCCCGCGACCACGTCCGGGCGGTGCGGGGGCCGCCAGCCGCGAGTCGGGCCCGGATAACGCACTCGCGAGGTGAGGTAGCGCTTGAGCTCGGCGTCCACAGTGGACTGATCATCGGCGAACAGGTCGAACATCCGGGTGCCTACGAGCATGTGCTGCCACAGCGGCACCGGGCGCTGCTCGTGGACCACCACCTTCGTGTCACCGCGCACCGTGACCAGCCATTCTCCGAACTCCTCGGCATTGGACACCGTCGCCGAGAGCGACACGAGCCGCACCGCCTGGGGCAGATGGATGATCACCTCCTCCCACACTCCTCCGCGGAACCTGTCGCCGAGGTAGTGCACCTCGTCCATGACGACGTAGCCGAGGCCCTCGATCGACGTGCTGCCGACGTAGAGCATGTTGCGCAGCACCTCGGTCGTCATGACTACGATCGGCGCGCCGCCGTTGATCGCGTTGTCGCCGGTGAGCAGCCCGACGCTGGCTGCGCCGTGCTGGCGCACCAGGTCGTTGAACTTCTGGTTCGACAGCGCCTTGATCGGTGTGGTGTAGAAGCACTTCTGCCCCGACGCGAGAGCCAGGTGCACCGCGAACTCGCCGACCACCGTCTTGCCGGATCCGGTGGGCGCGCACACCAGCACGCCGTGGCCGTCCTCGAGAGCCTCGCACGCGTCAGCCTGGAACGGGTCGAGCTCAAACGGGTAGCCCGCGGCGAATTCCCCGAGGTGTGGATGCTTCGCGCGACGCCGGGCGGCGGCATACCTGTCGGCCGGCGCGGACATACCCTCAGGGTACGGGCGCGTCTCCTACGACCGAGATGTGCGCCGTTCAGCCGGACGCGGTGCGTTTTCTCAGCGACCGTGCCTTTGACAGAAGGCCAGGACGCGCTGCCAGAACCGGTCAGTGGCCGCCTGGTCGTATTCGTCGGGCAGGCTCTCGTCGGTGAACAGGTGCCCCGAGCCCGGGTACTGGATGTATTCGGCATCGGCACCGGCTTCATTCACCGACCGCATCACTGACTCGACGTTGCCGGCGGGCTTGCGGGGGTCGTCGACGGTCGCGTGCAGCTGTACTGGGACCCCGGCGGGCCAGGCGTCGGCACCGATCATGTGAAGTGGCAGCGCGCCCGAGCACAGGATCGCGGCTGCAATCGGGCGCTGCAGCGCAACGTAGGTGGCCATCCCGCCGCCGTTGGAGAAGCCCATGGCGAGGAAGCCGTCCGCCAGATCAGCGACGGCGTCCAATGCCTTGCGCATGAGCGCGGGGAACCCAATCTGCTGAACGAAGGCGTCGGCCTCGCCGTAGTCAGTGAACACCTGGCCGCCGTACTGGTCGACGACGCGAACATGGTGACCCGCACCTCGCAGGCGGTTCGCGGCGTCTGTGACGCCGGGTGTCACCCCGAGTGAGGGGTGAAACAGGGCAATCTCGGCCACGGTTGCCTCCAGCGCTCGAAGCGGCAGACTCTGCGGTTGCAACCTACGCGACGATCGGGACGCCAGCCCGCGGGGAGTCTGCGGAAGACTGTGCGGGTGATCGATATCGCGGTGGACGCCGTGCTGTTCGACCTGGACGGCACGCTGGTCGACTCGACGGCCAGCGTGCTATGCGCGTGGGCGGCCGTGGCGGCCGAGCTCGACGTGCCTCTGGCCAGGTTCGAGCCGTACCTGCACGGCATCCCCGGCCCGCAGGTATTCGCCGCCGTCCTCCCGGCGATGCCGCCTGAGCAGGCGCGTGCGCTGGCGACGCGGATGAATGCCGATCAGGCCCGGGACACCGACGGAGTGCGGCCGATGCCCGGAGCGGTCGCCGCGTTGCGCGAGCTGCCGCCATCGGGCTGGGCGATCGTCACCAGCGGCGACCATCGGCTGGCCACCGCCCGGATCGCTGCGGCCGGCCTGCCCGAGCCACGGGTGCTGGTCACGTCCGATGACGTGCGCGCCGGCAAGCCCGACCCGGAGTGCTACCTCACCGCAGCGTCGCGGCTGGACCGTGCACCGGCACGCTGCCTAGTCGTCGAGGACGCCCCCGCGGGCGTCGCCTCCGGCCGTGCTGCAGGCATGCCGGTGCTCGGCGTCTTAACGACCTATCGACATCTCGACGCCGACATGACCGCACCGGATCTGTCCGCAGTGGACATCCACACGGACGGCTCCGGGGTGCGCGTAACCGGCCGCTAGGTGACCACGAACGCGATGAGCGCTGGCGCGAGGAGAGACGCCCAGGCGCGATTAGGTGACGTCGTCGAGGGGACGCGGGATCGGGTCGATCCGGGCCGGCACGTCGATCTGCTCGTCCTTGGCCTGCTGTTGGGCCGCCTTGCGGCGGGCCTTGCGCTTGTCATGCATGACGGCGAACACCACGGCCCCCTCGAACAACAGCACCATCGGGACCGCCATCGCGCACATGGTGAACGGGTCGGTGGTCGGGGTAGCCACGGCCGCGAACAGGAAGATCAGGAAGATCGCGACGCGTTGCGACTTGCGCAGCCAACGGGCCGGCAGCACGCCGGCCATGTTGGCCATCACCACGAGCAGCGGCAGCTCGAACGACGCGCCGAAGACGATCAGCATCAACGTGACGAACGACAGGTAGCTGTCGACGGTGAGTAGCGCCTGGGTTCCTGAGCCGGCGACACTGAGCAGCACGCGCAGCCCCTTGGCCAGCACGACGTAGGCGAGCGCCACGCCGGCGACGAACAGCACCGTCGATGCGCCGATGAACCAAAGCGTGTACTTGCGCTCGTTCTTGCGCAGTCCCGGTGTGATGAACGCCCAGATCTGGTACAGCCACAGCGGGCCGGTCAGCACGGCGCCGGCGATCAGCGAGACCTTCAGGCGAGTTGTGAAGCCGGCCAGCACCTGGTTGTAGATCAGATGACAGCCGCCGGCTTCGGTGCCCGGGAAGCGGTGTTTGGCAGGCACCGAGCAGTACGGGTGCTCGAGGAAGCGCAGGATCGGGTCGTAGAAGATCCAGCCCACGACCGCGCCGACGGTGATGATCAACAGCGCGACGACGATGCGGTGACGCAACTCGCGTAGGTGGTCGATGACCGACATGCGGCCTTCGGGGTTGAGTGTGCGCTTGCGGCGCAATCGGGGCAGCCAGGGCAGACGAGGCAGGCGGAGCTTCATGGCGTTACGGGGCCGGTCGCGTCGGCAGTCGCCGCTGTGCGTCGGCGATGCTCGCCTGCAAATCGATCAACGTGTCGCGCAGGGCGGAGAGCTGCGCGGCGTCCCGGGACAGCCGCTTGGCCTTGCCGGCCAGGTCGAACGTGCATAGGCCGAGGACCACCACGGCGACCAGCACCGCGACGCCCCAAGCCAGCCCGACCACCCACGACACGCGCCGAACTCTACTGACTCAATCCCTTATCCGCCGAAGGCAAACCCGCGCTCGCACCACTCGCTCCGCTCGGCTGCAATCGCGGCTCCGCACGCGCCTGCGGCGCGAGCGCATGGCGGCCGGCGGGCTCTTCGCGCGAGCGCTCATCGCCCAATGGTTGCGTTCCTGAAGTCGCCTGACTTCAGGCGCGAGCGCTCATTGGGCTGAGTATGCGGCGAGCGCCGCCCGGGCCTCCTCGCGGACGGATTCGGCGAGCCACTCCGGCGAGAGCACCTCGACATGGCCGGCCGCGCCGAGGGCCAGTGCCCGCACCCACGCAGGGTCGGCCACGCGCACGCTTACCTGCCGCCGGCCGTCGGCGTCCACGATTTCCGATTCGGGCGGGTAGTAGTCCGCCACCCAGGCATAGGCAGGGTCGACGCGCAGCACGACGAGCATGTGCTCTGGCGCCGGCGTGAACACCCCGTCGGTGAGGTCGCGCAGCTCTGCCTCCGGCGGCGGGCTGGCCGGCTCATCCAGAACCTCAGCGCGATCGATGCGGTCGACGCGGAACACCCGCATGCCCTCGGCGCGCCGGCACCACGCTTCCAGGTAGCTGCGCCCGTCCATTTCGAACAGACGCATCGGGTCGACGGTGCGCTCGGTCGTGTCGTCGCGGGTGGCCGTGTAGTACCGCAGCGCCAGCGCCCGCCCGTCGTGGATCGCCCGCTGCAGGACCGGAAGCAGCCGCGCCACATAGTCGAGCTCGACGGCCACGGTCTGCGCCTCCACCGAGCCGCTCGCCGCGGACTCCACCTTCGCCAGCGCCCGCTCGACCGCGTCCCGGTCGGTGACACCCGGCATCTCGGCGAGCGTACGCAGCGCGACGACGACCGGCAGCGCCTCCTCGGCGGTCAGCCGCAGCGGCCGGGACATGCCGGCGTCGAAGATCACTGAGACGGTGTCGCCCTCGAACGAGAGGTCGATCAGGTCACCAGGACCGTGCCCCGGCAGCCCGCACATCCACAGCAGCTGCAGGTCGCGGCGGAGCTGGTCCTCGGTGATGCCGAAGTCGGCGGCCGCCTGCTCGATCTCGATGCCGTTGTGCGCTTGCAGGTACGGGACGAGCGCGAGCAGGCGGGGCAGCCGCTCGCGTTCGCCGGTCATGGAGCGACCCCCGCGACGGCGGCGAGCCGCCACCGTACCGCCTCGACGAGGTCGGGCGGGTCGAGCGCCTCCGCGGTCGCGCCGGCGCTGGCCACCATGCGGGCAAGCCAACTCACGTCGGCAAATGTGATCGTCAACACGCCGTCGTCCTCGCTTCGGGCGTAGCGGCGCAGCTGGGCGGCCCCATTGCCGCTGACCCTGACGCGAGCCATGCGATCCTCGTCAGGTCCCCGCCCCACAACGGCGGCGAGCAGGTCGACGCTCTCCGGACGCGTGAACGCCCGGGCCTTGCCGTAGGGCGTCACCTCCCCCTGTACGCGCGACAGCCGGAAACTGCGCTGATCGTCGCGGTCGCGGTCGTGGCCGACCACGTACCATCGCCGCCGGTACGAGAGCACGCCCCAGGGCTCAAGATCGCGCCGCTCCGGCTTGCCCGAACCGGACTTGACATAGTCGAAGCGCACCGCCTGGGCATGCCGGGCCGCGTCCAGGAATACGGGCAGGCTGGGGTCGCTGGCATCGACATGCGGCAGTACGCCCGGTGACGCCGGTTCGACGTCGGTACCGCCGGCGCGCAGCTTGATCAACGCGTTGCGGGCAGGCGCACCGAGTGCGGCGGATTGCCACAACCGGGCGGCCAGGCCCACCGCAGCGGCCTCGGCGGGGTCGAACTCCAGCGCCGGCAGCTCGTACCGGCGCCGGGTGATGCGGTAGCCGTCGTCGGCGTCGAACACGCTATTGCGGCCGGTCTCGAGCGGCACACCGAGGTCGCGCAGCTCGGCCTTGTCGCGCTCGAACATCCGCTTGAACGCCTCGTCGGTGCGCGGGTCCCCGTCGGCGGCCTCGTAGCCCGGGACGGCGTCCCGGATGCGCTCAGCGGTCAGAAACTGACGTGTGGACAGCAGGCAGATCACCAGGTTGACCAGCCGCTCTGCCCGCCGTGCCGCCATGTCCTCGAAACTAATGCGCTGGCGCGCCCGCCGGCTGGCGGCTCGCGGGGCGTTGACGCGCGTCACTCCCCTATCGTTCCCGATCGGCGGCCCGGCCCGCACGGCGGTTCTGCAGTCGATCACATTGAATTGATCAGCTTCTCGACGCGGTCGTCCACACTGCGGTACGGGTCCTTGCACAGCACGGTGCGCTGCGCCTGGTCGTTCAGCTTCAGGTGCACCCAATCGACCGTGAAATCACGGCGTCGCTCCTGAGCGCGGCGGATGAAGTCACCACGTAGCTTGGCGCGGGTCGTTTGCGGCGGCACATTCTTCGCCTCGAACACGATCAGGTCGTTGGTGACCCGATCGACGAGGCCTCGGCGCTGAAGCAGGTAGAACAGGCCCCGGGTCCGCTGAATGTCGTGGTAGGCAAGGTCGAGCTGAGCCACGCGCGGGGATGACAGGGGCAGGCCGTGCTTGCTTCGGTACCGCTCGATCAGCGAGAACTTGGTGGCCCAGTCGATCTCCCGGTCGATCTTGCTCAGGTCGTTCTGCTCAACCGCGTCCAATGTGCGGCCCCACAGCTCCAGCACCCGCTTGGAGGCGTCGTCGACGCCCGTGCGTTCGACGAAATCGACAGCCTTGCTGTAGTACTCGCGCTGTATCTCCAGTGCCGATGCGGAGCGCCCTGCGGCGAGCCGCACCTGGCGCGTGCCGGTCAGGTCATGTGATATCTCGCGAATCGCGCGAATCGGGTTCTCCAGGGCAAGGTCGCGGAACGTCACGCCGTGCTCAAGCATGCGCAGCACCAGGTCGGCGGAGCCCACCTTCAGCATGGTTGTGCACTCGTTCATGTTCGAGTCGCCGACGATCACGTGCAGGCGCCGGTAGCGCTCGGCGTCGGCGTGCGGCTCGTCCCGGGTGTTGATGATGGGACGGGATCGCGTCGTCGCCGAGGACACGCCCTCCCAGATGTGCTCGGCCCGCTGACTCACGCAGTACACGGCGCCTCGCGGGGTCTGGAGCACCTTGCCCGCCCCGCAGATGAGTTGCCGTGTCACGAGGAAAGGGATGAGCACGTCGGCCATCCGGCTGAACTCGCCGTGCCGGCCGACCAGAAAGTTCTCGTGGCAGCCGTAGGAGTTGCCGGCAGAGTCGGTGTTGTTCTTGAAGAGGTATATGTCGCCGGCGATGCCCTCGTCATGCAGCCGTTTCTCGGCGTCGATGACGAGGCCTTCGAGGATCCGCTCCCCGGCCTTGTCGTGCGCTACCAGCGACGTCAGCGAGTCGCATTCGGGCGTGGCGTACTCCGGGTGGCTTCCCACGTCCAGGTACAGACGCGCCCCGTTGCGGAGAAAGACGTTCGACGAGCGGCCCCACGAGACGACGCGTCTAAACAGGTAGCGCGCCACCTCGTCGGGTGAGAGCCGGCGCTGCCCGTGGAACGTGCACGTGACGCCGTACTCGTTCTCGATCCCAAAGATGCGTCGGTGCACCTGTACAGCCTATGCGCAACGAGGTGGCGTTACAGGTTGAGCGTAAGCAATGGATGATGCCCGTCCGCTGTGGCGATCTGCACAGCGGCGATCTGACTGCGGGACAGCGACGTGCCGCTCTCGTACTTCGCCACCGCGCCGGGCACGAGGTTCCACGTGCCCAGCGTGTGCCGGTCGCCGCTACGGTCAACAACGACCAGTGCATAAGGGCGGCTTCCGGTGACGTACTCGTAGTAGCTGCACACCAGGTTGATGCGCGTGCCCCACCCGACGGACCGCACGTCGGCGGTCGCCTTGATCGGCGCGTCGGCCACCGCCTGCATGGCAACCGGGTGCGTCGCGGGGCGGTCGGGCAGCGCCACCACGACGGACAGCGCCACGATGCACGCAGCCGCGGCAGCTGCGAGGCCGCCGACGATCCACCGCCGCCGGTGGCGCTCGCGGCGGGTGCGCTGCGAAAGCGAGACCAGCAGCGACGCCGGCGGCGCCTCGTCCTCGAGCACGGACGCCGGCACCGTGGCAAGCGCCTGCGGAATGTTGCGCAGTTGTGCCACCGACGCGGAACAGCGCCCGCATCCAGCCAGGTGCTGCTCGTAGGCCCGGCGGTCGTCGTCGGACAGCGCGCCTAGGACGTAGGCGCCGTCATACATATCAAACGGATGCTCGCTCATTGTTCATCTCGCTCTTCACGCAAGCGCTCATCGCGGAGGTTCGCTCCGCTCCTCGCGCCTTCGGTGCTGCGATGCTCGCTCACCGCACTCCACCTACCTCGTCCAACGCGAGGCGCAGCGCGCGCAGCGCGTAATGGGCACGGGACTTGACCGTCCCCTCCGGTACGCCGAGTCGCCGCGCTGCCTCGGCCACCGACGAACCACGGTAGTAGCACTCGAGCAGCACCTGCCGGTGCTCGACCGACAGCTGCATCAGCGCGGTCGTGACGACCGCCACGTCGGCAGAGCGGTCATTGGGGTCGGCGACCTGCAATTCGGGCGGTTCAGCGGTGATGACTTCACGTCGGCTGCGTGAGGTGCGCCAGTCGTCGATGACGATGCGCCGCGCCACGGTGAACAGCCATGCCCGTGCCGAGCCGTGCGACTGGTCCAGAACCTGTGGATGCTTCCACGCCCGCAGCATCGTCTCCTGGACGACGTCCTCGGCGCGTGCCCGGTCGCCGCCGGTCAGGTGGACGGCATAGGACCATAGGGCGCGGGCGTGCTGGTCGTGCAGCGCCCGCATCAGCTCGGCGTCGCTCGTGGGCACACCACTCCCGCTGTGTCGGGCAGTCGCCACGCTCCGGCGCGGCGCGTCGGTCATGGTGCAGTCTGCCGCGCCGGCTAGTTCTGACGCGAGTGCTGCCACGACATCCATGCCGCCAACCCTCCGAGAACGAATGCCGCATACTCGGCGGTCTCGGCCAGCAGTTGCGGTTCGCCGGTAGGCACCTCCTTAAAGCCGAAGATGCCGACCGTCACGGACAGATAGAACGCCACCAGCGTGGCTGCACCGAATCCGGCGGCTGCAAGGGCGGGCAGCCAGTGCCGCCAGCAGAGCAGGACCAGCGCTATGGCCAGCCCGGCGACAGCGTTCAGGAGGAACAGTGGGCCGATCGTAGGGACGTCGCGGAAGCCTTGCGCGTACCACAAGTCGAAGTGGACGTCCGCTGCCAGGAGAACCGCGGCGGCCGCAAGCCCGCGCACGAGGCTGGTGGCGCCCAGCCTGCGCTGCTGCGCCGCCAGCACGAGCCTCGCCCGAGCGGGTGCATGTATGGACATCGACGGCCTCCCCTGACCCCTTGCCCAGTGATACGGGCCGGGCCGGGCGACGGTTCATCGTGAACCGAGGCCGCTTCGGCCCCGTAGTGCTCACCGAAACCGCTCGCACGACCCGGAGGTACGTCGATGATCACCCGCCGCACCGCTCTCGCTGCCGGCGCCGCCGGGGCGGGCGCTGTCGCCCTGGCCGCGTGCGGTTCTAGTTCGTCGAAGAGCCAGAGCCAATCCACGCCGACGGCGAACGCCCAGCTGGTCAAGCTCGACGACATCGAGGTCGGCAAGTGCGTGTCCGCGCAGCTGCCGGACGGCCGGACCGCGATCGTGTCCCGACCCACTTCGGACACCGCGGTGGCGTTCAGCGCCAAGTGCACGCACATGGGGTGCACGGTGCAACCGGCCGGCACTGAACTGCACTGTCCGTGCCACGGCTCGAAGTACAACGCCCTGACCGGGGCGGTAATCCACGGTCCGGCGCCGCGGCCACTCGCCAAGCTCGCCGTCCGAGTGGCGAACGGCGAGGTCGTGACGAGCTAGGCGCCGTCGGACTCGCGGCGGGGGGAGTCCGACGGCGCCGACTCGGCCGGCGTTCCGGTGCCCTCCCGCGGCAGCAACGCCGTCAGCGCGGCGCCGGTGATCCGCTTGAACTTCCGGGTGGGCCGGGTGCGATCGAGCACCGCCACTTCGAGCTGGTTGGCGGGCAACGCCCGCTGCGCGCCGTTGCCGCCGACCGAGCCCAGCCCACGCACCGCCACCGCGAGCGCCTCGCCGAGCGGCAGCCGCGCCTTGAACGTGCGGCGGATCTGGGTGGTGAGCGCGTCGGCCTGGCCGCCCATCACCAGGAAGTCCGGCTCGTCGACGATCGTGCCGTCGTAGGAGATGCGGTACATCTGGTCGTCGTCGGGGCCCTCCGCCACCTCGGCTACGCACAGCTCGACCTCGTAGGGCTTCTGCTGCTCGGTGAAGATCGTGCCGAGGGTTTGTGCATAGGCGTTGGCCAGCGCGCGGGCTGTGACGTCGCGCCGGTCGTAGGAGTAGCCGCGCATATCGGCAAGCCGGATGCCGGCGACTCGTAGGTTCTCGAACTCGTTGTACATACCTACGGCGGCGAAGCCGATGCGGTCGTAGATCTCGCTGACCTTGTGCAGCGCTGAGCTGGCGTTCTCGGCGACGAACAGCACACCGTCGGTGTAGGTCGACACAACGACGCTGCGCCCGCGCGCGATGCCCTTGCGCGCGTACTCCGAACGGTCGCGCATGATCTGCTCGGGCGACGCGTAGAACGGCATCGTCATGGTGTGATCTCCGTGGGTTGAGTCAGGTTCCGGGCTGGTCGCGGCGCTCGTCGACGATGGCGCGGGCGACCGTCTCCAGCTCGGAGTCCGGCACCCGGCTGGTGCCTTCAGCGGTCGCGAGCATCACGACCGGGAAGATCTGCCGCACCAGGTCGGGGCCGCCGGTGGCCGAGTCGTCGTCGGCGGCGTCGTAGAGGGCCTCGACGGTGACCCGGACGATCTCGTCGCGGCCGAGCCCGGGACGCCAGCGCTTCTTCAGCGACGACTTGGCATACGGCGAGCCGGAGCCAATCGAGTCGTAGTAACGCTCCGGATAAAGCCCGCCCGCGGCGTCGAAGCTGAAGATCTTGCCGGCTGAGGATGGGGCAGACGCCTCGGTGTCGAAGCCTGCGAACAGCGGCACGACCGCAAGGCCCTGCATGGCCAGGCCCAGGTTGCTTCGGATCATCGTCGCGAGCCGGTTGGCCTTGCCGTTCAGCGTCAGCTGGGTGCCCTCGATCTTCTCGTAGTGTTCCAGCTCGACCTGGTAGAGCTTCACCACCTCGATGCCCACGCCAGCCGCGCCGGCGGTGCCGATCAGCGAGAAGTCGTCGGAGGCGAAGACCTTTTCGATATCCCGCTCGGCGATGAGGTTGCCCATGGTGGCGCGCCGGTCGCCGGCCATGACGACGCCGCCGTCGTACACCGCGGCGACGATGGTCGTGGCGTGAGGCGTGAGTTCGGCGACGATGTGCGGTTTCGGCAGCAGTTCGGGCGCCGTGGTCTTCAGAAAATCGGTGAACGAGGACGACCCGGGCGACATTGCGTAACGCAGCACGCCGGGAAGGGCAGCTGCGCCACCGAACCGCTCGATGCTCACGGCGCTCCTGTCAGTGTCGAGTTGCTGCAAGCGACCCTACCGAGCCGTGCGCTGGCGTGGCACCGGCGCCCGTGAGCGTCGCGTCGCGCTAGGGCTGCTACTGGCCGCCCTTCTGCACGAACGACCGGACGAAGTCCTCGGCGTTCGTCTCGAGGACGTCGTCGATCTCGTCGAGGAGGGCGTCGACGTCTTCGGTCAGCTTCTCCTGGCGCTCGGCAACGTCGGACGTGCTCTCGACATCAACCTCGTCAACGTCGTCGGGCTGACGCTGCGGCCGGGTCTGGCCACCTTCGTGCGTTGGCATTCGAACTCCCCTCGCTCGGGCCGACTTCACCCTAGCTCGACATGACCACCATGTGCTGCTCGCTGCTCAGCGGGGGCCAACCAGGGCCTCGATGAGTGACGCCGCCGTGGGGCAGCGTTCGAGCAACTCACCCACGTGCGCCTTCGTACCGCGCAGCGGCTCGAGGGTCGGCACCCGCACCAGGGACTCACGGCCGACGTCGAAGATCACCGAGTCCCACGACGCCGCCGCGATGGCCGAACCGTAGCGCTGCAGGCACTGCCCGCGGAAGTACGCACGGGTGTCGTCGGGCGGGCTCGACATCGCCGTCTGCGCCGCATCTGCGGGCAGCAGCGTCTGCATGGCGCCGCGGGCGACCAGCCGGTGGTAGAGACCCTTGTCCGGGCGGACGTCGGAGTACTGCAGGTCGACGAGTTGCAGCCGGTGCGAGTCCCAGTCCAGGCCGTCGCGCTGGCGGTAGCCGTTGAGCAGGCGCAGCTTAGCGACCCAGTCGAGCTCGCCAACCAGCTGCATCGGGTCGGCGTCCAGGCGTGTGAGCACCGACTCCCACCGGGACAGGATGTCGCGGGTCTGCTCGTCGGCGTCCTCGCCCAGGCGGTCGTCGACGAACTTGCGGGCCCGGTCCAAGTACTCGCGCTGGAGTTCTACCGCGCTGATCGTGCGGCCGTCGGCGAGCCGGATCAGATGCGCCAGCGTCGGGTCGTGCGAGACCTCGTGCAGCTCGCGGACGGGCTGGGCGATGGTGAGGTCGTCGGGGAGGAAGCCGTCCTCGATCATGGCCAGCACCAGCGCGGTCAAACCGACCTTGAGATAGGTCGAGATTTCCGACAGGTTCGCATCGCCGATGATCACGTGCAGCCGACGGTACCGGTCGGCGTCGGCATGCGGCTCGTCGCGGGTGTTGATGATGGGACGCTTCAACGTGGTCTCGAGGCCGACCTCGACCTCGAAGAAGTCGGCGCGCTGGGAGATCTGGAAACCTGGGGTGCGCCCGTCCTGGCCGATGCCGACGCGTCCCGCGCCGGTGATCACCTGCCGGGAGACGAAGAACGGCACGAGGTGGCGCACGATCGACGCGAACGGCGTCGACCGGCTCATCAGGTAGTTCTCATGAGCTCCGTACGAGGCTCCCTTGTTGTCGGTGTTGTTCTTGTAGAGGTTGATCGGGGTGCCGACGCCTGGCATCGACGCGACCCGGCGCGCCGCGTCGGCCATGATCAGCTCACCGGCCTTGTCCCAGCGCACCACGTCCATCGGCGTGGTGACTTCGGGAGTCGAGTACTCGGGATGCGCGTGGTCGACGTAGAGGCGGGCGCCGTTGGGCAGGATGACGTTTGCCATCCCGGCGTCCTCTTCGGCCTCGATGAACTCCTGCGCAACCCCGGGCCCGCCGCCGAGCTCGAAGCCGCGGGCGTCGCGCAGCGGCGATTCCTCCTCGAAGTCCCACGCCGCGCGTCGTGCACGCCCGGCCGGCAACGTGCTTGCGTACGCGTTCACGACCTGAGCCGAGAGCAGCATTGCATTGGCGGACGGCTGGCCGGGCAGGCTCACGCCGTACTCGACCTCGGTGCCCATGACCCGGCGAACGCTCATTGTTCAAGGCTACGGCTCGGGCCGACCGTCTGGTTGCGATGCTGGTGACACCGGGCGCCAAGCTAACGATGTGGTATCGAACACGGTGTGGCTGGCACCGTTATGTATGCCTCGCGCGTCCTAAGGGTAAGCAAGCGAGCGACCATCGACGGGCAGCTCTCAGCAGCGATGAGCGCTCGCGCGAACAGCCCGGGAGGGCAGCGTGAAGACGAACCCGTTACGGACTGGCGCCAGTACGCACCGGTCGGCCCGGCCGACCACCACGAAGGCACACTCCGAGGATGTGGTCAACTGGCTGCACGATGCGTCGCAGCGGCTGCTGGAGGCGAGGCTTGCCCGCGCCATCGACCGCGACGGACCGCGGCAGACCCGGTAGGCGAACGAAGCCGAAGCGGCGCGACGCCCAGGCGCACGGCCCGCAGGACGCGGCGCCACGCCGATCGGCACATCCACATTCTCGCGGGACCGGCAATCCGATTAGCCCACCCGGGTGAGGAAGCTGTGCGTGATTGCGACGGCCACCTTCGACGTCTGGCCGTCATAGACGAATACCGCGAAGGAAAGGTCGCCCCGGTATCCAACGAACCAGCCGTGTGAGCGTGGTGGCGTCGCGGTGCCGTACTCCGCGGTGCCGGTCTTGCCCGCGACCTCCCCGGGCAGGTCGCTCAGCTCGGTGGCCCGCCCACTGGTCACCGTTGCCCGCATCAGGTCGCGCAGCGTAGCCGCGGTCCTCTGCGGCAGCGGCGGCCCGGGCTGCGCCTGGTGGCCCACGACGAGAGACGGCGCGATCGGGCGCCCGGACTGCACGGCCCCGGCCGCTTCGGCCATGGCCAGCGGACTGACGAGCACGCGGCCCTGCCCGATCGCGTCGGCGGCCCGCTCGGTCAGCCCGGAGGGCGGTGGTACCGAACCGCTGAACGACTCGACGGGAAGTCGCCACGGCGCGCCGAGGCCGAGCTGCCCGGCGGCAGCGCCGAGCGCGGTCCCCGGCAGTGCCAGCCCCAGCGTCATGAACGTCGTGTTGCACGACATCGCGAACGCCGTGCGCAGGGACACGGTGCCGAGGTCGAAGCGGTCGTCGTTGACGAATACCCGCCCGTCGACCGTCTTCGTGCCGGGGCACGGCTCGGGCGTGTTCGCGGTCAGCCGGCCGCCGGCGAGCGCGGCCTCCGCGGTGACGATCTTGTAGCTGGAGCCTGGCGGATACTGCCCGGCCAGCGCGATGTCCCCGGGGGTTGAGGCGGAGTTCGCCACTGCGAGGATGCGGCCCGTCGAGGGCTGCACCGCCACGATCGCGGCAGACTGAGGCACTGAGCGCAGCGCGTCGTCGGCGGCGGTCTGCACGGCAGGGTCGAGCGTGAGCTGCACCGGCGTGCCGGGTTTGGGCGCGCCGAGGCTGGCGAGCTTGCGCACTGCGGTGCCGTCCGGGCCGGCCGCGTAGATGCCGATGCCCGGTGAGCCGGACAGCTGGGCGTCGAAGACCCGTTGCAGCCCGTCCAGCCCGGTCCGGTCGCCGTCGCCCACCCGCCCGGACGAGGCCTTGACGATGTCCGCCGTAGCTGTACCGACGTGACCGAGCAGCGGCTGGGCGAATCGGCTGGTCGGCCCGAGCAGCTCGGTACCGGTGCGGAACACCGTTCCGGGCAATGGATGGATGATCGAGCGCACCGCGTCGTACGCCGGCTTGCGCAGTGTGATCACGTCGACGAAGGCGTCCTTGCTCGGTGCGCGTTTGACGCTGCTGATGATGTCCGCTGCGCTGATGTGCAGTGTGGCTGCCAATGTGGCCGCCAGTGAGTTCAGGTTCTTGACCCGCGAGGGTTCGATGCCGACGTAGACCACTGGGGTCTCGGTGAACAGCGGCCGGCCGGCGGCGTCCTCGAGCTGCGCCCGCGGCGGCTGGGTGCGCCGCGCGAGCAGATGCTGGCCGACGGCGAGGCCCGGGTGCAGCGCGCTCGGCGTCCAGGCGACGGTCCACCCACCACCGTTCCTGGTGAGCTGGAGCGTGCCCTGATAGGCCCACGGCGCGCTCATCCCAGGCACCGACCACGACGCCCGGAACTGCGCGGTCGCGCCGTGTTGTGACGTGACGCGCAGTGTGCCGGTCGGGTTGCCGAGGCTCTTCAGGCTGCTTGCGATGACGTCGCCGGCCCCGGCCTGGTCGGACGTCGCGACCGCGGCCGCCGTGACGTCATCGCGTCCCAGCGCATCGAGGAAGCGCTGCGCGGCCGCCTGTTCAGGCGATGTGCCGCCATGGCTGCATGCGACAAGCAGCGAGCAACCGAGCAACGACCCGACAGCGACTGCGAGAACCGGGCGCACGTGACGGAGCCAACCACAACGCGATGAGCGCTCGCGCGAAGAGCCCCGCCGCAACGCGGCCCGCGCCAGAGGCGCGGAGCGGAGCCGCGGTTGCACCCTTGCGGTGCAGACGCGGATCCGCCCGGGCGGGATTAAAGGTACTGCCCGGTGTTTCCGACCGTGTCGATCGACCTGCCCGCGTCCGGACCCTTGCCGGACACCAACGTGCGGATGTAGACGATCCGCTCGCCCTTCTTGCCCGAGATGCGGGCCCAGTCGTCCGGGTTCGTGGTGTTCGGCAGATCCTCGTTCTCGCGGAACTCGTCGACACAGGCCGCCATCAGGTGCGACACGCGCAGCCCCTTGCTGCCGGTGGTCAGCACGTCCTTGATCGCCATCTTCTTCGCCCGGTCCACAATGTTCTGGATCATCGCGCCGGAGTTGAAGTCCTTGAAGTACAGCGTCTCCTTGTCGCCATTGGCGTAGGTGACCTCGAGGAAACGGTTCTCCTCGGTCTCGCTGTACATCCGCTCCGTCGTGCGCTGGATCATCGCGGCGACCGTGGCCTGCACGTCACTACCGTGCTCGGCCAGGTCGTCGGCGTGGATCGGCAGCGTCGTGGTGATGTACTTCGAGAAGATGTCGCGGGCCGCCTCAGCGTCCGGCCGCTCGATCTTGATCTTGACGTCCAGCCGACCGGGCCGCAGGATCGCCGGGTCGATCATGTCCTCGCGGTTGGACGCGCCGATCACGATGACGTTCTCGAGGCCCTCGACGCCGTCGATCTCGGAGAGCAGCTGGGGCACGATCGTGTTCTCGACATCGGAAGAGACGCCGGATCCGCGGGTGCGGAAGACCGAATCCATCTCGTCGAAGAACACGATGACAGGCGTGCCCTCGCCCGCCTTCTCGCGTGCCCGCTGGAACACCAGCCGGATGTGCCGCTCGGTCTCGCCGACGTACTTGTTGAGCAGCTCCGGGCCCTTGATGTTCAAGAAGTAGGACTTGGCGGTGGAGCCGTCGCCGCGAGCCTTCTCGACCTGATTGGCCAGCGAGTTGGCCACCGCCTTGGCGATCAGTGTCTTGCCGCAGCCGGGCGGTCCGTACAGCAGGATGCCCTTTGGCGGGCGCAGCTCATGCTCGCGGAACAGGTCGGCGTGCAGGAAAGGCAGCTCGACGGCGTCGCGGATCGCCTCGATCTGTTTGGCCAGCCCGCCGATGTCGGTGTAGTCGATGTCAGGGACCTCTTCGAGGATGAGTTCCTCGACCTCGCTCTTCGGGATGCGCTCGTATGCGTAGGCCGACCGCGGCTCGAGCAACAGCGAGTCACCGCTGCGCAGCGGCTTGCCGCGCAGCGTGTCGGCGAGGTAGACGACCCGCTCCTCGTCCGTGTGCCCGATGACCAGTGCTCGCTCGCCGTCGTCGAGCAACTCCTTCAGCATCACGATCTCGCCGGCGCGCTCGTATCCGCGGGCCGCGACGATGTTCATCGCCTCGTTGAGCATGACCTCCTGGCCGTGCTGCAACTCGTCGACCTTGACCTCCGGTGACACCGCGACGCGCAATTTGCGCCCGCCGGTGAAGATGTCGACCGTGCCGTCGTCGAACTTGTCCAGGAACACGCCGTAGCCGCTCGGCGGCTGCGCGAGGCGGTCGATCTCCTCTTTCAGAGCGACGACCTGGTCCCGGGCCTCACGCAAGGTCTCGACGAGGCGCTCGTTGCGCTCGCCGAGGCTCGCCACGCGCGCCTGGGCATCGGCCAGCCGCTCTTCCAGGATGCGCATGTGCCGCGGCGACTCGGCGACTTTCGCCCGAAGCAGATCGACCTCTTGCTCGAGAAAGGCCGTACGCCGGCGCGCTTCGCGCCCGTTGTCGTCGTCGTCATTCGAGCGGAACGTGTCGTTGGACTCGTGAGCCATGCGGGCCACCTCCACTCGTGTGGTTCGCGAAAATCCACCCTACACAGCTGGACCAATCCTGTGCGGCATCTACCCTCGCTATGAGGATGCCGACACCGATCAGCAACATGCGAGAGATCAGGAACCCCGTGAGCGAGCCACTACGCGTCTGGATCGATCAGGAGCTCTGCACGGGCGACGGCCTGTGTGTGCAGTACGCGCCTGAGGTGTTCGAGTTCGACGTCGACGGTGTCGCGTACGTGAAGAACGACGCGGGCGAGCTGCTCGCGGCCCGGCGCGCCGCGGCCGATGTGCCTGATCGACTCCGGCTGGATGTGATCGACTCGGCGAAGGAGTGTCCCGGCGACTGCATCCACGTCGTGCGCTCCAGTGACGGCACGGAGATCGCCGGACCCGACGCTATCTAATCCCGCCTGGGCGGAGCCGCGCTCGCACCACTCGCTGCGCTCGGGTGCAACCGCGGCTCCGCACCGCGCCGGTGGCGCGGGCCGCGTCGCGGCGGCGGGGCTCTTCGCGCGAGCGCTCATCGCCTCGTGATTGCGTTCTGTGGTTGCTTCACGCTTCGAAGGGCGCGCTTCTTCACCGACTTTCGAAGTTGCGGCGTGTCGCTGCATGGCAGGGTCGTGTATACGGATGATACTAGAGGGTTCGATGTTGCAGTTGTGAACTGTGTGATTCCGTCGTACGGTGATTCGCGGTCGACGGAAGGATCGCCATGTCTCGCCTGCGCCCGTCCGATCCGGACCAACCGAGCCCGCAATCGCCGAGCCGTGCCGGGCGGGTGATCCGCCGAGTCGTCGTGCTGGGCATCTGCGCGACGATCGCTACCGGCGTCGTTCTTGAGGTGCGGCACAGCTCGACGGCTGGTGCCGACCCGTCCGCTCGGGACTGGTTCCGCCTACGGGTGTGTGAGTCAGGCAACAACTACCGCATCAATACCGGCAACAACCACTACGGGGCGTACCAGTTCGATCTGCCGACCTGGCGCAGCGTCGGCGGTCGGGGCTATCCGAACGAGGCGTCTGCCGCCGAGCAGGACACGCGTGCGCTCATGCTCTACCGCATGCGTGGCTGGCAGCCCTGGCAGTGCGCGGGCATTGTGGGACTGCGCGAGGACGGCGACGCGCGCTCCGGGCGGATCAGCGACATCACGATCGCAGGCGGCGCAGGCTCGGCACCCCGCACCGCCCGCAGTTCCCACGCCTGGCCCGGCGTCTACTACTCGTTCGGCGACACCAGCGCGGGGATTCGGCAGTGGCAGCTGCAGATGCGTGCGCGGGGGGCGCCGTTGACCGGCACCGGGCGGTTCGGAGCGCACACGCTCGTGGTCGTCAAGGCGGTGCAGCAGCAGAACGGACTGCGCGTGACTGGCCTGCTCGGCCCGAACACGTGGGCGCTCGCCTGGAACGGCAGGTACGAGCGCAACGCCACACCGGCACCGAAGCCGAGGCCGAAGCCGACACCCACGCCGAAGCCGACACCCAAGCCGAAGCCGACACCCAAGCCCGCGCCGAGGCCGACCCGGACGACGGTCAAGGCGCCTGCGTGGACCGCGCCGCAGTATTACTCGCTCGGCGACGCCAGCGCGACGATCAAGGCATGGCAGCAGCAGATGCGCAAGCGTGGCGCGCCGCTTTCGGTCACCGGGCAGTTCGGCACCAACACGCTTGCCGTCGTCAACTCGGTGCAGCAGCAGAACCACCTGAAGGTGACCGGACTCCTCGGCCCGGTGACGTGGAAGCTCGCCTGGACGGGCAGCTATCGCACGCCGCCGGCCGTCCCGGCACTGAGCGGTCAGCAGTACTTCTCGTTCGGCGACCGCAGCGCGGCCATCAAGGCCTGGCAGCTACAGATGCGCTCACGCGGCGCGCCGCTGACCGGCAGCGGGCAGTTCGGCCCCCGCACGCTCGCTGTCGTCAAGCGCGTCCAGCAGGAGAACCACCTGGGCGTGACCGGTCTGCTCGGCCCCGAGACCTGGAAGATGGCCTGGCTCGGCGCGTACTGACCGACTACCTGCCTGCCGCCCTGGCGCTGCTCGGCGGCGCAGCTCGATGCACATCGCGGCGGCGGGCCTCTTCGCGCGAGCGTTCATCGCCCGGTGGCTGCTTTTCGCGGTTGCACGCTTATCGCCTACTCCGTGCCCTTTGCGGGGCGGCGCTGCCGGGGCGGTGCCGTGACGCCGGGCGCGAGGCGCCGGGCCATCACGAGAAACGCGGTGTGCCCGATCATCCGGTGCTCGGGGCGCACGGCGAGACCGACGACGTGCCAGCCGCGGATCAGCGACTCCCACGCGACCGGCTCCGTGTAGCCGCCGTGCTCGCGCAGCGCCTCGACCATCCGCGACAACTGCGTCGTCGTCGCTACGTAGCCGACCAGCACGCCTCCGGGGCGTAGCGCGGCGGACACCTGCGGCAGCACCTCCCAGGGCGAAAGCATGTCGAGGACCACCCGGTCGGCAACCTCGTCGGCCGGATGATCGGCGATGTCGGTCACCCGCAACGTCCAGTTCTGCGGGCGGCAGCCGTAGAACGTCTCGACGTTGCGGGCCGCCACTTCGGCATGGTCGGCGCGGTTCTCGTAGGAGACGACGCGTCCCGAGGGGCCCACCGCACGCAGCAGCGAGCAGGTGAGCGCGCCCGAGCCGGAGCCCGCCTCGAGCACGACGGCGCCCGGGTGGATGTCGCCCAACGTCACGATGTGGGCGGCGTCCTTCGGATACACGACGGCCGCGCCACGCGGCATCGACAGCACGAAGTCGGCGAGCAGCGGCCGCATCGCGAGGTACGGCGTGCCGGACGTCGAGGTGATGACGCTGCCTTCCGGACGGCCGATCAGCGCGTCGTGCTCGATGGCACCGCGATGGGTGTGGAACTGCTTGCCGGCTTCGAGAATGACGGTGTGCTGCCGGCCTTTCGGATCGGTGAGCTGGACGCGTTCGCCGGCCGCGAAAGGCTTGGGCGTCACGCGGCCGGCCTGGTCAGCTGGGCCACGAGGTCCTTCGAGGACAGGATGCCGGCGAATGACCCGTCCGGGTTCACGACGAGGTACTCGCTGGCCGGTGTGGTGCGCAGCGCTGTGAGCAGGGCGTCGCCGGCGAGGTCGACGCCCAGCACCATGCCCTGCTCCAGAGGCCGGGCCACGTCGGCGACGCGGACCCAGGGCCGCTGCTCCAGCGACACCGCGCCGATACGCACCTCGTCGACAATGGCCCGTGGGTGATCGGCGGCATCGACGACGACCAGGCCGCCCGCGCGTGCCTCTGCGGCGCGGCGGATCGCCTCGGATACCGGCAGGTCAGGGTGCACCAGCAGACCCGGGCGCAGCAGCCGGCGCAGGGACAGTTGCGGCAGGCGCTGCTCCAGTTCGGCGGCGCGCAGCGACTGCGTAGCGCCGATCCAGATGAACGCGCCGAGCAGCAGCCCGAACAGCCCCGTCCCGATGCTCCAGTTGAAGCCGCCGACATCAAGCAGCACCGCCGACCCGGCGACGAGCACAGCCACCAGCCGTCCCGACCAGGCGGCGACCCGCGTGCCCGTCAGCCGTGACCGGGTGGCGCCCCAGACGCTCGCCCGCAGCGCCCGCCCGCCGTCCAGGGGCAGACCGGGCAACAGGTTGAACAAGGCGACCACGAGGTTGCTCCACACGAGCAGGGCCAGCAGGACTGAGAGCACTGTGGCGTCCGGCACGAACGAGCGCCCGAACCACGCGACGCCGGCTAATGCCAGCGACACGAACGGCCCGGCGAGCGAGATCAGCACCTCGTCACGGGGGCGACGGATCTCGCCCTCGATCTCGGACACTCCGCCGAGGAGGAAGATCACGACACGGTTGACCGGCTGGCCCAGCGCGAGGCTGATCGCCGTGTGGCCGAGCTCGTGAGCGAGCACGCACAGTGCCAGCAGCACGGCGAACAGGAACGCGTACAGGTACGACATAGGGCGGCTGAGGCCGTCGACCAGTTCGTAGATGATGCCGTTGTAAGTGATCGTCACGAGTGTCGCGATCAGCACCCAGGACGGTGCGAAATAGAGCGGGACGCCACGAAAGCTCCCCACCGGTAGCAGTCTGGCACCGCTGGGGCCGGGCGAACGGTTCATGCTCATTGCCAGCGATGCTACGGCGGCTCATGGTGAGCCGGGTTAGCGTACGGACCGTGAACGAGAGCGACGATCTACGGAGCCGCATCGAGGCTCAGATCGCCGCCAACCGGCACCGGCGCCGGCACACCCACGCGCAGCGGCCGGCGACGCCTCGTGACGACACCGTCCAGCTGTCCGACGACACTGTCCAGCTGTCCGCGGTGGCGCCGCCGCCCCGGCCCTCGCCGATGGACGAAACGCAGATCATCGAGGCGATCCCGCCCGACGAGAGGGGCGAGATCCCGCCGCCTCCGCGTCGCCGGCGACGGCGGCGGCAGTTCGCGTTCCCGATCCGGCTGTTGGTGCTGCTCGCCGTGACCGCGCTGCTCGCCGTGGGGCTACGCGCCTTCGTCGTCGAGCCGTTCTGGATCCCGTCCGAGTCGATGGAGCCGACGCTGCACGGCTGTTCGGGCTGCGACAACGACCGGCTGCTGGTGGACCGGCTTTCGTATCACCTGCATGCGGTGCACCGTGGTGACGTCGTGGTGTTCCATCGTCCGCCAGCCCTGGAGGCGGCGGAGAAGGTGCTGATCAAGCGGGTGATCGGTCTGCCCGGCGAGACGGTGAGCGGCCACGGCGGGAAGGTGTGGATCGGCTCGCGACCACTCGAGGAGTCCTACGTCAACCGGGCGTGTCACGGCACAGCGGATTTCAGCCCCGTGACAGTGCCTTCCGGGCGCTATTTCGTCATGGGCGACAACCGATGTGATTCCACGGACAGCCGGTTCTTCGGCGCGATTCCTGGGTCGTCGATCATCGGCCGGGCGTTCTTGATCATCTGGCCGCTCAGTCGCGTCCATTGGCTGTGACACTCGCGCCTGCGCAAAATTGTCAGCGAGCGGTTCTAGTGTCTCGAGCATGACGGAGACGGTGGCAGTGGCGGCATTGCCCGATGCGGTGATCGGGTCGCTTTCACCGTCGCGCGCCTCGGACTTCAAGACCTGCCCGCTGCTGTACCGGTTCCGCACCATCGACCGCCTGCCCGAGGCGCCATCGCGCGCCGCGGTAAGGGGCACGGTGGTGCACTCGGTGCTCGAGCGGTTGTTCGACCTGCCTTCCGCGCAGCGCACCCTCGGCGCTGCGCAGCAGCTCGTCGAGCCTGCGTGGCATGCCCTGCTGGCTGAGGAGCCTGAGCTTGCGGCCCTGTTCGCGGACGAGACCGACCTGGCCGCCTGGCTCGACTCAGCAGGAGAGCTCGTCGAGGGTTACTTCGCGATCGAGGACCCGTCCCGGTTGGAACCGGCGGCGCGCGAGGAACTCGTCGAGGCGGTGATCGACGGGTTGCGGCTTCGCGGCTACGTCGATCGCCTCGACATCTCGCCGTCCGGAGACCTGCGCATCGTCGACTACAAGACGGGCACGATTCCGCGCGAGGCGTTCGAGGCCAAGGCCCTGTTCCAGATGAAGTTCTATGCGCTCGTGCTGTGGCGCACCCGCGGCGTCGTGCCACGGCAGCTGAAGCTGATCTACCTGTCCGACCGCGACACGCTCACCTACACGCCGGACAAGGAGGAGTTGGTCCGCTTCGAGCGCACGCTGAAGGCAATCTGGGTGGCGATCGCCCGCGCCGCCGAGGCGGGTGACTTCCGTCCGAGCCCAAGCCGGTTGTGCGACTGGTGTGATCACCACGCCCGCTGCCCCGCATTCGGGGGCACACCGCCGTCGTTTCCTGCCGACGCGCTCAGCCGCATCGACCGCGATCGGCGTGACGCGCCCGAGCCCGCCATCCAGCCCGAACTGTAAACGCGATGAGGCGACACGTACCGGCGGATTTGATCAGCCCGAGAGTCACGTATCGGCGGATTGGGCAAGCTGGCGCACACTGCAACACATGGCAACGGATGAGGCGCCGGCAGCGACGTCTGCCGCGATAAACGCGCTGTCGCGGCAGGTGAATGGCATGCGGGCCACGGTCCAGGGCATGCACACCGAATTACGGCAATATCCGCGCAAGAGCGGTGAGTACCGCGCCGCGGTGCACGAGATCACCGCCGCCACCACCGAACTGATCGACGCGCAGGGCAGGCTGCGCCAGATGCGGCTGGCACGCCAGCGGCGGCTGGCAGCCGAGTTAGTCAAGCGCCATCTCAGGCGAACCGAGCGCCGGCTCTGGCTGCTCACCGCGGTGGTCGCCGTCGCCGGCGGGCTGGTCGTGTTGCTGGCGGCGTCGGGTGCCATCGCCACGTCGAGGCTAGTGATCGGCGTGCCGCTGCTGCTCGCTGCCGCCCTGATGGCGGCCTCGATGAGCCCGCGGACGGCTCGCGACGCAGGACCGCACGCCCTGGATTTACGCAAGGGGGTTGCCGCCGGAGTACTCGCGGTTCTCGCGCTACTCGGCGCACTGGTATGGCCCGTGCTGGGCTATGCGTGCGTGCTCGCCGTCGCGGTCGCGGCCGTGCCCCTTCTCGCAGCCTGGCAGGCACGGCAGCGACGTACGGTAGAGGGTGATCTGCGCCGTGGATGACACGCCGACCGCCGGTGACGCGGAGCGGATGCGTGCTTTCGAGGCGGAGCTTGCCGCCGTTCGCGCCGATGTCGGCGAGCTGCTCCGGTCATTGCGGCTGGTAAGCCAGCAGGTCCATTGGTTGGTGGACAACGCCTTGATCACTGCCGACGCGCCGATCTGCGACTTGGACGCAGACGTCGACGAAGCGATGGTGGACTTGGCCGCCACGGTGGAGCGGGGCGAGGGTTTTCAGAGCCAGCTGCTCGACAGTGTCACGCGCAAGGAGCTGCAGCTGGCGGTCGATCGGCATGCGGACTGGGAACGCCGACTCGACGACGAGCACGCCGTGATCGTCGCGCTGAGCGAGGCGGTTGCGGGTGATGACGACGAGCCGGCAACGCTGCGCGCCGCCAGGAAGTTCGCCACCGCCGCGCAGGCCCTGCGCGACCAGGAGAAGGAGGGGCCCCGGCTGGAGGTGGCGGCGCGAGAGGCGACGCGGCGCCTACGCGCGGACGACGAGGTCCGCCGCGAGCACGCCACGGATATCCACGTCGTCGCGGATGCCTGGCAGCGGCTGTACCGGCAACTGCGAGCCGTCATCGACGAGGGCGTCGCGAAGCATGCGCTGTTCCCGGCATGGTTCCGCAACAGCCTGGGGCTGGCCCCACCGCCGGATCAGCCGACGCGATGGTTCGAGCTGGCTACCGAGATCCGCGCCTACCGCGTCACCTACGGCGTCGTCGCCGAGGACTCGCCACTCGGTTCCCCGCCCGCCGGCGACTCCACCAGACGACGCCAGGAGTGGTACCGGCGCCTGCGCGCGGGGCTCGCTCGTCTCACTTGACAATGATCAGCGGAATCGCCGTCTCGGCCGGTGTCATGCCGCCGTGGTACGCGACGAGCTTGCCGGCGAGTTCCGGCTCGTGCTTGGTGGCCAGCACCGCGTAGTCGCCGCGGCACACCACGACCACGTCGCCGATGCGCGCCAGGTGCTGTTCCGGCACGGCACCGAACCAGCCGGCGGCTACCGCCTCGTCGCGGCTGACCACATCCGCGGTGTCACCGAGCACCGCGCGCCATGTCGCGAGGACGTCCTCCAGGGCGCCGCGACGGGTGTGCAGGTAGCGCACCCGGGCCTCGCCGGCGACCACGCGCACGCCGGCACCCAGCCGTCGGTCGGTGTCGACATCGACACGGTGCTCGGCCGGCACGTTGACTCCGCCGTGGTCGGCGGTCACGAGCAGCGCCGCGTGAGCGGGCAGGCCCTCGGCGAGCTGGGCGAGCAGCCGGCCCACCTCGGCCACCGCCTTCTGCCATTGCGGAGAGTCGATGCCGTGAAGGTGCGCGGTCGTGTCCACGGTGGCGTGGTAGCCGTACACGAGGCCCGGCGGACCGGACAGCTGCGTAAGCATTTCCTCGGCCAGCGCGTCGCTGTCGGCGGCGCCGACGTATCGCGCGCCTCGGTACGCGGCGATGGTGAGGCCGCTGTCGGCGAACTCCGGCCGCGACACGACGCTTGTCGCGAGCCCTGCCGCAGCGGCCACCTCGAACTGAGTCCGGACCGGCTGCCACACGGCGGGGTCGGGATCGGCGCGCCAGTCGACGTGAGTCAGCACCCGCCGGGTGCCCGGCACGTTCACCCGGAACCCGAGGATGCCGTGCGCGCCGGGAAGCGCGCCGGTGCCCAGCGACACCAGGCTGGTCGGCGTCGTGGACGGGAAGCAGCTGGCGATCTCGCGCAGCTCACCGAGCCGGCCGGCGTGGATGTCGGCGAGCACTGGTGCGGCCCGGGCAGCGGCGGGCAGCAGGTGGTAGCCCAGCCCGTCGACAAGTAGCACCCCGATGCGCCTGACATCGGGCAGTCCGAGCCGCGAGGCATGGCCCGGAACGCCGAGCGCAGCAAGGGCGCTCGGCAGCACATCGGCAATTGTCGTGATCACAAGCGGGCCCGCCGGCGTCGGGTGGCCTGCGCCTGGGCGAGCAGTACCGCGTAGGCGGCCGCCACAATGCCGCCCAAGTTGATCGCGAGCTGGCCGACGGAGCCCAGCGCCCCGTGGTAGTCACCGAGCACAGCGGCGACCGCTGCATAGCCCGCGGCCGGCACCGTCGTGACCGAAATGAACACCCCGACCAGCGCTGCTGACCGGTTCGAGGTCAGCGACAATGTCCCCGCTGCCCCCGCGAGCAGCGCGGTGACGAACGAGAACCAGCCCGGGTGGTAGATGAACTCGGTCTGCCGGTGCCCGGCGAGGTCCGAGGCGTGCACCAAACCGACGGCGCGCCAGAGCAGCGTGGCGAGGGCGGCGGCGACCAGCCCCGCGGCAAAGCCGACGCCGAGTGCCAAGGCGGCGCGGCGCACCACGACCGGACGTCGACGCAGCAACCCGACGGCGAGGCCGGCGAGCGGGCCGAACTCGGGTCCCAGGACCATCGCGCCGACGATCGTCACCGGCGAGTCGGTGACCACCCCGACGGCGGCGAGCACGGTGGCCAGCACGATGAACGCCAGGAAGGACCAGGTCAGCGTCGAGTCCTCACCGGTCCGGTTGACCACCTCGTCCCAGATGACCGCGTCCGCGCCCTCCCCCGGCGCATCCTTCTCGGCGCGCACGACCGCCGCGCCGATCGCGGTATCGACGACCTCGAGGCTGATCGTCCCGTGCTCTGCGACGCCGAGGGCGTGCAGCCGATCGAGCACATTCGGCACGGACTCCCGGGCGAGGTCGGCCAGCACGACGTCGCCGGCCGGGGCACGTCCGGCGCCCGCTACACAGGCGACATTGGCCGCGCCCGGCTCCGCGTCGAGCAACGACAGCACTGCCGCGGTCGTGTCCGCGGGCGAGAACACTCGCAGGTGCATCATCGCCATGAACGCTGCCCCGCATCGACGAGGGCGGCCAGATCGGCGACCGTGACGCCTACCAGGGCCGGCACGACCGTACGCCCCGGTATGGCTTCGAGCGGCACCTCGCTAGGCACGGCAAGGACGACGCAGCCGGCCGCTTCGGCAGACGCGATGCCGAGCGGTGAGTCCTCGATCGCGACACTGCCCGCCGGCGGGACGTCGAGCAGCTCGGCGGCCCGCAGGTACGGGTCCGGGGCCGGCTTCGGGTAGGCCACCTCGTCCCCGCAGACCGTGGCCGCGAAGTACTCGCGGCCGATGGTATCCAGCGCGATCTCGGTCAGCCGCCGATGGGTGGACGTGACGAGGGCGGCAGGCACGCCGGCCTGGTGCACGGCGACGAGCAGCTCACGTGCGCCCGGCTTCCACACCAGCGCCGTGCGGAAGAGCTCGGCGGCCCGCTCCAGCAGATACGCGCCACTGCACTCCGGGTCGGCCTGGATGTCCAGATCGGCATGCATGATCGCGATCGAGCGGGCCAGGCTGGAGCCCACCATGCGGCGTCGCGCCGAGGCGGACAGCTCGCCGCCCAGGTAGTGCGCCAGGTCGTCCAGGGCGATGTCCCAGATCTTCTCCGAATCGAGCAGCGTGCCGTCCATGTCGAACAGCACTGCGACGAGCATGCTCACGTGTTGAAGTACTTGGCCTCGGGGTGGTGCACGACGATCGCGTCGGTCGACTGCTCGGGATGCAGTTGGAACTCCTCGGACAGCTCGACGTTGATGCGTTCCGGGCGCAGCAGGCCGACGATCTTCGCGCGGTCCTCGAGGTTGGGGCATGCGCCGTAGCCGAGCGAGTAGCGCGCGCCGCGGTACCCGAGCTTGAAGAAGTCCTCGACGTCGTCAGGATCTTCGCCGGCGACGGGTCCAGTCGGCAGGATGAGCTCCTGTCGCACCCGGCGGTGCCAGTACTCGGCGAGCGCCTCGGTGAGCTGCACGGACAGGCCGTGCGCCTCGAGGTAGTCGCGGTACGCGTTGGCCTCGAACAGCTCGTGTGTGAACTCGCTGACGCGGGCGCCGATCGTGACGACGGTGAAGGCGACGACGTCCGTGTCCCCAGAGTCTTCGCTGCGGAAGAAGTCGGCGAGGCACAACCGCCGCTCTCGACGCTGCCGCGGGAACGTGAAGCGGGTGCGTTCGGTGCCCGTCTCGCTCAGGACGATCAGGTCGTCGCCCTTGGACACGCACGGGTAGTAGCCGTAGACGACGCCCGCCTCCAGCACGCCCTCCGTCTGGAACCGGTCGAGCCAGTAGCGCAGCCGCGGCCGCCCGTCAGTCTCGACGAGCTCCTCATAGGACGGACCCTTACCGCCGCGGGCACCGCGCAACCCCCACTGCCCCATGAACGTCGCCCGCTCATCCAGTAGGGCTGCATAATCCGCGAGCGCGATTCCTTTGACTACGCGATCGCCCCAGAACGGCGGGGTCGGGATCTGATTGTCTGTTGTGACGTCGGATCGTGCCGGCGGCTCGGGCTGACCCGCATCCTCGGCAAGCCGGCGCTGCTCGGCAATCTTGAGGGAGCGCACGCGCCGGGCCTTGCGCTCGGCGAGCTTGCGCGCGTCCTCCTCGGACAGCGTCGCGTCCGCCGGGCCGTTTACCCCGGTGGGCACCCCGCGCCGGGTGGCCATCAGCGCATCCATCAGGCGCAGCCCCTCGAACGCGTCGCGGGCATACCGCACGTCGCCCTGGAAGACCTCGGAGAGATCGCTCTCGACGTAGCCGCGGGTGAGCGCCGCGCCGCCCAGCAGCACCGGGTACTTGCCGGCGATACCCCGGGAGTTCATCTCCTCGAGGTTCTCCTTCATGATCACCGTGCTTTTCACGAGCAGCCCGGACATGCCGATGGCGTCGGCCTCGTGCTCGTCGGCTGCCTCGAGGATTGCGTTGATCGGCTGCTTGATACCGAGGTTGACCACGGTGTAGCCGTTGTTGGAGAGGATGATGTCCACGAGGTTCTTGCCGATGTCGTGGACGTCGCCCTTGACCGTGGCGAGCACGATCGTGCCCTTACCGCCGGCGTCCGATTTCTCCATGTGCGGCTCGAGGTAGGCGACCGCCGCCTTCATCACCTCGGCGGACTGCAGGACGAACGGCAGCTGCATCTCGCCCGCGCCGAAGAGCTCACCCACGGTCTTCATCCCGGCGAGCAACGTCTCGTTGATGATCTCCAGAGCGGGCCGCTGCGACAGGGCCTCGTCCAGGTCGGCCTCAAGGCCGTTGCGCTCACCGTCGATGATGCGCCGCTGGAGCCGCTCATCCAGGGGCAGTGCAGCGAGCTCCTCGGCCCGCGAGGCTGCGCTCGACTGCGCCGACACACCTTCGAACAGCTGCAGGAACCGCTGCAGCGGGTCGTACCCGTCGCGCCGCCGGTCGTAGACGAGGTCGAGTGCGACCTCGTGCTGCTCGGCCGGGATCTTCGACATCGGCAAGATCTTCGACGCGTGCACGATCGCCGAGTCGAGGCCTGCCTCGACGCACTCGTGCAAGAACACCGAGTTCAGCACCTGCCGCGCCGCGGGGTTGAGGCCGAACGAGATGTTCGACAGGCCGAGCGTCGTCTGTACGTCCGGATGCCGCTGCTTGAGCGACCGGATGCCCTCGATGGTCTCGATGCCGTCGCGGCGGCTCTCCTCCTGCCCGGTGCCCAGGGTGAACGTCAGGCAGTCGACGAGGATGTCGCTCTCGGCCATGCCCCACTGCCGGGTGAGCGTGCCGATGAGCCGCTCGGCGACTGCCACCTTCGTCTCGGCGGTGCGAGCCTGGCCCTCCTCGTCGATGGTGAGCGCGATGACGGCGGCTCCGTGCTCGCGCACGATCGGCATGATGCGCGCGAAGCGGCTCTCCGGCCCCTCGCCGTCCTCGAAGTTCACGGAGTTGATCACGCAGCGGCCGCCGAGCAACTCCAGGCCGGCCTCGAGCACCGGCGGCTCGGTCGAGTCGAGCACGATCGGCAGCGTGGACGCCGTGGCGAACCGCCCTGCGACCTCACGCATGTCCGCGCCTCCGTCTCGACCTACGTAGTCGACGCAGACGTCGAGCAGGTGGCTGCCGTCGCGAATCTGGCCGCGGGCGATCTCGACGGTCTTGCCCCAGTCGCCCGCGAGCATCGCCTCGCGGAAGGCCTTGGAACCGTTGGCGTTGGTGCGCTCGCCGATCATCAGCACGCTCGCGTCCTGGCGGAACGGCACGCTCTGGTACAGCGAGGCGGACGCCGGCTCCAAGCGCACGTCGCGCTGCCGTGGCGCCAGGTCGCGCACCGCCTCGACCACGCGGGTGATGTGTTCGGGCGTCGTACCGCAGCAGCCGCCGACGAGCGCGGCCCCGAATTCGCGCACGAACTGCGCCAGGGCCGTTGCCAGTTCGTCCGGCGTGAGCGGATAGGTGGCGCCGCTCGGGCCGAGTTCGGGCAGCCCGGCGTTCGGCATGACCGACAGCGGGCGGGGCGAGTTGCGCGACAGGTAGCGCAGGTGCTCGCTCATCTCGGCCGGCCCGGTGGCGCAGTTCAGTCCGATCAGGTCCACGCCCAGCGGGGCCAGCGCGGTGAGCGCCGCCCCGATCTCCGAGCCGAGCAGCATCGTGCCGGTGGTCTCGACCGTGACGTGTGCGATCAGCGGCAGCGTGACGCCGGCCGCGGTCATGGCCCGGCGCGCGCCGATGATCGCCGACTTGGCCTGTAGCAGGTCCTGGCAGGTCTCGACGATGAGCGCGTCGGCGCCGCCCTCGACAAGCCCGGCGGCCTCTTCCTGGTAGGCGTCGCGCAGCGTGGCGTACGGGACGTGACCCAGCGTCGGCAACTTCGTGCCCGGACCCATGGAGCCGAGCACCCAATGGCCGGGGTAGCCGTCGGCCACCTCGCGGGCCAGCGCTGCACCGGCGCGGGCCAGTTCGCCGATACGGTGGGCGATGCCGTACTCGCCGAG
>JBKOXO010000001.1:0-13769 GCA_046744105.1 Actinomycetota bacterium
CGTTAGTCGAGTGCCGGTGCCTGACACTGATCGGATGATCGGTTGGAGGACTGCGGCCTCGTGTGCTCCGGCGGGTACCGGTTTCGAACACATTTCCACCGCGCACCCAGACGATGTCAAAGCCCGCCAGCTGACCTGCGACGTCGGGCTGGCGCAGGTCGAGTTCGGCCACATCGAGCCCGAACGCGCCGAGATCCGAGAACTCCCGCTGCACTCCGGCGGCCCGCTCGGCCGCCGGCTGCGCGTCCATGGCATTCGCCACCACTGCGCTGCGTCGGCCGCTGGCCAGGCTAAGCAGCCGACCGGGATGAGCGCCGACACGAAACGCCGACAGGTACAGACGCACAGCAGCAGGCTATTCAATCGTCTCAAGCTTGATACTGCTTCAAGGGTGTCTCGGCAGCTCCGGTCCTTGGCGCGCTGCCGGTGGCAGATCCGGTCGTTGACAAGTGCGGGTGGCTTGACAGGTATCGACATGAGAGCCGGGTTCGGGAAGGCATCATCGGTGCCGGACGTGGATTGCGCCCACCACCGCGACCGCGAGAACGACGCCCCAGACGAGGAACCAGGCGTCCCATAGGAATACGTGCCAGCGAAGGGCGTGCCAGTTGACCTCTGCGCGCTCGATCGCTCCGCTCAACACCACCGCGCCGACGAGGACGTTCGCCCCGCCCCACAGACATAGGACGGCCGCGGCGAGGATGTCCAGAGCAACGATCATTCGCCATCCACGCCAGGCCGGACTGAGCAGTAGCAGTGTGACCGTGGCCACGACGTCCAGGCGCCACCGACGACACGGAACCGGGCTCGCCACGTCGGCCGAGCGGCGACGGTTATCCGGTCACTGGTCTGGGTATAGACGTGCCCGAACCAGTCCGAATACTCGAGCCTGTGGCATCCGTCTTCCTTGCGGAAGGGACGGCCGGGACTGCCGGTGCTGACCTCCGTCGCGCCATCGCCGAACGCCCAAGCCACCGAATCGACGGCGATCTCGATCTCGACATCCGGGCAGAGGATGCGCATAGGATCGAGCGGCTGCCACCCGTCGAGAAGATCGTTTCCTGTTGACCCAGGTGTAGCCGACGCCCGGCGCGCTCTTGTCCGGCACTCTGGGCACGGCCCGCACAACCCGCGCGCGCACGTCACGAAGCAATCGAGAGGCCCGCGCATCAGTCGTGCAGCCGAACGTCCAGTCGCTCCAAGGGGAACCGGGCGGTCGCACCGGCCTGGTTCGTCGGCAATCGCGGTCTGCGGCGTGCCGTCGGCGCCGCTGGGCAGCCCACATCGCGGTGGGGATCGCCGGCGAGCGAAGGATCGATCTGAGTGCGTCGGCGTCGTTTGATTGGTCGCCCATAACGGATCTGATCCAGCGCGGTTCCGTGGTGATCCTCCGTGACTGGTGACCCGTACGGGCACGGCTCGGGCGGGAAGGCTGAAACTCGAATGGCGGTGCCGATCGGCGGCTCGCTTTCATCTGCCGGCATTCGGCTGTTACGAGATGCAGCCCGGGCTGGGCCTACGAACATGGCCTCGTTCGCGCCGGGCGGTCGCATCGATGCTGTCCACAAGGCTTACGCGAGTGCCGCGTACGCAGCGGCCTGGATGTCGCGGTGGCCCTGGGGGTGTCCGGGGTCTCGACATCTGCTCGGTCAGCACGATCACTGTCAGGTCCCAGGACGGGTCGACCAGCCAGGAGGTGCCCAGGCCGCCGTCCCAGCCGAATGCGCCGCTGTCGTGACCTGGCAGAACCCCCAGGACCGGCCGTCGAAGAACCCAGGCTCCAGGCCGCTGCGAGCTTTCTGCGCGGCGGTCCGCTGGTCGGCCGTCATCGTCCGCACCGCATCGGGTGGCAGCACGCCGGCCCCGCCGCGCAGCATCATCTGGGCGAATGCGAGCAGGTCGCCGGCCGTGGAGACGAGCCCGGCTCCTCCGTCGCCGAACGCTGGCGGGCGGCTCGACTTGCCGTCCGGCTCATCCCACACGGCCAGCCCGTCCGGGGTGGGCTGGTAGGCCGTCGCGAACCGGTGGGTGTCGGCCGTCCAGAACCCGGTGTCGCGCATGCCGAGTGGCTCGAAGATCCGGGTCCGCAGCACCTCGCTGAACGACTGGCCAGCCGCCCGCGCCGCCAGCACGCCCAGCACCTGGGCGCCGGTGTTGTACATCCAGCGTTCCCCGGCTGGGCGACAATGGCAGCCTGCCAAGGCGCGCGATCCAGGTGTCCCGGTCCGGCGGCACGGGCGGGTCGGGCGGGCCGATCGTCGCCAGCCGCGGCTCATGCGCGGCCGCCACCACCGGCCACGGCTGTGCCGCGGTGAACATCTCGCCCACCATGCCGAAGCCGAGCGTGAACGTCAGCAGGTCGCGGGTGGTAATCGCGCGCTCGGCCGGTACCGTGTCATCCAGCGGGCCATCCAGCCGGCGCAGCACCCGCCGGGCGGCAAGTTCGGGCAACAGCCGGTCAACTGTGGACACCCGTGCCACCTACAGTGATGCTCATAACCGCTCCGCGCGCCGGCGCGCGGGTGTAGGAATCTCAATCAGCAGGCAAGCCGGAGCGCCGGTAGCGCTCCCTCAAGGACGGGCGGCCACCGGGCATGAGTTCCCCCCGCTCCCCCGGTGGCCGTCCCCGTACCTCAGCCCAGCCCAGCGGGGACACCGGTGCCATGCGGCTAGCCGCCGCGGCACCCCCCGCAGGCCTGTAGCCGCCGCCTCCGCGACGGCTTGCGACCAGCCGGGTGCCGGCCGCCATCAGGACGCTACGAGCGTCTGACCCGCCGGGCCAGTGGCGCATACGACAGTCTTGCTACCGTCTACGTCATGCACGTGGGGTTGCTCGCCAGCGATGGGTGCTTCAGCTCAGGGCTGACCGCGCTCATCGACATCCTCTCCACGGCGGAGGCCCAGCGACCCGGCGTCGATCCCTCGATCCCGCCGATCCGCGTTGACGTCACCGGCGCCGGCCGCAAGGTCACCACAGGGGCCGGCCTGACCGTCCCGGTGACGATGCACCTCCGCGAGCTGCCAGCCGTCGACGTCGTGGTGGTACCGGCGCTGGGGACGATGACCGCCGAGGACACGCTCAGCGCGCTCGCAGCGCGCGGCAGCCGAGCGATCATCAGGGTCCTCGGCGAGCTGGACCCTGGGGTGACCACCGTCGCCGCCGCGTGTACCGGCGTTTTCACCCTCGCCGAGTCCGGGCTCCTGGATCGGCGCCGGGCCACGACGAGCTGGTGGCTCGGCGCTGCGTTCCGGAGGCGGTACCCGTCCGTGGTCCTCGACCTCGACACCATGGTGGTCGCCGACGCCGGCGTGGTGACCGCGGGCGCCGCGTTCGCCCACATCGACCTGGCTCTGGCGCTCGTGCGCCGGGTCAGCCCCGGTCTCGCCGAGCACGTCGCCCGGCTGCTGGTCATCGACGAACGCGCCGCCCAGAGCGCCTACCTCGTCATGGATCACCTCAATCACAACGACCCGCTGGTCCTTGTCTTTGAGCAGCAGGCCCGCGCCCGCCTGGGCCAGGCGCTAGATATCCGGGAGCTTGCCGCAGCGATCGGCACCAGCCCGCGCACCCTCGAGCGACGGACCCAGGCTGCGCTCGGCATGAGCCCACTCGCGCTCGTGCAGCGTCTGCGGGCCGAGCGCGCCGTCCATCTGCTGCGCACCACGGCGCAGAGCGTCGAGCAGATCGCGCCGCAGGTGGGCTACGCCAATGCGTCCACGCTCCGTGCCCTGCTGCGGCGAGTCCGGACGGGCCCGCAAGTCAGGCCATCACACCCGGCCAGGAACCCTCACACCTCCGGGTCAGCGCCGTCCGATTCACCCCGCCGGCCCGCGCCGCAGGGCACACTCAGGCCGTCGGGCAGACCCTCTACGTCACCCAAGGCCACGACCTCCACCAGCCACGCACCGGTACGATCGAGGAAATCCGCGCCGGCGACATCATCTGCGCCCCGGCCGGCGAATGGCACGGCCCCACACCCGGCCACTTCATGACCCACCTGTCAATCACCGAAGCCGTCCCCGGCGACCAGCGAATGACCTCGATGGCGACCCACTCGATGGTTGCCACTCGCTGCTGACGTGGGAAGGCGTACGGTCGGTCTGACTTGGAGGAGACAAGCGATCGCTTAAAGGTGAGCTACCGTTTAAAGCAACCAAGGACCTCCTCACTACTCCTCGACGGCCGGAAGGTGGAGGAAGTAGGCAAAGGACATCACGCGGGCCTGAATATGTCCATTTTCTCGTCACATCAACTATCCCGTAGTTCTCTTCGCCGCGTTAGTACTCGTCATCGCTGCCTCGACTGGTCGCATCCCGGCGGCTTCGAGCGCAGCCGCACCACCGCCGTCGGGTCCGAACAAGACTGGCTCCACAGCGCTTTTTGGCCGGCAAGCTCATGTGCAGCCCACCAACACGGCGACGAACCTGCCATCGAATTTCGTGACGAGCGGGTCGCGGGCAGCTCTGACTTGCCGTACCAGTTCCAGCTCAACAATCCGACCGCAATAACTGCCGTGCCTGACACAGGGTGGGTTTCTTCAACGTGGCCACCAGGCCGAGAAGGCCGATCTATTTACACGACGTCTTGGGGGACGCCGCTCCTCTTTCCTGTCATCGGAAGAGCTGACGGAGAGCGTCGATCGACAGCGTCACGTGACTTCCGGGGTCATGGCCAGGCCCGCCTTCGTCGTTAGGTTGCCGTGAGCGACCGTGACCCCGCCGGTGGGGTCCCGTACCTCCCACCGGGCCGGCGTCTCAGACGCAGAGGTTTACGCCCTCGCGCTCGACCAGATTGGAATCCTCGTTGCCGGCGCGGTCTCGCGCCCGGACGACGAAGTAGAACTGCTGGGTTGCGGGCAGCCGCGGGGTTTCGAAGCTGGTGGCGCCGTGGCGCACGGTGTACGTCGGAGAGGAGAAGTCCTCGCCGCCGGACTTGGTCGCCTGGTGTAGATTGATGCGCGCGACCTGTTCCGTCGCTAACCCGCGTACCGAGGGCTCATGACGCATCCTGTGCGAACGGGTCTGGTCCAGGGTGGAGCCCGGCGGTCGCCTGCGAGAGTCGGCCCAGGAAGTGCGGCCAGCCGATGGCGTGTTGCGGGGCTTCCTCGGGCGGCAGGTCACGGTGCTCCAGCGTCAACAGCGTGCCGGTTGCCGTCGGGTCGAGGGTGATCTCGACCGTGCTCGATCCGGGCGGCAACACCTCGGATCCGGCGTGTCCCCAGGTGAGCACCAGCCGGCGCGGCGGGTCGACGACGACGAACCGGCCGCGGACCGGCACGCCGTTGATGTCGACGGTGAACTCGCCACCTGGCCAGGGCTCGAGCACCGCGTGGTCGCCCATCCACACCAGCAGCAGATCGGAGCGGGTGAGGTACGGGAACACCTTCTCGGGTGGCGCCGCGAGCTCGATTTGGTGACGGAACGGCTCACCGTTCATCGGCGTCGACCACGTCCTTGAGGCGGCCCAGGGCACCCGGCCACAGGTCGGCGAGGAACTCGCGCAGCGACTCGAAGCCGTCGGGGTCGACGAGGTAGAGGCGGCGCTGGCCAGCCTGCTGCACGCGCACCAGGCCGGAGTCGCGCAGCACCTTCAGGTGCAGTGAGACCGCCTGCTGGGTGATGTCGAAGTGCTCGGCGATCTCGGTC
Source organism: Actinomycetota bacterium (assembly GCA_046744105.1). Taxonomy (GTDB): domain Bacteria; phylum Actinomycetota; class Actinomycetes; order Mycobacteriales; family Jatrophihabitantaceae; genus DASXRA01. Next base: position 5,647 of record JBKOXO010000001.1, read on the forward strand.
ACCGACAGCGACTCGTCGCGAACCAGCTGCAGGATTGCCCGCCGATGCGGTTCGGCGAGCGCGCGCAGGACTGCGTCGGTGGACATCCCGTCCATCATTGCTGCCACAGCTTCGATATACAAGCCTACACTTGCACAAGCTATTGCTTGTATATAGATTGCAGCGAGGCGTAACCCGGACGACGAAAGGACCTGCGATGGCCACGTTCTCGGAGAGCATCGACATCAACGCCACGCCCGACGAGGTCTGGGCCGTGCTCGGCGACCTGTCCGGCGTCGACCGGTGGATCCCCGGCATCACGTCAGTAACCGTCAACGGACTCCGCCGGGTGTGCACGTTCGAGGATGGGCATCGCCAGGACGAGGAGATCCTCGACTACTCCCCGAGCGCGCGCTCCTATCGATACCGGATCGACGGCGCGCCGCTACCGGTCACGGACAACGCCGGATCCTTCGCCGTGCACCAGGACGACGGGGTGACGCGCGTGGTGTGGGAAGCCAGCTTCAAGCCGCTGGAGCCGGCGATGTCCGAGCAGCTGGCGCAGATGTGGCAGCCGTACCTGCCGATGGTGCTCAGCAACCTCAAGAAGCTCGTTGAAGGCTGATCCGGTTCACGCGAGCCGGGCCGCGCACAAGCTGAGGTAGCGCTGCTCGGGCAGGCTCGCGGTCATCCGTGCGGCCGCCAGGTACGCCGCCCGGGCGGCGTCCCGATCACCAGCCCGATCGAGTCAGATAGCCGCGGACGGCCTCCAGCCTGTGGCTTCGGGCCAGGCGATCGTCGTCCGCGACGGTGCCGAGCAGCGCGAGCCCGGTCTTCGGGCCGTGCACCATCGCGGTGGCGACGGCACGGCTGAGCGTCACGATCGGGCTCGGCGCGAGCCGCTCCAGCACCTCGTAGAGCGCAAGGATCTGCGGCCAATCGGTGTCGTCCGCGGTGCCGGCTTCGTCGTGCGCCGCCGCGATCGCCGCCTGCAGCTGGTACGGGCCGGCCAGCACCGTGCCCAATGTGCTCAGCAGCAACGCCTGCCCCTCGGCGATCTTGGCGCGGTCCCACAGCTGCCGGTCTTGCTCGGCGAGCGGCACGGCGCTTGGCGCCATGCCGATAAAGCGCAAGCCGCTCATCGACCACGCCAGCCAGATCGAGGCGCTGAGCCAGCACGGCCGCCGGCAACAAGACAGCGCACGGCACCAGATTCGGCTCGTCGAAGCTGGCGGCCACAGCAGCCAAGTAATGACAAGCTTGCACCGAACGGATGTCCTTCCGGGTCGACAATGGGGCGTTCAGCAAGCCCAATCGTCATACCCGGAAGGGCATTCGCGCGTTACGACGCGCTCAAGCGATCAAACCCGACGGTGGATCCGGGCTAAGGCTTCTCGGCGACGAGCAGGGTGTAGCCGATGATCCCGTCCGCGACGGCCCGTCGGGCTAGGTTGACATAGCGGGTGATCACATCGGCGTCAAGTTGCGCGGCGGCGAGCCAGTCGGCGCCGGCGATCCGCAGCAGGGTGAGCCGTGCGTCGATCTGGTCGAGCATCCGGCCGATCGCTGCGTCGTGGGACTCGCGGTGGATCACGCGTAGGTCGGCGTCGCTGAGCAGCTGGATGTAGGCGTCCGGCGCGCGGGCATCGGCGATACATGCCACCTGGGCGGCCAGGCCGGTCAGCTCGGGTTTCAGGCGCCTGGTGACGGTGACGTCGGTGAGCCCGAGCCGACCGCCCGGGCGCAGCAGCCGGGCGAACTCGGCGGCCGCAGCTGGCTTGTCGGGGAACGTGCAGAACGCGCACTCGCAGACGACCGCATCGAATGCCTTGCTGGTTAGGGGCATCCGTTCGGCGTCGCCGGTGTGGAATCGCACCCCGGGAGCGTCCACCGTGGACGGATTGAGGTCGACGCCGTCCACGCGTACGCCGTACTCGGCCGCCAGCAGCCGTGCCGTGGTACCGGGCCCGCAGGCCACGTCCGCGACGCGGTGACCGCGGCGTAACCCGAGCTTGTCGGCGAGCCGGCGGGTCAGCGCGAGGCCGCCGGGGTGGTAGGACTCGCCGAGCAGCACGGCCACCGCGTCGCTCCCGTAGGCGGCCGCGCAGCAGGCCTTGACCGTGGCCGGGTCGACGCCAGGCCCGGTCATGGCGGCACCGCCGGGCGTCCCACGTTCGTCGCGTCGCGCCCGGGCCGGGCGACCGCACCGCGGGCGATCTTCGATCCGTACGGTGAGTCGGCGATCAGCGGCCCCAACTGGGTCGCGTTCGGCACGACGTCGGCCACGGGCACCCCGGATATCTGCGCGCGGACCTGTTCGCGGTAGCCCACCGAGTTGTACGCGCAGAACGGGATCAGCCGTCCGTCCGGGGTGATCTCCTCCACGCAGCACTTCATCAACTGCTTGATGTTGAGCGTGTACGGGTCCTGGAAGTCCTGCACCACGACCATGAACGCCCGCTCCCCCAACTGGCGCACCGCTTGCGGCAGGTCGAGGCCGCAGGAGCCGCACTCCAGATGCGGGGCGGTGACCGCGAGACTGACCGTCGAGGTCTGCGTGCCCGGGAACGCCGACGCGCTCCACAGCCTCTCCAGCGCAGCCCGGATCGCGGCGTCGGGCAGCACCCGGTTGGACAGGTAGTCCAGGTAGTCGTCGACGTCGAGCAATCGCGGGATCGGCACCGCGTTGTCCGCGTCGGTGATGAGATAGGTGATCGAACGGCACGTTGGGAAGCAGCACGGCACCGGCACGAAATCCGTTGGGCGCAACCAGTCCGGGCACTGGGCTGCGATCAGCTCGATCACGTCGGAGTTAGTGAGCCGGTGCATAGGGTCGAATTCGACATGGCGACCGGCGTGGGTGACGGGCTGGAACACCACCGACCGGACCGCGCGATGCTCGACCCCGTAGCGCAGGATGGCGCCGACCTCGTGCTCGTTGACTCCCCGCTCGATCGCCGCGGCCAGGGTGACGGTCAGCCCCGCAGCCGCGCAGGCATCAAGCGCCCGTTGCTTGATCTCGCGCAGATCCGTGCCGCGGATCTCGCGGTGCGTCCGCTCGTCGAAGCCGTCGAACTGCAGATAGACGCTCGCCGACTTGCCGGCGCGCCCGTTGCGCTCGCCCAGCGCGGCGGCGAACGACGCGTCCCGGGCGAGCCGGACGCCGTTGGTGTTCACCACGACGTTGCGGATCGGCCGGGCCAGCGCGAGGTCGACGAACTCCAGCAGGTGCTTGTGGATCGTCGGCTCCCCGCCGGAGAACATCACAACCTCGGCCTCGCCCTCCGAGGCGACGAACGCGTCCAACATCCGCGCACACTGCTCCACGGTGATCGCGTACCCATCGGGCTGGTGGCCGGAATCGGCGAAGCAGATCGGGCAGTCCAGGTTGCAGCCGGTGTTCACCTCGACGATGCCCAGGCAGGCGTGCTGCTTGTGCTCCGGGCACAGACCACAGTCCGACGGGCAGCCGTGGACCACCTCGGTCTGGAATCTTAGCGGGATCGTGCCCGGCTTGTTGAACCGCGCAGAGGCCACATACGCGTCCGCGTCGCCATACACCAGCGCCTCGAACCAGCCGTGCTCGCGACACCGCTTGCGCAGATACACCTTCCCGGCTCGGATGTTCACCTGCGCATCCACCACCACCTTGCACACCGGGCAGATGCTCTTCGTGTACTCGATGAACACCTCATCCCGATCCCGCTTGCCCTCGCTGGTCATCGCCACCTCCTCACCACACCATCGCGCAACAGAGGAGGCTGATGGTCATGAGGACGTGGACCAAGTGGCTGATCGGGGCCGCCTTCACTGCCGCGGCCGGCTACCTCGGACTGGTCACTGGCGCCCTCTGGCTCGACCTGGGCGTGGGTCGGCGGTCCCGCCCGCTCGGTCCGCAGCAGGTCGACATCGCCGCGCCCCGCGAGGTCGTCTTCGACGTCATCGCCCAGCCTTACCTTGGCCGACCCACCCACGCCATGGCCGACAAGGTCCGCGTCCTCGAACGAGGCGCCGACCTCGTGCTGGCCGCGCACCGCACCCCGATCCGCGGCCGCCTCGTCGCCACCACGGCGGAGACGGTCAAGTTCAACCGCCCCGACCGGGTCAGCTTCCGCCTCGTTCGCGGCCCGGTCCCGCATGTCACCGAAGAGTTCCTGCTCGACGACCACGACGGCCGAACCCGGCTGACCTACCGCGGCGAGATGGCCGCCGACCTGTGGCGCCTTGGCCAGTGGTGGGCCGGCGTAGTCGCCCACCGCTGGGAAGCAGCGGTCGCGGCCTCCCTGGACGCCGTCAAACACGAGGCTGAACACCGCGTCCTCCCCACTTGAAGAGTTCGGCAATGGGCGCTGTTATCTATTCGGGTCGTGTGGCCGCCCCTTTGCCGGGTCGGTGGTGTCCGACCGGTGGCGTTGTCGTCGAAGTCGCCGTGCCTGCCCGGTTGGCGTGGGCGAGGTCGACGGCTTGGCCGCGGATGAATCGCAATGCGATCAGTCCTGTGCTCAGGCTGGCGATGGCGACCAGCGTTGCGAGTGTGATGCGGTCGGAGCCCGGCAATGTTGAGGTCGCGGCCAGGACGATGCTGCCGATCCCTGCGGCTGTGGTGATGATTGCCGTGATCTGCGCACGTACCGGGAAGGCGAGCTGGGCTGCCGCCCACCGGCGAGCGATGGTGGCGACGTACGGGTCTGGGTTTGCACGGCCGGCAACGGCGCGTTGCAACACGTCTTGTCGGATCGGCCAGGGTAGGCGAAGCCATTGGGCTCGGGCCGCCCTGAGTTGGGCGAGCCGTGGGTGGTCGAGCAGGTGGGTTATCCCGGTCGCGGCAAGGTGGCGATGGCTGGTCGCGTGGTGGCTGACCATGATGACCTCCGGCACCTGCCGCTGACGCGCCCGTGTACGCGACGAGGGGCGTCGCGTGTATCACGCGGGGAGCGTGGGGGCGGTTCATGCGCAGGGGAAGAGCGCGACTGCGCTACGTGTGTGTGCCCACTGGTCGGCAAAAAGGCCGTAGATCTGGTCGAGTGCCGGTCGGAGTGGTTCGATCTCGCGACGGACCAGTAGCCGTTCGTCGGTGGCGGCTACGGGGTGCCAGTAGACGCCGTCGACGGTCACGGTGATCTCTGGCACGAGGGATTCGCGGGTGAGTCGTATGCCGCTGGCGGCGGCTCCTTGTTTGGCGACGGGGCGGATGATCTGGTCCTCCCGTGGGATGCCCAGACCGTCCAGGAACGCATGTAGCGCGGCGATGGTGTCGGGTCGGGATTCAGTGATGGTGGCCGCGACCCGTACCCTGAACCCGGCTGCTAGTGCGAGTTCGATTCCGGACACTGCTCTGGCCCAGCTGCCGCGGCCCCGGTGTGCGTCGTGCAGTTGCGGCGTCGCGGAGTCCAGGCTGATCTGCAGCGCGAAGTGGTCGCGGGGCATCGCGTACAGCGCCGACAATCCGCGCCCGCGGAATAGCATGCCGTTGGTCAGCAGGACGGTGGGCAGGCGGCTTGTGCAGTCTCGCACGATGCGGTGGATGTCTGGCAGCAGGAAGGGTTCGCCGCCGGTGAGGAAGACCTGGCTGGCGCCCCAGTCGGCGGCCTCGGCAACCAGGCGGGAGATCCGTTCGGCGCCGAGCTCGCGGCGCGGGGCGCGCGGGGAGGAAGCGACGCAGCAGTAGTCACAGCGAAGGTTGCAGTGAAAGTTGGTGTAAAGCCACAGTCGCGCGCCGGGGATCCGGTCCGGGCCGAGTGCGAGTCGGGGGTCGGGTGTCCGGCCGCGGCGTATCAACACGCGGCCGCGACCGGCTCGGTCGAACTTGGCGCGGACCAGGGTGTTGCCGGTGTGTTCGCACCATCGCCGGACGCTGGGAAGATCGTTGCGCGTCGCGGCGACATCGGCGGTCTGGCCCACGCTGAGCGTGCGGACCGCTCGTACCAGGTCGAGGATCACCATGTGGCGGCGATGCCCTGTTCCTCGACAGCCTCGAACAGCCCCCGATAACCGTCCAGCTGGGGCGGCACCCAGCGGCGCAGCCCTTCCAGTTCCAAGATCCGGCGATCTTCGGCGCGAGCCCAGTCCATCTCGAGCAGCCGCGTCACCCACGGCCGCCATCGGTCCTCAGGCAGCGCGTCCAGCGCGGTGAACATGCAATGGCAGTACTGCTCGGTCTGCCATACCTCTTCCAGGGCGCCGGGCATGAGCTCCTCGCGGCCAATGCTCTCCCAGGTGTTGCTGCCGATCGCGGCCGCGTCGGCGTCTCCGGAGAGGACGGCGTCGATCGCGTCCAGTTCGCTGCGTCCGGTGTCGCCGTGCTTGCCGATGTCGGTATCGAATCGGATCAGCTCGAGGTCGGCGTCGTCGACGCCGGCGGCGCGCAGGTAGTGCAGCGGCAAGATGGCGGCCTGGGCCGAGTCCGCCGATCCGAGCGCGAGCCGCTTGCCCTTCAGGCTGGCCGAACCGGTCATACCGCTGCCGGCTTGGGCAACGAACACGGTGCGGAACGTGGTGTCGGTGTCGCGCATCGCCAGCGCTCGGCACGTACCGCCGGTGCGCAGCACGGTGCGGACGTAGGCGAGATTGGTGTTCCAGGCAACGTCGACATGCCCGGCGAGCAGGGCATCGACCTGCCGTCCGTAGTTGGAGAACAGCACAAAGTCCATCGGCGCGTCGGACTCGGCGAAATGCTCGCGCATGCCCTCCCAGATCGGCACGACGTTCGGCGTGTACGCGACGGCGCCGACGACCAGCGGTTCGATCATGCGAAATCAGCCTCAGAACAACGGCAGACCGGTCACGGCCTTGCCGTAGAAGTCGTAGAGCACATCCGCGGTGGGTGCCATCACCGAACCGGCTCGGGCATCGCGGAACGATCGTTCGATCGGTAGCGCGCGCGAGAATGCCGCGCCCCCGCACACCCGCATGGCCGTTTCGGTGATCTCCAGCGCGGCGTCGTTGGCCGCCGCCTTGACGCCGAGGACGTTCAGCATGGTGGCGTCGTCCGGTACCGCGACGCTAGCCGCAGCGTGCCGCAGGTAGGCGCGCTGCGTGGCCAGGGTGATGCCCATGCGAGCGATCGCGGCCCGGATCGTGGGGAGATCGCGCAGGCCCTGGCCGAGATGCTCCAACGTCGTCTGCCCCACATGACGGGTCGCTGCTTCGGCCGCTGCCGTGGCCAGGCCGACAGACACGGCGGCGTTCCCCAGGTTGAACCACGGCAGCACCGTCTGCATCATCAGCCCGAATCCCGCGCCGGGCTCGCCTAGCCGGTACTCGGCGGGCACGCTCACGTCGACCGTCATCGGTGCGGAGGCGTTGCCGCGAAGTCCCAGGCCACGCCACGCCCCCTGCACCGTCAGGCCGTCGGCGCCGCCCGGCACCGCGTACAGGTCGACCTCGCCCGTGTGCCGGTCCGGGGTGCGGGTCGATACGACGTAGACGTCGGCATAGCCAGCTGAGGTCACGAAACTCTTCTCCGCGTGCAGCTGAACCCGGTCGCCCTCGGCGGTGGCTGTCGACACCGGCGCCCAGAAGTGGGACCGCGACCCTCGCTCACTGAACGCCAACGTGCCAAGCGACTGGCCGTTGGCCAGGTCGGCCAACAATCCGGGTAACCCTGCCGGCGTGGCCGCGGCGACCGTGACCCGCCGCCGTAGCGTGCATGAGATAGATCATCGCCGTGGAGCCGCACGCGGCGGCGAGCTCGCTGACGACATCGACGAACTCGACCGGACCGGCGCCCAGCCCGCCGGCATCCTCTGGCAGCACCAGTCCGAGCAGCCCGCCGGCCCTCAGCTCGGCGACAGCCTGGGCCGGGAATGCGGCGTCCGCATCGACCCGCTCGGCATTGTCCCGAGCGACCTTGACGACATCGGCGAGAGCCTGCTCGTAATGCATTTCGTAGCTCCTGACAGTGAGGTGGCTAGGACCGGGGCGGCCCGGCAGGAACTGCCAGCTCGGTGACGCCGATCGCCACCAGGCCGAGGCCCAGGCCGAGGGTCAGCGAGAAGAAGGTCGCGTTGCCGTCGAACCAGTTGCTGCGGCCGAAGAGTTGCACCAGTTGGACGACTGCTACCGCGACGTACAGAACCCCGATCACTGCGACGATCACGGCACGGCCGACGATCGCGGCCGCGACCGCAGCGACGCCCAGCAGC
>JBKOXO010000058.1:0-18471 GCA_046744105.1 Actinomycetota bacterium
CCGTCGATGCGCTCCGTGAGCGACAGGTCGTAGCCGGGTCCGGGCGCGGGGCCGGTGCCCATGGAGGCGCAGAAGCACACACCGCCCGGCTCCGTGCACCCCACCGCCACGACGAACAGCCCGTCCCGCCGTCGCGCAAAGCCGTCCGTACCCCTCAGTACGGTGCCGAGCGTCGCGATCGCGGCCAGGTCGCAGCCGCGCACGCCGAGAAACGCATATCGCGGCGGGTCATGGGCGACCGGCTCGAAGCCGTCACCATCGTCGGTGAACAGCCGTTGCCGCGGCGGATGCAGGAACTGCTTCCACGACTGCGGTCCCGCTGAGTGTGCGAATACGGCAGCGTCGGAGCGGCGCAGCAGCCGATAGCGCCCGGGCGCGACATCGACACCCCACCCGGCCGGTAGCTGTGCGCCGGAGTCAAGCTCTGCCAGGACGATCGCACCATCGCGTACCGTCGGACCGATCACGCAGTACCCATCTGCGATGAGCACCTCGACCAGCTGGTCCAGCCCGGCCCGGTCCAGCGCGGCGCCCTTCACAATTTGTACCCGATGTCGCGTAGCAGCGCCCGCCGGGCAGCGACGTCGGCTTCGGTCTCGACGCCGACCGGCGGCAGGCCGTCGACAACGCCCAGCACGCCGCGCCCCTGCGCGGTGACGGCGACCAGCACCTGCACCGGGTTAGCGGTCGCGCAGAAGATCACGCACACCTCGGGCACCGCCCTGATCGGGTTGAGGACGTTGATCGGGAAGCCCTCGCGCAGCAACACGACGAACGTGTGCCCCGCGCCGAGCGCTTGCGCGTGGGCCGTCGCATCGCGGACCAACACGTCGTCATTGCCCGAGGTGCGGACGAGACGCGCACCGGAGGCCTCACAGAACGCGATCCCGAACCGCAGGTGCGGGCTCACGCCGACGAGCGTCTCGTGCAGGTCGTCCGCGGTCTTGATGAAGTGCGCCTGCCCGACGATCACGTTCACACCGTCGGCCGGCACGATGTCGACCACCTCGATGGCCACACCCGGCATGCTCATCGCGTGCCGTACCGGCAGATGGCGCCGATGCCGTCGGCAGGCGCGCATGCCATGTCGGCGGGGACGATTCGCACCTGAGCGTCAGACAGCACTGCGGCACGAATCGCGACATCGGCCAACCGGCCCCTCCGGACGGGTCGGTCGGACGCGGCCGCGGCGCGGTGGTTGGGATAGATGTCAGTGACGTCCGGGCCGAACCAGGCCCGCGCGGCGTCCTCGGGTGGGTCGGCGACAAGCAGGGTGGCCACCCGCCCGGACGCCAGGGCGGCAAGGGTCGCGGCCGCCCCATCGACCGCCAGCCCGCCCGGGTCGAGGTGCGCGCGGAAGCGGTCCAGCAACTGGCGGGTCTGCGCGAACGCAGCGTCGTGGAGGACACGAGTGACCGCGTCTGCTCGCCCGGCCTGCGATCCGTCCAGCGCGCGACTGCCGGTCAGGTGGCCGATGAGCAGGCCGGGATCGGAGGGCAGCATGTCGGACAGTAGCTGCACCGCCCGCACGTCCCCTGATATCACCAGGACCTGCGCGCCCAGCTCGGCGATCCGGGCCGCGGCCTCCGCAGCCACCCGTTTGGCGTTGTGCTTCCAGCTGTCCTCCGCGCGGCGCTGGTAGCGCGGCTGCGACCAGCCACCCGGGGCGTTGCGTTCGATCTCGTCGTCCGGCCCGGCGACGGACCAGGTGTGCACCGGGGCTTCACCGCCTCGGCTGCCGGACAGGTCGGCGCCCGCGCGGTCGATGACGACGACGAGGTACGGCGGACGCTCCTGCTCGGCCGCGAGCAGCGGGATGACCGGCGCAGGCGCCACATACCCCGCGACGTCCGGCTGCCCTGCGGACACGAGTCGCCGCTCGTAGCGGACTGTGCCGTCGACCGTGGCGAAGGCGGCCAACCGCGTAGGGGCCGGCTCGGCGGTAACGAAGCGTTGCCCCAGCACGGCCACTACCGACTCGGGCGCACGCTGCTCGCGCAGTGCGGTGGCGAGCGCCCTCCAGCGCACGTCGCGCTCCTCGTCCGACGGCACGGTGCGCGCATACAGGTAGCCGACCGGCGCGAACAGCCGCACCAGGTCGCGTACCGGTGACAGATCCGGCCCCGCGGCCCGCAGCGGCGGCGCACCGACAGCGGCATGTGCCATGGTGACCTCCTCCCAGTCGTCGTGCTCCAGCCTCGGGGCGGGGTCGGCGGCCCGCACAGTGCCGAACGTCCCGGATCTATGCGGACGGCACGGCCCGGTGGGCCGTGCCGGTCTGGTGTCACGCGCCGTCAGCGCTCGATAGGTCTCTTACAGAGGGACTGTTCAGGCGGGAGGGGCCGTCGACTCCCGCACTATCAGCTCGGCGGCCAGTTCGGTGCGCCGGCTGCGCAGCGGGGAGCCGTCGATGAGGCGCACCAGCATCTCTGCGGCGACCCGGCCCATCTCGGTCAGCGGCTGGCGCACCGTGGTGAGCGGCGGCGACAGCCAGCGGGCGACGGGCAGGTCGTCGAAGCCAACGACGCTGAGGTCCTGCGGCACGCGCAGCCCGCGCTGCCGGGCCGCCTCATACACGCCCAGCGCCTGCTGGTCGCTGCCGGCGAAGATCGCGGTCGGCGGCTGCGCCAGGTCGAGCAACTCGCCACCGCGGCGGAAACCACCTTCATGCTGGAAGTCGCCGTGGCGGACGAGGTCGGCGTCGACCACATGGCCGGCCCGCTCGACTGCGTAGCGGTAGCCGTCGATACGAGCCCGATGGTCACGCGGCTGCGCCAGGAGGGCGTGCCGATCGACGGGGTCGGGGTCCAGACCCACCTCGACATCCAGTACCCGTTCCCGGACACCGATGGGCCAGAACGTCCAGCGCTTCGCCGCGCTCGGCCTGGACGTGGCGATCACGGAGGCGGACGTCCGGGTGAACCTGCCCGCCACCGCCGCCGAGCTTGCCACTCAGGCGTCCTACTACAAGCAGGCGATGCAGGCGTGCCTCGCGGTGCGCAGGTGCATCTCGTACACGGTGTGGGGGTTCACCGACGCGCACTCGTGGGTTCCGTCCTTCTTCGCCGGTGAAGGGGCGGCCTGTCTGTACGACGAGAACCTGCAGCCAAAGCCGGCGTACTTCGCGCTCCGCCAGGCACTCGCCGCGGCTCCCCCTGGGCGGCGAGCCGCGGCCTGAGCGCGGTCCGCGGAGATCCGAGGATTCTCACGAGGCGTTGCCATGTGGCTACTCGGCGTGCATACTAGGGCGAGCTCAGGTGGCCGTTCCCCCGTGCGACTACCTGAGCTCATTCTTGTCCCGCCTGCGCTGTTCTTATCCCGCCTGCGCGAATCCCGGTCTGCACCGCTCGCGGGACTCTTCGCGCGAGCGCTCATCGCCTCGTGGTCGCGTTCAGTGGGTCACCTTCCCCTGCCCGGCGCGGGCGGGATTAGGACCGTCGGGTGATCTTGCTGCCGAGCCACACAAGGGGGTCGTACTTGCGGTCGACGACCCGTTCCTTCATCGGGATGAGGGCGTTGTCGGTGATCTTGATGTGCTCGGGGCAGACCTCGGTGCAGCACTTGGTGATGTTGCAGTAGCCCAGGCCGAACTCTTCTTGGGCCTGGTGTTGCCGGTCCAGGGCGTCGAGCGGGTGCATATCCAGTTCGGCGACCCGCATCAGGTAGCGCGGCCCGGCGAACGCCTCCTTGTTCTGCTCGTGGTCGCGCACCACGTGGCAGACGTTCTGGCACAGGAAGCACTCGATGCACTTGCGGAACTCCTGCGAGCGCTCGACGTCGACTTGCGCCATGCGGTACTCGCCGGGCTCGAGGCCGGGGGGCGGAGCGAACGCGGGGATCTCGCGTGCCTTGGCGTAGTTGAAGGACACGTCGGTGACCAGGTCTTTGATCACCGGGAAGGCGCGCAGCGGTGTCACGGTGATCGTCTCGTGCGGCGTGAACGTCGACATGCGCGTCATGCACATCAGTCGGGGCCGGCCGTTGATCTCGGCGCTACACGAGCCGCACTTGCCGGCCTTGCAGTTCCAGCGCACCGCGAGATCGCCGGCCTTGGTGGCCTGGAGCCGGTGGATCACGTCGAGGACGACCTCGCCCTCATTCACCTCGACGGTGAAGTCGACGAGGTCGCCCTTGTCGGCGTCGCCGCGCCACACCCGGAAATGCGCGTCATGGCTCACAGGCGGACTCCGTTTCGGATTGCGCAAGGATTCCTCGTCTGGCACGAGGGATTCTTGCGCGATCGGTGGGTCATGGCAGTTCCGCTTCGGTCAGGTACTTGGCCAGCTCGTCGCGGTCGAACAATGCCATCAGGTCGGGACGCATCGGCGGCAGCGGCTGCTCGACCACGTCGGCGGCAGCGCCGTTCGCAAGCGAGCACACCAGGTTCTTCGTGCGCCATTCGGCACGCATCGCCGGGAAGTCGTCGCGGGTGTGACCGCCGCGGCTCTCTTCCCGTAGCAGCGCCGCCCGGGCCACGCACTCGCTGACCAGCAGCATGTTGCGCAGGTCGAGCGCGAGATGCCAGCCCGGATTGAAGTGCCGATCGCCCTCGACGCTGACCTTGCCGACACGGGCCTTCAGCTCGTCCAGGCGCTTGAGTGCCTCGCTCATCTCGTCCGCAGTGCGGATCAGGCCGACCAGATCGTTCATCAGCTGCTGCAGCTCCTGGTGCACCGCGTACGGGTTCTCCCCGCCATTGGCGCTCAGCGGGGCGAGTGCGGCGGCGGTGGCGGCCTCGACCTGGTCGGCACGCACCGCCGGATAGACGCCATGGAACTGCTGCACGTACTCGGCGGCACCCAGTCCGGCGCGGTACCCGAAGACGAGCAGGTCGGACAGGGAGTTGCCGCCCAGCCGGTTCGAGCCATGCATGCCGCCGGCGACCTCGCCCGCGGCGAACAGCCCCGGCACTCGCGCCGCAGCAGCGGTGTCCGGGTCGACCTCGACGCCCCCCATCACGTAGTGGCAGGTCGGCCCGATCTCCATGGGCTCGCTGGTGATATCGACGTCGGCCAGCTCCTTGAACTGGTGGTGCATCGAGGGCAATCGCCGCATGATCTCGGCGGCGGGCAGACGCGTTGAGACATCCAGGAACACGCCGCCGTGCGGCGAGCCGCGCCCCGCCTTGATCTCGGAGTTGATGGCGCGGGCCACCTCGTCACGCGGCAGCAGCTCAGGCGGTCGCTTGTTGTGATCAGGATCGGCGTACCAGCGGTCGGCCTCGTCCTCGGTCTCCGCGTAGTTCTTGCGGAACACGTCCGGGACGTAGTCGAACATGAACCGCTTGCCCTCGGAGTTGGTCAGCACGCCCCCGTCGCCACGCACCGACTCGGTGACGAGGAGGCCCTTCACCGATAGTGGCCACACCATGCCCGTCGGGTGGAACTGCACGAACTCCATGTTCAGCAGCGTCGACCCCGCCCGCAGCGCCAGCGCGTGCCCGTCGCCGGTGTATTCCCACGAGTTGGACGTCACCTTGAACGACTTGCCGATGCCGCCCGTCGCCAGCACGATCGCGGGCGCCCGGAACAGCACGAAGTTGCCGTTCTCCCGGTAGTAGCCGAACGCGCCGCTGATCCGGCCGGAGGCGTCGCGCAGCAGCTCGGTGATCGTGCACTCCGCGAACACCTTGAGCTTGCCGTCGCCGCCGTCGTCCTGTTGCAACGAGACGATCTTCTGCTGCAACGTGCGGATGAGCTCCAGGCCGGTGCGGTCGCCGACGTGGGCAAGCCGCGGGTACTCGTGGCCGCCGAAGTTGCGCTGGCTGATCTTGCCGTCCTTGGTGCGGTCGAACAGCGCGCCGTAGGTTTCCAGTTCCCACACGCGCTGCGGCGCCTCCTTGGCGTGCAGCTCGGCCATGCGCCAGTTGTTGAGGAACTTGCCGCCGCGCATGGTGTCGCGGAAGTGGACCTGCCAGTTGTCGTTCGGGTTGACGTTGCCCATGCTGGCCGCGATGCCGCCTTCAGCCATGACGGTGTGCGCCTTGCCGAACAGCGACTTGCTGATGATCGCGGTGCGCATGCCGGACTCGCGTGCGGCGATCGCAGCACGTAGCCCGGCGCCGCCCGCGCCTATGACGACGACGTCGTAGTTGTGCTTCTCGACCTCATTCATGGTGCCTTCTAGTTAATGATGCGCGGGTCGCCGAATGCGCCCGAGGCGACCAGCGCGATGTAGCCATCGGTCAGCATCAACGTTCCGAGCGTGATCCACGCTAGCTGCATGTGCCGGGTGTTCAGCGTGGAGACGAACGTCCAGGCCCGATAGCGCAGCGGATGGCGGGAGAAGCTGCGCAACCGCCCGCCCACGATGTGGCGGCACGAGTGGCACGACACCGTGTACGCCCACAGCAGCACCACGTTGACCAGCATGATCAGCGTGCCCAGCCCGATACCAGGGTCGCCGTCGCCACCCCGGAACGCCCGGATTACGTCGTAGGTGTTGACCAGCGAGATGAGCACCGCCACGTAGAAGAAGTAACGGTGCACGTTCTGGATGATCAGCGGGAAGCGCGTCTCGCCGGTGTAGCGGGCACGTGGCTCGGCGACGGCACACGCCGGCGGCGAGAACCAGAACGAGCGGTAGTACGCGCGCCGGTAGTAATAGCAGGTGAACCGGAAGCCGAGCAGGAACGTCAAGGTGATGATCGCCAGCGGCAGGAACGGCGGGAAGTGGCCGAACCAGGTGCCGAAGTCGCGGGACTCCTTGGGGCAGGACGCCGATACACACGGCGACGAGAACGGCGACAGGTAGTGGTAGCGATCCACGAAGTAGGCCCGCTGGCTCATGATCCGCACGACGCCGTAAGCCAGCCATATCGACAGTCCGGTGACCACGAGCACTGGCTGGACCCACCAGCGATCGGTGCGCAGCGTGCGGGGGGCGATGCCGGCTCGGCCGGGGGCGTGGACGCCGGTGTCGGGCGTCGTCACGGTTGTCACGCAGGTATCTCCTATGGCCTTCATCATCGGCGCATTCCTGCGCCTGTGCACGCAGTCTTGTACCACACGGCACGGTTGCCAACATCTCGCCGGTCACACTCGGCGCAGTGGGGCGCTGCCGCTGTCGTGTAAGCTCGTCCGTCGGCGCGCGGTATGCGGGCTCGGCCCCTTTAGCTCAGTCGGCAGAGCGTCTCCATGGTAAGGAGAAGGTCTACGGTTCGATTCCGTAAAGGGGCTCATACTGACACCCAGTGGCGGGGTAGCTCAGTCTGGCAGAGCAAGCGGCTCATAATCGCTGTGTCGCCGGTTCAAATCCGGCCCTCGCTACGACGTTCGTCCGTCTCTTCGAAAGGCACTTCCCGTGGCAGCCACCGACATCCGACCCAAGATCACTTTGGCGTGCCAGGAGTGCAAGCACCGCAACTACATCACCCGCAAGAACCGCCGCAACGATCCCGACCGGCTCACGCTGAAAAAATTCTGTCCCAACTGCGGCAAGCACACCGACCATCGCGAGACACGCTAAGTAGTACGCGGCGTCACAGGTAGCGATACGCTGCCTGCATGAGCGAGCCCGCGCGCCCGGTCGACGGGCGCCGTGAGCGGTGGAACGAGCATCGGACCCGCCGCCGCGCCGTCCTCGTCGATGCCGGCGTCGCGGCGATCGACCGCTACGGCGGGGGCTCGAGTGCCGAGGAGATCGCCGCAACCGCCCGGGTCAGCCGTACTGTGCTCTATCGCTATTTCCGCGACACGGAAGACCTGCGCAGCGCCATCTCGCAGCGCATCGGCGAGATCGTGATTGCCCAACTCCAGCCGCCGCTGCGCTCCGGCACCACGGCGAACGAGATCATCGGCGGCACACTCGAGGCGCTGACCGACTGGGTCGAGGCTCATCCACGGCTCTACGAATTCCTGCGCCGGCGCGGCACCACGCTCGGCAACGTCGAGGCGACGATCGCGGATCAGCTCGCCGAGCTGCTGAGCGGCTTCATGGGGGCGTTCGGACTGCGCACCACGCTGGCAGAGCCCGCGGCGCAGTCGTTGATCGGAATGGTCGAGCACACCCTTGCCTGGTGGATGAAATCCCGCACGATCAGCCGGCGCGATCTCGTCGAGCACCTGCGGCACGCGGTCTGGAACGTCATCGATGGTGAGCTGCGCCGGGCGAACATCGCATTCGGCCTGGACGACGCACTGCCCTTCGTCGCAGGCCGCCGATGAGCGCTCGCGCCATCAGATAGGGCGGCGGATAGGGTCGATTCATGCCGCTGGACCAGTCCTTCGTCGGGCGCGTCTACCCGCCCACGCCGCCGTACGACGTGGGACGCGAAAAAATCCGCGAGTTCGCCGACGCCATCGGCGACGCCAACCCCGCGTACCGCAACCCAGCGGCCGCGAAGGAGCTCGGCCACCCGGACGTGATCGCGCCGCCGACATTCGGCATCCTCGTCACGTCGCGCGCCGGCCACCAGGTGATCATGGACCCCGAACTCGGTGTCGACTACTCGCGGGTGGTGCACGGCGAGCAGCGCTTCAGCTACGTGCGCCCGGTCCGCGCCGGTGACGCGCTGTCCGTCGTCGTCACCGTCGAGAACGTCCGCTCGGTGGCCGGCAACGACATCGTCTCCACGAAGGGCGATGTATCCACTGTGGACGGTGAGCCGGTGCTCACGGCGTACAGCACGATCGTGGTCCGCGGGGCGGGCCCATGAGCGAGGTCGGCACGGCCCTGCCGGCGCAGAGCTTCCCTATCACGCGCGCCGATCTGGTCCGGTACGCGGGGGCGTCCGGCGACTTCAACCCGATTCATTGGAACGAGCGCTTCGCGAGGTCGGTCGGCCTGCCCAACGTCATCGCACACGGCATGTACACGATGGCGCTGACCGCTCGGGTCGTGACCGACTGGGCCGGTGACCCCGGCGCGGTGGTCGAGTACAGCGTGCGGTTCACCCGCCCGGTGGTGGTTCCGGACCCGGATGGTGCGGTGCTCGACGTCGCGGGCGAAGTGTCGGCGGTGCGCGACGACGGGCTCGTCGTGGTGGACCTCACCGCGACCGTGAACGGCCAGACCGTGCTCGCGAAGGCGCGCGCGATCGTGCGTCCGCCGTCGTGAGGATCGGGCTCACCGCGGCCGCAGCCGCGCTCGTGCTGGGGGGCTGCACGGCCACGACCGGCGGTCACGGCTCGCTCGGATCCGCGCCGTCCCGGCCGTCCTCGACCGCGCCGACCACACCGACGACGTTGTCGAGCAGTGCGGCGCCGGGCGGCTGCCCCGCGACCTACATCGCGCCCGACCCGCAGCGGCCCAGGGTGAGTCTGCGGTTTACGTTCAGCGCCGACCTCGGCACGGTGCACGGCAGCGAGCATGTCGAGTTCACCCCGGACCTGCCCATCACCGAGATGGTCTTCCGGCTCACCGCCAACACCGCGCCAACCGTCGCAGCCGGCAACAAGGTCGTGGTCGACTCAGCGAAAGCCGATCATGGCGGTGGCGCCCCGCACTACGACGGTGACGGCGCGGCGCCGGGCAGCCAGGGCGGCCTGCTGCGCATCCCGTTCGCGGCGCGGATCCCGGCCGGGACGACGGTCAACGCCGACGTCACGTTCACCCTGACACTGGGCAATGAGTCGTTCGACCGCTTCGGCCTGGTGGGTACCGGTGCGCAGCGCTACGCCTGGTTCGCGTCGGCCCAGCCGCTGCTGGCCTGGGAGCGGGGCTACGGCTGGCACACAGAGCCGATGTTGCAGTTCACCGCCGAGAGCGCGACGAGCGAGGCAATGCAAACCGATCTCACCGTGGTGGCGCCCGCCGCAGATCTGGCACACGCCACCGACACAGTGATCATGTCGGGTGACCCGGCCGAGCCGCCGATCCGCGGGGGCGCCCGCACCTGGCACTCGACGATCGCTGCTGCTCGAGATGTGAGCGTCGCCATCGGCCCCTTCGTGGTCGGTGACTCCGCGGTGAACGGCGTCAAGCTACGCGTCGGGGCGCCGAACGCCGCCGAACGTAACCGGCTGGTACCGCTGTTCCGGCTGGCGATGACCCGACACGCCAAGCGGTTCGGGCCTTTCCCGTTCCCGTCCCTGTCAGTGGCGCGCGTGCCGGCGCCGGGCGGCGGCATCGAGTACCCGAGCTCGATCCTGATGCTCGACAGCTCGCGACTGGTCGCCGTGCACGAGACGGCCCACCAGTGGTTCTACGGGATGGTGGGCGACTCGCAGGCCACCCACGCCTGGCTGGACGAAGCGTTCGCGAGCTACGCCGAGCAACTCGTCGACAACGACGCGCCACCTGCTGGGACCCTGAACATGCCCGGCAACGTCGACGCGCCTACCGCGTCCTACGGGAGCTATGACCGCCTGTACTACAGCGTCACCTACGACAAGGGTTCCGCCGCGCTACAGGCCGCCCGCGCAGCGGCGGGACCAGCGAAGTTCGACGCGGCGATCCGCTGCTACGTGAACGCCAACGCGTGGCGCATCGCGAACCCGTCCGACCTGGAGACGGCGCTACGAGGCCTTCCCGCCGCGATCTCCGTCCTGCGAAAGGCGCATGCCCTGCCATGATCGAAGTCCGAGACGACGCCGGTGAGTCCCGATACGAGGCGGTCCTGGACGGCCAGCCCGTCGGGTTCGCCTACTACCGGGCCCAGCCGGGTCGGGTGGTCTTCACGCACACCGAGGTGCAGCCCGAGGCCGAGGGCAAGGGTGTGGCGAGCTCGCTCGTCCGCTGGGCTCTCGACGACGTGCGCCGGCGTGGATTGCACGCCGTTCCGCAGTGCCCGTTCGTGCGGGGCTTCATCGCGCGGCACCCCGAGTACTCGGACCTCGTCCCCTAAACCGGGACGACGAGCACTCTCGCCCGGGGCAGCGTCGAAAGGCACGCCATGATGTCCGCGGAGTCGGATGTCATGATCGCGGCGGGCTCGTTGCGGGCCGCCGTGTACGCCACGACAGCGTCGACGAAGTCCGGGCTCCGCTTACCGGAGGCGGTGCGGCCGAGCATCATGCCGACCCGCTTGTAGTCGTCTTCGGAGTACTCGGTTCGAATCGTGCAGGTTCGCAGGTACCACGAAAGCGTGGCCTGTAGACGTCGGCTGTCACGCCATACCTGGGCGAGGACTGGTCCGGGCACGATGGGGCGCACCTCGCGGGTGACGTCCTCATGTTTCACATGAGCGACGCGTAACCGCCTGGCGAGACTGATGAGCATTCCGGAGTCGTAGACGACCGTGTTGGTCACGCGGCACCGTGTTCGGAACGGCCGAAGAAGGCGTCCCACTGCGCCTTGATCGCGGCGCGTTCGGCTGGGCTCAGCTCGCCCACGAGCGGCGGCAAGGGTACTTCGTCAGCCAGCCGCTCGGCTTCTGCAATCTCGGCGTCGAATTCCGCGAACACCTCCTCGTTCCGCTCCCTCCGCTCGTCGTCTCCTACGGCGTCGAGAGCGGCGTGCACGACGTAGCTGGAGACATCCTTGCCGGCGCGCTGCGCGGCGTCGCGGATGCGCTGGGCATCCTCGGGATCGAGGGAGATCGACAGCCTCGCCTTTGCCACGACGCAGAGCGTAACACTCCGTATTACGAGTCGGCGACGAGCTTGGCAATGCGGCTGACGCCCTCCGCGAGGTCCGCGTCGCCCAGAGCGTACGAGAGCCGCGCGTAGCCGGGCGTGCCGAACGCCTCGCCTGGGACGACGGCCACCTCCGCCTCGTCCAGGACGATGCCGGCGAGCTCGGCAGAGTTGCTCGCGACGCGTCCCCGCAGGGGCTTGCCGAGCAGCCCCTTGACGGACGGGTACGCGTAGAACGCGCCGAGCGGTTCGGGGCATACCACGCCCGGGACGTCGCTCAGCATGCTCACGATCGTGCGACGGCGCCGGTCGAAGGCCTCACGCATCGTCGCCACGGCAGACAGGTCGCCGCTGACCGCGGCAAGCGCTGCCACCTGTGCCACGTTCGAGACGTTCGACGTGGAATGCGACTGGAGGTTGGTCGCCGCCTTGACGATGTCGATGGGCCCGATCAGCCAGCCGACCCGCCAGCCGGTCATCGCGTAGGTCTTGGCGACGCCGTTGAGGACGACGACGCGGTCGCCGAGCTCGGGGACCGCGGTCGCGATCGAGACGTGCTGAGCGCCGCTGTACACGAGGTGTTCGTAGATCTCGTCGGTCACCACCCACAGGCCCTGTGATGCCGCCCAGCGGCCGATCTCGACGATGGCCTCACGGGGGTACACGGCACCGGTCGGGTTGGACGGCGAGACGAACAGCAGCACCTTCGTCCGCTGGGTGCACGCCTTCTCGAGCTGGGCGACGGTGGCCAGGTAGCCGGATGTCTCGTCCGTAACGACCTCGACGGGCACGCCGCCGGCGAGCTTGATCGCCTCGGGATAGGTTGTCCAGTACGGGGCGAGGAGCAGCACCTCGTCGCCAGGATCAAGCAGTGCGGCGAAGGCGTTGTAGACAGCCTGCTTGCCGCCGTTCGTGATGAGGACGTTGGCGGCCGCCGTCTCGAATCCGCTGTCGCGCCTCGTCTTCGCGGCGACGGCTTCCCGCAGCTCGGGGAGTCCCGGGACGGGCGTGTAGTGGTGGTACTTGGGGTTGCGCGCCGCCTCGATCGCGGCGTCGACGATGTAGTCCGGGGTGGGGAAGTCGGGCTCGCCGGCGCCGAAGCCGATGACCGGGCGGCCGGCCGCCTTGAGCGCCTTCGCCTTCGCGTCGACGGCCAGCGTGGCGGATTCGGCGATGGCGGCGACGCGGTCAGAGATCCGGGTTCCCATGGGGCCTATCCTCCCAGACGGCACCAACCGGCTACGGCTAGCGTGTGCGGCTATGCAGGACGGGGCCGAGCTGATCGGTGCTATCGGACGCGTCACGGTGCCCATTCCGGAGGGGGGACCGGGTGAGGTCATGCTCCCGGTACGAGGTGGAACCGAGGCATTCGCGGCGTGGGCCGACCAGCCGATTCCCAAGTCCGCCCGCGTGATGGTCGTCGAGGCGCTGTCGGGGCGCTCGGTCGTCGTCACCCGGTTTCCGTAGCCGGTCACGGCGAGAGAGGAAGTGGATCATGCTGTTCTGGCATGTTCCCGCGCCGAACGAGGCGCTGCTGATCACGGGGTCGAAGCGGCGCGGCGCCGAGGCGCCATTTCGCATCGTCACCGGCCGGGGCAGTTTCGTGCTGCCGGTCATCCGCAAGGCGAGCAGCCTGTCGCTGGCGCTGCGCGTCGCGGAGATCATCGAGGACTGCGTGACCGTCCAAGGCATCAAGATGAACGTCCAGGCGGTGGCCGCGTTCAAGGTCGGTGACGATCCGGCGTCGATCGCCAATGCGGCGCGCCGGTTCCTGACCGAGCAGGAGCAGATGGAGGAGCTGGTCGGGCGGGTCCTCGCGGGGCACCTGCGCTCGATCGTCGGTGCGCTGACGGTCGAGGAGATCATTCGCGAACGCGACCGGCTGGCCCAGGAGGTCACCGAGGGCAGCCACTCCGAGATGGAGAAGCTCGGCCTCACCCTCGACGCGATGCAGATCCAGGAGATCGCCGACGCGAGCGGCTACATCGACAACATCGCCGCGCCGCACGCCGCCGCGGTGGCGAGCCAGGCGCGCATCGCGGCCGCCAAGGCCGACCAGGAGGCGTTCGAGCGCGAGCAGCAGGCGGCGGCCCTGAAGGCGCAGTACGAGCGCGACACCGCGATCAAGCAGGCCGGCTTCCAGGCCGAGGTGGAGCAGGCCCGGGCTCGAGCGGCGCAGTCCGGCCCGCTCGCCGAGGCCAGCTCCGCGCAAGAAGTGATCACGCAGCAGACGACATTGGCGCAGCGGCAAGCCGAACTCGCCGCACAACGCCTCGAGGCCGACGTGCGGCGACCCGCCGATGCCGAGGCGTACCGGCAGCGCACCCTCGCCGAAGCTGCCCGCGACCAGGCACGGTTCCAGAGCGAGGCGGAGGCGTACCGCCGCACCACCGTTGCCGATGCGGAAGCCAAAGCGGCCCGGTTGCAGGCCGATGCTCAGGCGTACACCCGGCAGGCGACCGCCGAGGGCGAGGCGCAGGCGGTGCGGGCCCAGGCGGAAGCGGCGGCCTACGCCGAGCGGACGACCGCCGAGGCCAACGCCGAGGCGAACGCCAAGCGGGCAGAGTCGCTGCGGGCGGGCAACCAGGAGCTGATCGCGGCGAACCACCTCGTCGAGGTCCTGCCCGCCATCGTCGACGCGGCCGCCCGTGGGCTGACCGGGGCCAACGTAACAGTGCTGAACGGCGCGTCCGGCGTGAACGAGGTGCTCGCCGGATTGATCACCCAGGGCGCATCCATTTTGGACACTGCTCGGCGCTCGCTCAGCGCGCCGCTCGCGCCGAGCGAGGACGGACCCGGCCGGGCCGACCCGGAGGCGCGGACGGTCACACCGTCCTGATTGCGCCCACGACGGATCGCCGCCGAGTTGGAGGCGGTGGCTGCCGCCCCGTACACTCGCACCCGGGGTCGGCAAGGCCTTGCGTCAGCATGCACCGATGTCGTCCCGGCCTGGGCAGTACCCATCACCGCCTAGGGGCGTGGCTCAATTGGTAGAGCACCGGTCTCCAAAACCGGCGGTTGCAGGTTCGAGTCCTGTCGCCCCTGCGGAGCGCTGAGGCGACAGAACGGCGCCCGAGCAACACGGCGTGCTACGCGGCACGCCGCCGAGAGGAGAGATCGTGACTGCGACCCGCACCGAGACCGCAGCACCCCGTCCGTCGAGCGGGGGACCCGGCGGCCGCCTGGGGCGGTACATCCGCGAAATCATCTCGGAGATGCGCAAGGTCCTGTGGCCCACGCGCAAGGAACTGACGACGTACACGATTGTCGTGATCGTCTTCGTGGTGATCATGGTGTCGATCGTGGGCTTCCTGGACCTCGGGCTCGCCAAGCTTGTCCTGAAGGTTTTCGGCTGACCGAGCACGTCCCGCCCCGACCAAGCACACAAAGCACGTGAGGAAGTAACGCTGTGTCCGACTATGAGAGCGCGTCCGGCGACGGGCGGTCGAGCGAGGCCGCAGACGTCACCGCCGCCGCGCGGCTGCTCGGCGCGAGCGAGCACGACGCCGAGAACGCCGAGGCGGAGGTGCGCCAAGAGGCGGGCGACGACCTAGCCACTGTCGAGTCGGCCGAGACGGCCGAGCCCGAGGCAGTGACCGAGGCAGCCACTGATGAGCCAGCGTCCGCCGCGACCGAGGACGAGGACGAGGACCCGATCGAGACGCTGCGCCGCGAGCTGCGCAACCAGGTCGGCGACTGGTATGTCGTGCACTCCTACGCCGGCTACGAGAACAAGGTGAAGGCCAACCTCGAAAGCCGCATCCAGAGCCTGGACATGGAGGAGTACATCTTCCAGGTCGAAGTGCCGACCGAGGAGGTCGTCGAGATCAAGAACGGCAAGCGCCAGCAGGTGCAGCGCAAGGTGTTCCCCGGCTACATCCTGGTTCGGATGGATCTCAACGACGAGTCGTGGGGCGCGGTGCGCAACACGCCAGGGGTGACCGGATTCGTCGGGGCCACGTCCCGCCCGTCGCCGCTGTCGCTCGACGAGGTCGCCAAGATCCTCGCTCCCGCCACCCAGAAGGCCGCCGCGGTCGCGCGGGGCACGACGACCACACCCGCGAAGCCAGAGGTCCAGGTCGTCGACTTCAGCATCGGCGAATCCGTCACGGTCATGGACGGCCCGTTCGCCACATTGCCCGCGACGATCAGCGACATCGACCCGGTGCACCAGAAGCTGCAGGTGCTCGTCTCCATCTTCGGACGCGAGACGCCTGTCGAGCTGTCGTTCAGCCAAGTCGCCAAGATCTGAGAAAGAAGCCAATGCCTCCCAAGAAGAAGCTCGCCGCGATCATCAAGCTGCAGATCCAGGCGGGCGCCGCCAACCCCGCGCCACCCGTCGGCCCCGCACTGGGTCAGCACGGCGTGAACATCATGGAGTTCTGCCGGCAGTACAACGCGGCCACCGAGTCGCAGCGCGGGCAGATCATCCCGGTCGAGATCTCGGTCTACGAGGACCGCTCGTTCACGTTCGTCACCAAGACGCCGCCGGCCGCGCAACTGCTCAAGAAGGCCGCCGGCGTCGACAAGGGCAGCGGCGAACCGCACATGAACAAGGTCGGCACGGTGACCATGGACCAGGTGCGCGAGATCGCCCAGACGAAGATGGAGGATCTCAACGCCAACGACGTCGACCAGGCAGCGAAGATCATCGCCGGTACGGCCCGTTCGATGGGCATCACCGTCAGCGGCTGAGTGCCGCCGACCGTGGGAGGGCGCCGCGTGCGTCCGCGACTACCACAAGGGAGACAAGAATGAAGCGCAGTAAGGCCTACCGCAAGGTCGCTGAACTCGTCGAGCCGGACCGGACCTACACCCCGCTCGAGGCAGCGCGTCTGGCCAAGCAGTCGTCGCCGACCAAGTTCGACGCCACCGTCGAGGTGGCGCTGCGGCTCGGCGTCGACCCCCGCAAGGCGGACCAGATGGTGCGTGGCACGGTCAACCTGCCGCATGGCACCGGCAAGACGGCCCGCGTGATCGTCTTCGCCACCGGAGACAAGGCCGCCGAGGCCGAGGCCGCCGGAGCCGACCGCGTCGGCAGCGACGACCTCATCGCCGCGATCCAGGAGGGCTTCCTCGACTTCGATGCCGCGATCGCGACGCCCGACCAGATGGCGAAGGTCGGCCGCATCGCCCGCATTCTCGGCCCGCGTGGGCTGATGCCGAATCCGAGGACCGGCACGGTGACACCGGATGTCGCCAAGGCGGTCAGCGACATCAAGGGTGGCAAGATCAGCTTCCGGGTGGACAAGCAGTCCAATCTGCACCTGATCCTGGGCAAGACGTCGTTCGCGCCGGAGCAACTCGTCGAGAACTACGCCGCGGCACTCGAAGAGGTGCTGCGCGCCAAGCCGTCGTCGGCGAAGGGCAAGTACCTCAAGAAGGTCACGTTCGCCACGACGATGGGCCCGGGCATCCCGGTCGACGCGAACCGCACGCGCAACCTCCTCGACGAAGTAAGCAGCTAGCCCCCAACGGCACGCGACCACCCCGGACGCAACCACACGGAGATGAGCGCTCGCGCGAAGAGCGTGCGCCCCGCGCGTCGCGAAGCGACGCTTGCGTGGCGCACATGATTGGGGGGATCGGCCGCGTTAGCCCCCACGCTCGCGACCGATCCCCAGCCGTGGTGACGGGCGGCCCCCCAGCACGCCCATCACGTCATGACGGAACGAGCTGCCCTGTCGGTTGATACACGCTGGCGGTAGCGCTGTCCGTCCGGACACACTGCCGCACTCCGCCCAGCAGCGGACGCTAGGGTCGGAGGTCATGAACCGCACGCGCGTTGCGGCGCTCGCCGCAGCGGTGCTCGTCGTCGCCGGCTGCTCGACAACGACAAAGGGCGCCGGCATCGGTCCCGCGTACACCACTCTGGCCGGGCTCGGCGCGGCGCTGGCGCACGCCAACGCGCAGCTGAAGTCCGAGCAGGGCAGCCTGCACCTGACCGCCGGGCCCATCGACGAGACCGGCACGTTCTCCGGGCAGCTCGACGGCGGCAACGTCGTCTCGCTCGAAGCCCGTTACACCACCACGCTGCAGGGCAACACGACCAAGCTGCACATGATCATCGTCGACGGCAAGCTCTACGTCGACCGTGGCCAGAACGGCAAGCCGTGGGTCATCGCCACCCCGGACAGTCCGGACCCGATCGTCGCGCAGCTTGCCAAGGACATCCAGGGCACGCTGACCCAGTCCGGCGTGCGCCAGTTCGTGGTCATGGTCTCGGCCGCGCAGGATCTCAAGCTGGTCGGCGAGGAGACCGTCGACGGCGTGGCGTGTATGCACTACAGCCTCTCGGTCAACACGCGCAGCGCCGCACAGAAGCTGCCGGGATCCCAGGGCCAGCAAATGCAGCAGGCCGCGGATGCCGGTATCGACACGATACCGCTGAATATGTGGGTCGACGGACAGAGCCTGGTCCGCAAGGTCACCGACAAGGTCACGACCGAGCAGGTGACCGCGTCACTCGACCTGCGGCTGAACCACTTCAACGAGGACGTCAACATCAGCGCGCCACCGCCCGACCAGATTGGTTCTGGCTAAGCTCCCGCTCGCATGGTTCGATCGCGCAGGACGTGAGCGAAGGAGCGCGGGACATGCGAGCACGAGCACTCGTCGCCGCCATTGTGGTGGCCGGATCACTGGTCGGATTCTCGCCCGCGGCGCACTCGGATACGCCGACCGGGCCGGGCGCGATGAGCCACTTCGACCTGGCACGCAAGGACTGCCTCGGCACGGCCCGCAACACCACGTCGAAGATTTGGTACACGGTCGCGGGCGGCGTCCTCTCGGACGTGTACGCGCCGACGATCGACACCACCAACGTCGAGACGATGCAGTACCTCGTCACCGACGGCGCGACGTTCACCGACCTCCAGTCGCGCGACACGACCTACACGGTTTCCGCCGATAACACCGGAATGATCTGCACGGTCACGTCCACGGCCAAGTCCGG
>JBKOXO010000177.1:0-8021 GCA_046744105.1 Actinomycetota bacterium
CGCGATCGCCCACCGCGGCGCCCGGCTGGTGGAGCCGAGCCGGCGCTGCAGCGCGAGATCGTCGACCTTGACGACCACGCCGTCGATCTCGTGCTCGACCGAGTGCCGATGCTCGCCGTAGTAGTCGATGAACCGGCGTACGCCGGTCAGGTCGGGCACCACCTCGAAGCGCGCGGATGTGGGCAGCCCCCAGCTGTGCAGCACGGCGTACCACTCCGACTGGGCCTTCACGGTAGAACCGCCCTCGACGCGGCCCACCCCGTGGATCACCATGCGCAGCGGGCGGGAGGCAGTAATGCGCGGATCCTTCTGCCGGAGGCTGCCCGCGGCGGCATTGCGCGGGTTGGCGAACGGTGCCTTGCCCGCCTCGACCAGCGACTCGTTCAGCCCCTGGAAGTCGGCGACCGGGAAGAACACCTCGCCACGCACCTCCAGGGTCTGCGGCACATCGTCGCCCGTCAGCCTCGAGGGCACCACGGAGATGGTGCGGATGTTCGGGGTGACATCCTCGCCGGTACGCCCGTCGCCGCGCGTCGCGGCACGCACCAGCCGGCCGCCCTGATAGAGGAGGTTGACGGCCAGCCCGTCAACCTTCAGTTCGCATAGGTATGCCGGGACGAGCCCGGCGTCCCGTTCGACGCGGTGCGCCCACCCGGTGAGCTCGTCCTGCGTGAAGGCGTTGTCGAGGCTGAGCATCCGCTCGAGGTGGTCGACCGGGGTGAACAGCGTCGAGTACGTGCCGCCCACGCTCTGGGTCGGCGACTGCGGCGTACGCAGGTCCGGGAACTCGTCCTCGAGGGCCGAAAGCCGCCGCATCGTGACGTCGTACTCGGCGTCGCTGAGGGTCGGCGCGTCGAGCACGAAGTAGCGGTAGCGGGCCTCGTCGATCGCCTGGCTCAGCAACGCGTGCTCCTCGCGCGCGTGAGCGGTGGCTACCTTCGGCTCGGTCACCTCTCGAACGTTACCCACTCGGCCCGACAGAATGGCGCTATGCGCGAGCCATATCTGCACGATCTGATCTGCGCGGTGCGCGCCCCGGCCCAGGTGCTCTCGGGGCGGGACGGGCAGATCCGCGCTCCCGGGGCGCAGGGTGTGTACGTGAGCGACCGGCGGGTGCTGTCGGTCATGGTGGTGACGCTCGACGGGGTCGAGCCCGCGCCGCTGCGCAGCTGGTCGGCCGGCGACACGGCACGGTTCGAGGCGACCGCCCGCGAGCTGGGCGACACCGGTACCGACCCGACCGTGCTGGTACGGCGCCACCGGCGCGTCCTCGTCGACGGCGTCGAGGAGCGCATCGAGGTCACGTCCTACGCCCGCACGCCGGTGCACGCCCGGCTGGCTGTACAGCTCGGCTGCGATCTTGCGGAGATGACTGGCGTGCGTCACGGCGCGGTCATCGAGCCGCTGCGTGGCGGTCCGCCGTGGTCGGCCGACGGCGTGGAGGTACACGCGCGATCCGATCCCGCAGCTGACCCCCTGGAGTGGCCGGTAGACCTCGAACGGGGCGAGACGTTCCGGGTCGTGCTCACCGTCGTGGCCCACGAGGCGGCCCCGCCGGTGGCGGCAGCGGCGCGGCGTCGCGCCTTTGCCGCGCCGAACGTCCACGCCGGCGATCGCAGGCTGACCGCCCTGGTCGAGCAGAGTGTCGCCGACCTGGATGCGCTGCTGCTCAGCGACCCGGCGACACCCGACGACCTCTTCCTCGCCGCAGGCGTGCCGTGGTACCTGACCCTGTTCGGCCGCGACTCGATCTGGGCAGCCCGCCTGCTGTTGCCGCTCGGCACCGAACTCGCCGCCGGGACGCTGCGCACGCTTGCCCGCCGCCAGGGCACTCGTAGCGATGTGGCGACCGACGAGCAACCCGGCAAGATCCCGCACGAGCTGCGCCGGCCCGACCTCGACAGCCCGCTGCCGCCCGTCTACTACGGCACTGTCGACGCCACGTCCCTGTGGATCTCGCTGCTCTTCGACGCATGGCGCTGGGGCATGCCGCCGGCCGACGTCGAATCGCTGCTGCCCGCCATGGAGGCGGCGCTGGGATGGCTGGGCGGCTTCGACGAGTTCGTGTCCTACCGCGACACGTCCGGGCGTGGGCTTGCCAACCAGGGCTGGAAGGACTCTCCCAACGCCGTGCAGTTCGCCGACGGCACGTTCGCCGAGCCTCCGATCGCCCTGTGCGAGGTCCAGGGTTACGCGTACGCCGCGGCCCTTTCGGGCGCCGAGTTGCTCGACGCCTACGGCCGTCCCGGCGCCGCCCGATGGCGCGAGTGGGCGGCGGCGCTGGCGCAACGCTTCCGCGAGCGGTTCTGGGTGGACGGTTACCCCGCGATCGCCCTGGACGGCACCGGCCGCCCGGTGGACACGGTGACGTCGAACATCGGCCACCTGCTCGGCACCGGCCTGCTCGATGACACCGAGGAGGCCCAGGTCGCCGCCCGGCTCGCCGCCCCGGACATGGACAGCGGCTTCGGGCTGCGCACGATGGCCAGCACGTCCACCGGCTACAACCCGCTGAGCTACCACTGCGGTTCCGTGTGGCCGCACGACACGGCCATCGTGCTGCGCGGCCTGTCGACGGCGCCTGCCGGCAGCCTCATCGACGGACTGCTCGCCGCCGCGGGCGCCTTCGAGTGGCGACTGCCTGAGCTGTACGGCGATGCCGCCGTCCCGTATCCGCCGGCGTGCCGGCCGCAGGCGTGGTCGGCGGCCGCGGCGATCGAAATCCTGCGTGCGCTTTTCGGGCTGCGGCCCGACGTACCCGGCGGGGTGCTGCACCTGGCCCCACTGCGGCCGTCACCGGTCGGCGAGCTGACCGTGCGCGGGCTGCGCCTGTCGGGCGAGCCGCTCGACCTGCACCTGGGCGCCGACGGCACGGTGGACGTGCTCGCCGGCCCGAGCGGGCTACGCCTGGAGGTCGCGAAATGAGCGGCCCACGTCGCGCACGACCGAAAGGGCTCGGCGCACGTACCCTGGCGAGGCCCCGGCCAGCCCACACGCCGGGGTCGGCACGACGCTCGTCGCGAGCTGTTCGTCGGCGAAGCCCAGTTCCCGCCACAGCTTGTGCACCGGCTCGCGGGCCGTGTTGAGACTGATCTGCGCGTCGGTGCCCGGCACGACGCCGAGCCACAGCGACGTGCCGGCCTCGACCGCCTCGCCCAGGGCGTCGCTGGACAGCGGCTGTGACGCGTCGAGCGAGATCGCGTCCGCGCCGGCGCCTTGCAGCAGGGTGATCGGGGCGACGGCGGCACAACAGTGCACGACGCGCCACCGCGCCGGGACGACGGCCAGCACATCACGCAGCGTCTGCTCGACCACACTCGCCTCGACTGCCCGCACCGTGCCGTAGCCCGACGGCGTGGGCACCCGGCCGCCGAGCACGGCGGGGATAGCCGGCTCGTCGAGCTGGGTCACGATCGTGGCCGCCGGAACGCGCCGGGCGACGTCGGCGAGGTGACCACGCAACCCCTCGGCCAGCGACTGCGCCAGCTCACGGGTGGCTCCGTGGTCGGACACGACGTGGTGCCCGCTGTGCAGCTCCAGGCTGGCGGCGAGGGTCCACGGGCCGACGACCTGCACCTTCAGCGTGCCTGCATATCCCTCGGCGGCAGCCTCGAGGGCGTCGAGATCGCGCTCGAGGAAGTCCCGTGCGCGACGTAGATCGTGGCCGGGGCGGGAGGTGAGCCGCCACCCCGAGGGCTGGATCTCGACCGGAAGTTCAGCCAGGAACGTGGCCCCCCGTCCGATCATGTCGGCGCCGGCGCCGCGGGCCGGTAGCTCGGGCAGATGCGGCAGGTCGGGCAGCTCACCGAGGACGACGCGCAGCGCCTCGTCGATGTCGGTGCCGGGCAGCGACCCGATGCCGGTTGCCGCGCCCGTCGGCCACGGGGTCACGAGGCGGCCACGCTTGACCGGCCGCCGGGCCAGCAGAGCATCATGTGAACGCCGCGCGGCGCGCTTCGCAGATGGTGGCGGAGCCGATCACGGCATCGCCGTCGTACATGACGAGGGCCTGCCCTGCGGCCACGCCCCGCTGCGGGCCATGAAGCCGGGCCGTGACCGTCCCACCCTGCACGTCGACCGTTGCAGGCGTGACCACGCCGTGCGCGCGCAGCTGCACCTCGCAGTCGAACTGCGCGCCGGGTGGGCTTGCCGTCCACACTGGGCGGTCGGCCACGATCTCAATGGCGTCGAGCAGCTCTCCCGGTCCGACCACCACCGTGTTCGTCTTCGGCTGGATCGACAGCACGTACCGCGGCTGCCCGCCGGGCGCGGGACGGCGCAGGCGCAGGCCACGGCGCTGACCCACAGTGAACCCGAACGAGCCGGCATGCTCACCGATCGTGTCGCCCGTGACGGCGTCGACGATCGGGCCGGCATGCGACCCCAGGTGCCGGGACAGGAAGCCCCGGGTGTCGCCATTGGCGATGAAGCAGATGTCGTGCGAGTCCGGCTTCTCCGCGACCGCCAGCCCGCGCGCGGCGGCCTCTGCGCGCACCTGCGCCTTCGTCGAGTCACCGATGGGGAACATCGCCGCGGCCAGCTGACGCGGCGTCAGCACCGCGAGGACGTAGGACTGGTCCTTGGCCGCGTCGACAGACCGGCGCAGCCGCCCGCCCGAAAGCCTGGCGTGGTGGCCGGTCGCCACGGCGTCGAAGCCCAGCGCCAGGGCTCGGTCGAGCACGGCGGCGAACTTGATCTTCTCGTTGCAGCGCAGGCACGGGTTGGGAGTGCGCCCGGCGGCGTACTCGGCGACGAAGTCGTCGATGACGTCCGCCCGGAACCGCTCGGCCAGATCCCACACGTAGAACGGGATGCCGAGCACGTCCGCGGCCCGGCGGGCGTCGTTCGCGTCCTCGACCGTGCAGCAGCCGCGAGCCCCGTGCCGCAGCGTCGACGGCGCCGGCGACAGGGCAAGGTGCACGCCCGTCACATCGTGCCCGGCGTCCACGGCACGCGCCGCCGCCACCGCGGAGTCGACGCCACCGCTCATCGCGGCGAGGACTTTCATGCCACCAGTCCCGCACGGCGCGCCCGCTCGACGACGGGGCCGATCTCGTCCAGCACCGCATCGATGTCCTCGTCGCGCGAGGTGTGTCCCAGCGAGAAGCGCAGCGAGCTGCGCGCGCACGCGGCGTCGGCACCCATCGCGATGAGTACGTGAGAGGGCTGGGCCATCCCGGCCGAGCACGCCGAGCCGGTGGAGCACTCCACGCCGCGCGCATCGAGCAGCATCAGCAGCGAGTCGCCTTCGCAGCCGGGAAAGGACAGGTGCGCGATGCCGGGCAGGTGCTCGGTCGGGTGCCCGTTGACGATCACATCGGGGACGATGCGGCGCACGCCCTCGACGAGGCGATCACGCAACACGGCGAGTCGAGGCGCCGTCTCAGGCTGCTGGGAGGTCGCCGCCTCGACCGCGGTGGCGAGCCCCGCCACCCCGGGGACGTCCAGGGTGCCTGAGCGGATATCGCGCTCCTGGCCGCCGCCGTGCAACAGCGGCACCACGGCGGCGTCGCGTCGCAGCAGCAGCGCTCCCGCCCCGTAGGGCCCGCCCAGCTTGTGCCCGGTGAGCGTCAGCGCATCGACACCGCAGGCCGCGAAATCGACAGGCACGGCGCCGACCGCCTGCACCGCGTCGGCATGAACCGGCACCCCATGCTCGTGCGCGAGCCCGGCCAGCTCGCCGATCGGCTGCAGCGTGCCGACCTCGTTGTTCGCCCACATGACGGTGACCAGCGCCACGTCGTCGCCGAGCGCGTCCCGCACAGTCTTGGGACTGACACGACCGGTGGCGTCGACCTCGAGCCAGGTGATCTCGGCACCCTCGTGAGCGGCGAGCCAGTCGAGTGTGTCCAGCACGGCGTGGTGCTCGACGGTGCTCGCCAAGATCCGCCGCCGGCGGGGCTCGGCGCCGCGGCGCGCCCAGAACATCCCCTTGACGGCGAGGTTGTCCGACTCGGTACCGCCGCCGGTGAAGATGACCTCAGACGGCCGGGCGCCGACGGCGGCGGCTAACCGCTCGCGGGACTCCTCCACGTGGCGCCGCGCGCGGCGTCCCGACGTGTGCAGTGACGAGGGATTGCCGACCTCGGCCATCGCCGCGGTGACCGCCGCGATAGCCTCCGGCCGCATCGGGGTCGTAGCGGCGTGATCGAGATAAGGCATCGGGCTCAAGTCTATGGTCTTCGACTACTGCGTGATCGGTGGCGGCATTGTCGGCCTCGCCACCGCGCTGCGGCTGCTCGAGGCACGCCCGGGCGCGAGCCTCGTCCTCCTCGAGAAGGAGACGGAGCTGGGCGTCCACCAGACCGGGCACAACAGCGGGGTGATCCATTCCGGCATCTACTACCCGCCGGGCAGCTTCAAGGCGCAGCTGTGCCGGCGAGGTGCCCGGGCGACGACGGAGTTCGCCGCCGCACATGGCATCCCCGTCGACGTCTGCGGCAAGCTGCTGGTGGCCACCGACTCGGTCGAGGCCGCGCGCATGGATGCGCTGTACGAGCGCGCCCGCGACAACGCGGTCGACGTCGAGCGCCTCGACGCCGCGCAGTTGCGCCGGCGCGAGCCGCACATCCGCGGCGTCGGCGCGCTGCTCGTACCGAGCACGGGCATCGTCGACTTCCGGGCTATCGCCCGGGCCATGGGCGAGTCGATCCGCACGGCCGGCGCGACCGTCGAGTTGGGCGTCGAGGTCACCGGCATCGCCGAGACGAGCGACGCGGTGACGGTCACGGCCGGAGAGCGCCGCGTCCAGGCGCGTCGGCTGGTCGCATGCGCGGGGCTTTCCGCCGACCGGCTCGCCCGGACGGCCGGCGCACGGACCGACTTCCAGATCGTGCCGTTCCGCGGCGAGTACTACCGGCTGCCCGCCGCCCGTTCCGGCCTGATCACGCACCTGATCTACCCGATTCCCGATCCCGCGCTGCCGTTCCTCGGCGTGCACCTGACCCGGACGATCGACGGCGGCATCACCGTCGGCCCGAACGCCGTGCTCGGCTTCGCCCGCGAGGGGTACCGCAAGGGCTCGTTCCGGGCGCGCGACGTCGCGACGTACCTGCGCTTCGGCGGCATGTGGCGGATGGCGCGGGCGAACGTCCGTACCGGAGCCCGGGAGCTGCGCAACTCGATCTTCAAGCGGGGCTACCTGCGCGAGTGCCGCAGGTACTGCCCCGAGCTGACGGTCGCGGACCT
The DNA here is from genome assembly GCA_046744105.1 of Actinomycetota bacterium. GTDB lineage: Bacteria > Actinomycetota > Actinomycetes > Mycobacteriales > Jatrophihabitantaceae > DASXRA01. The sequence continues at coordinate 7,189 of JBKOXO010000177.1, forward strand.
GCTGCCCGCCCCGGCCGGCATCCGGGCGCAGGCGGTGCTGCGCGACGGCACGCTGGTGCACGACTTCCTGTTCGCCGAGACGCCCCGGACGTTGCACGTCTGCAACGCGCCGTCACCTGCGGCCACCTCGGCGATCCCCATCGGGGAGCTGATCGCTGCCAAGCTCACGTCGTGACCGGCTGGCGCGCCCGACCCGCGACTGCGACGCCTATACCGGCCACGCCCGCCATGGCCAGGTCCAGCAACGTGAATGCCGTCGTATATCCGAACACGTCCCGCGCCGCGGCTGCGACCAGAACGCCGGCGACACCCGTCGTGATCGCGCTCGACACCGCGTCGGACAGCTGCAACGCCGCCGAGTCCGCGCCGCGGTCGGCGTCGTTCGTGTAGCGCAGCAGCAATACGCCGATGCTCGACCACGTCAGGCCGGCGCCCAGCCCGGCAATCGCCCACGCGGCGAAGATGAGCCATCCGGATGTTCGCGGCTGCGCGCCCACCGCGACCAGCGCCGCCGCCACGGCGATCAGCGCGAATCCGGTGCGGATCAAGGCGACGCGGCGGCGCGGGCTCTCGTCGGCGTGATCGCGCCCCTGCCACCAGGAGCCGAGCCACCACGTCACGCCGGACACGACCAGGGGCAGGCCGGCCACCGTGGCGCCGAACCCGTGCTGCACGGACTGGGTCAGCGGCACCATCGACTCGACCCCGAAGAACGCTCCGGCGAACAGCCCGCGCATCGCCACCGGCGCCGACACGCCCGGACGGACGCGCAGCGTGCCGGGCGGCAGGAGCGCGCGCAGGCCCCAGGCCAGCGCCGCCACGCCCAGCACCGC
>JBKOXO010000186.1:0-7480 GCA_046744105.1 Actinomycetota bacterium
CGCCAGCACCGTCTCGCCCTGGTTGGCGAGCGCCACCGCGTCGACGGGCCGCCCGGCACGCGTCAACGCCGCTCGCCCGGCGGCCACGACCGAGTCCCAGATCTGGTGTGGATCGAGTTCGGCTGATCCGTCGGCGCCGAACGTCACCCGCACCGGAACCTCGGCCAGACCGAGCACACCGTCGACCGCGTCGATGACCACGGCCTTGGTGGCTGACGTCCCCTGGTCTATGCAGAGGATCGCTTGCGCGGTAGATCGGGTCATCGTCCAGCCTGCCCGGTGGTGTGGAATATCGCCTGTAACTGTGGGACGCTATCGATGAGAGGGCGCACCGTCAACGGCGACGCGGACGTAGCTCCCTTGCTACGTGGGAACTATCGCCGACCTGGACTTGACCTCGTCCTGGTCGGTACTCCACACTAATCCACAACAACGCGCACGGGTCGCTTGGACGGAGGACGCATTGCTGGCCGCCGAACGGCACGCGGAGATCGAACTGGCACTCCAGAGCACGCGCGCGGTATCAACGGAGGAGCTCGCCCTACAGCTGCACGTGTCGGCCGAAACGGTTCGCCGCGATCTGATTCTGCTCGAGAAACAGGGGCGGATCACGCGGATACACGGCGGTGCCATGAGCGCGTCTCGCTTGATCAGCGAGGAAGCCTCGTTCGCAGCGCGAAGCGTCGGGCACGTGGACGCCAAGATGGCCATCGGCCGCGCCGGCGCCGCGCTGGTCCGCCCCGGTCAGTCGCTCGTCTTTGACGTCGGCACAACCGTGCTAGAAGTCGCCCGGGCCCTTCCGCCGGGTTACCGCGGCACCGTCGCCACCTGCTCGTTGCTCGTGGCCGCTGAACTGGCAGCGCGCCCCGGCGTCGAAGTACTGATCGCCGGCGGGCGGGTCAGGGCCGGTGACCTGGCCTGCTCGAACTCGCTGACCGTCGCGTTCTTCGAGAATGTCAGGGCCGACATCGCGTTCCTCGGCTGCGGGGGCGTCGATGCCGATGCGGGAATCACCGACTTCTACCTGGACGAAATCGCGACGCGCCGGGTGATGCTTGCCAACGCGGCGAGCGCCTTCGTCGCAGCTGACGCAACCAAGGTCGGGGTCATCGCCCCGCACCGGCTCAGCGACTGGCGCGCGCCGTCGGGGCTGATCACAGATGCCCGGCCCACCCGGGCCTTCCGTACTGCCCTGCAAGACGCCGGCTGCGAGCTGATCGTCGCTGAACGGTAGAGATCGATGTGGGCGTCGGCCCACGGAAATGAGGGATACATGGGTGCCGAGGAAAGGCTCCACGAACTTGGGCTGCGGCTACCGGACTTGCCGCCGGTCGTGGCGAACTACCTGCCGTTCAAGCGGGTCGGCGACCTCGTCTGGATCTCCGGTCAAGGACCCCGCGACGACAACGGCGAGCTGATCGCCGGCAAGGTTGGCCGCGACTACACGCTGAGCGAGGCCTACGGTCACGCACGCCTGGTCGGACTCGACCTGCTCGCTTGGGCCAACGTGGCGGCTGGCTCCCTGGATCGGGTCAACGTCGTGAAGCTTCTCGCGATGATCAACGCAGTCCCCGACTTCACTGACCACGGCAAGGTGATCGACGGCTGCTCCGATCTGCTGCAGGCTGTTCTCGGCGAGAACGGCCGCCACGCCCGCGCGTCGGTAGGGATGGGTTCGCTGCCGACCCAGCTGACCGTCGAGATCGAGGCCGTCATCCAGGTCGTGCCGGCATGACGACCAAGCGATCCGGGTGCGGACACCGTCACGTAGTGGAGCAGGCCCGATGATCGGCCCTATCTCGGTACTGGGCGCTCCGTCGGCGATCGGTATCCGCCCCTACGACGACGGCGGAGTCCGTCGTCTCGACCTCGCGCCCGGAGTGCTGCGCGAACAGGGCCTGGTCAGAAGGCTCGGCGCGAGCGACCAAGGCGACGTCATGCCGCCGCTGCGGTATCAGGACCCGACCAAGCCGGCCGGCCGGGTACGCAACGAAGCCGACGTGCTGGAGTACTCAGAAAAGCTCGCCGACAACGTCGCCGAGCACGCCCGGCGCGATGAGTTCATCCTCGCGCTAGGCGGCGACTGCAGCATCCTGCTCGGCACGTTGCTCGGCCTTCGACGAATAGCTGGCCGGCGTCCTGGGCTGGTCTATATCGACGCGCACTCGGACTTCGCGACGTTAGACGAAACACCGTCCGGCTCGGCCTGCAGTATGAACCTCGCGATCGCGGTCGGCCGGGCGTCCGGCACCCGACTCGCGCACCTGGCCGGGAACCAGCCGCTCGTCGACCCGAGTCGCGTGGTGCATGTCGGCGCCCGCGACGCCGACGAGCCGTACGGCCACACTGCGCTCGAGCCATTCGGTGTCACCACAATCGACGGCCGTCACCTCGCGGCACGCGGCGAGTCCGCCACAGCCCGCACCGCGCTGAGCCATCTGACGAACGCCGCACCGGACGGCTTCTGGATCGCGCTGGACGTCGACGTGCTCGACCCACGAGTTATGCCCGCCGTCGACACCCCACAGCCCGGCGGGCTGCACTATCTCCAGCTGACCGCACTGCTGACACCGCTCGTCCAGCATCCGCTTGCCCTCGGCCTCCAACTCACAATCTACGACCCGACGCTCGACCCCGGTCTTCAGGCGGCGACACACCTCGTCGACGCCATCACCGCGGCGTTCGTGGAGCCCGCCGCATGAGCCCGACGGTCCGCGTCGCGCTGGTCACCGGCGCAACCTCCGGCTTCGGCGCAACCATCGCCCGCCGCTTCATCGCGGCTGGCGTTCAGGTAGTCGCGACCGGACGTCGATCCGACCGGCTGGCGGCGCTAAGGGAACAGCTCGGCCGGCAACGGCTGATGACCGTCATGGTCGATATCCGGGACCGGTCGGCGGTGCAGGAGACCCTGCACGCATTACCCGCGCCATTCGCAAACGTCGACGTGGTCGTCAACAACGCCGGATTGGCGCTCGGGCTGGAGCCGGCGCCGCAGGCCGACCTGGACGACTGGGACACCATGATCGACACCAACTGCGCCGGCCTGGTCTATGTCACACGCGCGATGTTGCCCGGGATGGTCGAGCGCGGCCGCGGGCACATCGTAAACATCGGTTCCATCGCCGGCACCTACCCCTACCCGGGAGGCAACGTTTACGGCGCGACCAAGGCGTTCGTGCGGCAGTTCAGCCTGAACCTCCGTTCAGACCTGCACGGCACCGGCGTCCGCGTGAGCTGCATCGAGCCCGGTCTCAGCGGCGGCACCGAATTCTCCACCGTACGTTTCCACGGTGACGCCAAGCGGGCCGCCGATGTCTACGCCAACACAGCGCCACTGAGCCCGTACGACATCGCGGAGGCGGTTGCCTGGGTCACCGCGCAGCCCCCGCACGTCAACGTGAACGTCATCGAGCTGATGCCCACGGTCCAGAGCTTCGCACCACTCCAGCTATCGCGCGAGGGCGCTGGTGCGTTGCTGCAGGCGGACCGCGCCAGCTCCGGATTCGCGGGCAACTTTAGTAGGTAAGTCAGCCAGCCACGCGCGAAGCTCAGGCGCGTACTCGGCCACAAGATGATCTACCGCTCATCGGCATGAGCGCGAATATCCACGTGCGATCTACTAATCTACCTGGGGCGCGAGGCGCCACCACATGGCTGCCGCCGGCGACCTGTATCAGCCCGATGTTCGGTGCGCATGGGCGCCGTTTACCCTGCGGGGCCGCGTACGCGGTTTCTCCTGTTTGCAGGCGACTGCCACTACCGCGAAGGCACACGAGCGCCGTAGCTCCGGTAGGCCCGTGTTATCCGTAGTCGAGTCCCGAGAATTCGGGGCTCCACGTCGATCTCCTTGGGCTCGTGAGCGAGCTTCAGCCCGACCTTAGCGGCGTTCGGGGGTACGCCCGGGGAGCCTCGCTGGTGTCGGGCTCGGTTTGTGTTCGGCGGGCGCCGTCGGAAGTTGGCCAGCGGCTGCGTCGTTGCGGCCGGGGTCGACTCGCGTCGGCCGATAGTCCCTCTCGGGCACCTTATCGGTGGCAGATTGTGTTGCGTCAAGAAGATGGCACAGGTCGATCTTGTTGGCGGCTGCAGCGGGCCAACTGGCGCTTAGGCTGTCGTTGCCGCGGAGTGGCCGCTTAGGTGAACCGGTTGACGAAGTCGAGCGCGGTCTGGGCGACCTCGCGCCAGCCGTGGTCGATGGTGAGGGAGTGGCCTCGGTTGGGGATCTTCACGATCTCCGTCACGGCGGGGTTGCGCCTCTGCCGCTTGTAGGCGGCGTTCGCGATCGCCCACGGCACCGTGTGGTCCTTCTCGCCGTCGATGATCAGCAGGGGACCGCGGTCGGGGTTGGTCGTGTTCACCTTCGCCTGCGTCCACGGGTTGAGGTTGGCGTTGCCCATCTGCACGAGAGCGATCCCGGAGCCGGCGACGTGGAACGTGTCGTAGAGCTGTTTGGCCTCCTTCTCCTCCAGCGCGTTCACCCAGCCGTAGGTGAACTGGTCGAAGGTGAGCGTGATCGCGCGGCCGCGGGTGCGCGGGTCGACGAGGAACGGGCCCACCCCCTTGAGCACAGAGGCCGGTAGAGGCAAAACCCCGCGGAAGACCCCGGGGGTCGATCGCGACCGTGACCGCCGAGAGGCCCCCGGCCTGCGAGCATCTGCGCCAGCAAGCCCCCGGTCGAGTGCCCCACTACCGCTGGTTTCTTGTCCAGGGCACTGATGATCTCGGTGGTGTGATCGGCGACCTGCTTCAAGGTCTTCTTGGCGAGGACCTCCGGGTTCGCCCTGGCCTCGCCCACCGTTTCCGGATCGTCTGGCCAGTCCGGCGTCAGCGGCGCGTATCCGGCCTGCTTGAACAAGTCCGCCCAGTTGGCCCAGCTGCTCGGCAGCAGCCACAGGCCATGAATGAACACGACCGGCGTATTGCCAGATGCGTTTGCCGCCTGGATCTCCCGGTTCTCCCGCTCGGAAATTGACGCCATACCGAACCCCCATCCGGTCGGGTGAAAGTCAACCCGACCCTGTCTGACCCGGCAAGGGAAGGCCTGACGAGTTTAGGTCCTCTTGGTGCCGCTGTGGATGCTGTCCGGCGTCAAGAACGCGGCATAGTTTGATCTTCGACTCGACGACGGTCGCGAATCCGATCCTGTGGGAGATGAGGGCGATCACGCTTACGATCGGTAGCGCGCTCAACCCGGTTCAGCGTGCGCTCGACGGCGTCGGGGAACTCGCTTGCCCGGCACTTCGCCGACTGGGGCGCGACGAGTCGCTTCGCCACCGGCGGCCAACCCGCCGCAGTCGCGATGGAGGACGAGCCGATGCATTACGAGCAGGACATCAAGCCGCTGTTCCGGGAGAGCGACCGCGATGCGATGCGCTTCGCCTTCGACCTCTGGTCCCATGACGAGGTCTCCACCCACGCCAGCGCAATCCTTGGCCGGCTCGAGGCCAGCACGATGCCATGCGACGGAGCATGGCCCGCCGAGCGCGTCGCCGTCTTCCGCCAGTGGATCGACGCCGGCAAACCCGCATAACTCTTCGCCAGCGGTCCTCCTCGGACAGAAAGGAATCCTTATGATCGTTGTCATTGGTGGTACCGGTTTCATCGGCCGCAAGGTCGTAGCCAAGCTCGGCGAGGATGGCCACGAGGCAGTAGCCGCCTCGCGCAACACGGGCGTCAACACCCTGACCGGTGAAGGGCTGGCCGATGCTCTGGCCGAGGCGGCCGTCCTCATCGATGTGTTGAACGCCCAGGGGCTTCAGGGTGCCGCAATGCTGGAGTTCTTCGAAACGTCCACCCGGAACCTGCTCGCCGCCGCGGCCCCGGGCGTTTGTAACTACGTCGCGCTGTCGTGGTGGGTTGCGACGGACTTCCCGACAGCGGCTACTTCCGTGCGAAGGTCGCGCAGGCCGAGCTGATCGAGAAGTCGGCCGTTCCTTACTCGCTGATCTACGCGACGGAGGTCTTCGAGTACATCCCGGGCATCGCCGACTCGGCCACCGAAGGTGGCGCAGTGCGGATTGCCCCGGTGCGCTTTCAACCCCTCGCGCTCGATGACCTCGTCCGAGTGATAACCCGCGTCGCGGCCGGCTCGCCGCTGAGCGGCCGGGTCGAGGTGGCCGGGCCCGAGCAGTACCGGATGGACGAGTTCTTCCGCACGGCGCTTGCAGACCGCAACGATTCGCGCGAGGTGATCACTGACAAGCACGCCCGCTACTTCGGGACCGAGCTCAGCGAGCAGTCACTGGTACCGGTCGGTGAGGCGATTCTGGGCGAGGTCAGCTACCGCGAGTGGCTTGCCGGGCGCTGAGCGGCCGCAGGCGTCAGCGCTGTCCTCCACGCTCCCGACCCCGGACCGATATTGCCGGGGTGTGCCAGAAATCTTGACGCGGGAGACTTCGATCTGGCGCGATGCCCGAAAGGCGCCCCTTCCGACGGCACGCACGCAGATCGGGCAATCTGAGCGCTCGCTACGTCTTGGCCGTGATGATCGGAGCTCGGGGTCGGGTGTCCGAGCGAGAGCTTCGTCGGGAGTCATTGCCGATCGCCAACGGCGCGCATGAGCGTGCGGCCGCCTCTCGCCTCATGGAGTCTTCGGCTCTACGGTCATTGAGGGATGTTCGCTTCGACGTCGCGACACTCGACGATCGACCGACAAGATGCCTAGCGGACGCGAACAGGCAGGACACGATCATGAGCGACACCACGACTGCGAGCGCGGAGAGCGCGGTCCGGCCGTTCCGAATCGAAGTACCTCAGGGCGAGATCGACGAGCTGCGCCGCCGCATTTATGCGACGCGCTGGCCGACCAGGGAACTCGTCACCGATCGGTCGCAGGGTGTGCAATTGGCGATACAGAACCTCGCGCGCTACTTGGTTCACGTGCCCGTGCGCGGGGGCGAAGGCGGAGATGCCGAGCCGGCCTGCCTCGTTGATGGCTAGGTTCGGCTGGAAGTAGGTCACAACGTCGTGGGTGTCGCGGTCGCGGGCTTGGTCCAGGTCCGGCCGCGGTCGGCGGATGCGGTCACCACGATGTCGGAGTGCGCGCCCTACCGCGTAGAAGGCGGCAGCTCTATCCGCTGAGCCACGGGGGCCCCAGTGGCACGTTACCGACGTCGGAGCCGGCGCAGGCGGAGACGTCCGTACGGCGGCAGGGCGGTGTCAGCCAGACGCTCCGTCCAACCCGGCTCGGGCTGCTCGCCGCCCGCCTGCACGGGAAGGCGCGGCCGCAGGTCGCGGGAGTCGCCGGTGAGACCCAGCAGGCTCGCCACGGCGACAAGCAGGAACAGGCCAAGGAGCACCAGAGCGAACATGGCAAGAATTATGCGGTAGCAAAGAAATAAAAGATAAGGAAATAGCTAAGGTATGGTTAAGACTACCACGAGTGGCAGAAAATGCCAGCACGCATTGAGACGCCCGAGGCAATCCATTAGTGCTGAGCCGCCCCGGGTTGTCCGGAGCGTCTGCATAGCGGCGAACATCGAAC